>DATFRW010000019.1:0-15755 GCA_035262945.1 Solirubrobacteraceae bacterium
GATGATCGCGGTAGGTCTCGTCGGTCTCGGTGTGATCCTCGCGATCATCGTGTCCGTCTTCGCCTTCGCCAACGGCGGCTCCGGCGAGACGACCACCGTCGTCAAGCGCGCGGCGAGCGCAGGCGCCACCGCGCCGGCCAAGGCGCCAACGCTGGCCCAGGCCAAGGGCGTCTCGTTCGAGAAGTTCGCCAAGGTCGATCCGACGCTCCCGGCAGTCCCGCCGGGCGCGGTGAAGAAGTTCACGGTCGACGTCTTCCAGCACGTCACCCAGGTCGACCCGAACCTCGCCCCGACCGAGGCGTGGAGCTACGCCGTCAACGGCAAGACGTACCGGGGCACCGCCGCGAGCCCGCCGATCGTCGTCAACCAGGGCGACAAGGTGCAGATCACGTTTGTCAACGGCGGCTCGAAGAAGATGGCCGTGAACATGGCGCACTCGATCGACTTCCACGCCGCCGAGGTCGCGCCGAACAAGAACTACATCGACGTCGCTCCCGGCAAGAAGCTCACGATCGACTTCGTCGCCAAGCATCCGGGCGTCTTCATGTACCACTGCGCGACGCAGCCGGTGCTCATGCACACGAGCGCCGGGATGATGGGCATGATGGTCGTCAAGCCGCGCAACCTGCCGCCGGTCGACAAGGAGCTGTGGCTGACCCAGGAGGAGTTCTACCTCGGCGCGCCGGGCAAGCCGGCGGACATGAACAAGATGAACGCGGAGACGCCCGACGTCATGGCGTTCAACGGCTACGCCAACCAGTACAAGGCCAACCCGATCACGGTGCGCCGCGGCGAGCGGATCCGCATGTACATCCTCGACGCCGGCCCGAGCAAGTGGAGCGCGTTCCACGTCATCGGCACGGTCTTCGATCGCACCTACGTCGAGGGCGTCGTGGGCCACGACTCGCAGACGGTGTCGCTGGCCCCGTCGCAGGGCGGATGGGTCGAGTTCACGCTCGACCAGCAGGGCAACTTCCCGTTCGTCACCCACGCGTTCGGCGACATGGTCAAGGGCGCCGCGGGGATCCTGCACACGACGGGCGCCCCGAAGGTGGCGGCGCCCGCGCCGCCCGCCACGACCGGCCACGACGCGACCGCCGAGGGGGCCGACGTCACCACCACGTTGGGCGAGATGTGGGTCAAGGCCGACACGACGACGCTGAACGCCGGGCACGTGCACATCGCCGTGAAGAACACCGGCGCGACGACGCACGGCCTCGCAATCGTCGCCGACCCGCCGAAGGCGGCGGGCGGCATGCTCGACGAGTCGACCTTCCTGGTGAAGGGCAAGGAGCTCGCTCCGGGCGCGAGCGAGACGGTCATGGCCGACCTCAAGCCCGGCCGCTACGAGTTCGTGTGCTTCATGCCCGGGCACTTCGCGGCCGGCCAGAAGCTGCCGTTCGTCGTCAAGTAGCCGGGCCGGCCGGACCGGAGACCGTCGCGGGGCGGGGAATGATCCCCGCCTCGCGCGCTTGCGCTTCGAGCGCGTCGCGGTGGTCCGGGTGCGCGATCGCGATGAGCGCCCGCGCGCGTTCGGCGATCGGCTGTCCACGCAGCTCCGCGATGCCCCACTCGGTCACGACGTGGTCGACCGTGTTCTTGAGCGTGGTGACCACGGAGCCATCGGTGAGCTGCGCGCGGATGCGGCTGCGGCCGTCGCGGGTGGTCGAGCGCAGCACGACGAACGCCTGACCGCCCTCGGCGTACATCGCGCCGCGGGCGAAGTCGGCCTGGCCACCACTCGACGAGTAGTACCTGCCCGCGATCGTCTCGGACGCGCACTGGCCGTAGAGGTCGACCTCGGTGGTGGCGTTGATGGAGACGAAGTCGCGCTCGCGGGCGATGACCCGGGGGTCGTTGACCCAGTCGACGGGAAGCATCTCGACCGCGGCGTTGAAGTGGAGCCATTCGTACAACTGCTGCGTGCCGAGGGCGAACGTGGCGACGACCTTGCGGGGACGCAGCTGCTTGTGCGTCCCGGTGACCACGCCCCGCTCGACCAGGTCCATGACGCCGTCGGAGAGCAGCTCGGTGTGGATACCAAGGTCGCGGTGGTCGCGCAGGAACGCCATCACCGCGGCCGGCACCCCGCCGATGCCGACCTGCAGCGTCGCGCCGTTGGGGATGCGCTCCACGATGCGGGCCGCGATGGCCTCGTCGCGCTCGTCGGGCTGCACCGGCGGCACCTCGACGAGCGGGCGGTCCGCTTCGCACGATCCGACCAGCTGCGAGACGTGCAGCTGGTTGAGCCCGAAGGTGCGCGGCATCCGCGGGTTCATCTCGACGAAGAACGGGACGTGGCCGATGAGCGCGGTGACGTACTCGGCATTGGTGCCGAGGCTGACGTAGCCGTGGCGGTCCGGCGGGGTCGCCGCCGCCGCCACGAGTGAGCAGCGCGTGCTCGAGCGCAGCAGCGCCGGCATCTCCGAGAAGTTGTTGGGAACGAGGTCGCAGGTGCCAGCGCGATACGCCTCGCGCGTCGCGTGCGACAGGAAGTACGAGACGTGACGGAGGTGGGACGCGTAGGCCCCGTGGATGTAGGGGCGCTCCTGCAGCGCGTGCATCTGGTGCACGCGGACGCCGTCCAGGCGCGCGTGGTGCGCCTCCAGCGTGTCGAGCAGGCCCACCGGCTCGCCGTTGGCCATCGGGACGATCACGTCCGCGCCGGCCGGGACGAAGGCCAGCACGTCCTCGGCGGCACCCATCTCAGCGATCGCGCAGCTCGCGCATGCGGCGCCCCAGCGCCGCGACGGCCGGATCGCGGCTGTCCAGGCGGCGCGAGAGGTCGAACAGGTGCTGCGCCTCTGCGCCGCGCAACGCCCGCAGCGACCGGTTGACGGTCACGCCGCCCGGCGGCGTCTCCTCGCTCGGCGGCGGGGCGATGCCATGCTCGACGAGCCAGCGCGGCAGGTACTCGCCGGCCACCTTGCCCTTCGGGAACCAGAGCGGAGCGCCCTCGTCGTCTCCGCTGCGCAGGCGCCGCCTGCGGTGCCCCACCAGCAACTGGCCGTGCACGACAGCCTCGCCCGGGTCGGGCACGTCGCCGGCCCCGGCAAGGCGCGCGATCGCCGCCGCCGCGCGGCGTGCCTGGTGCGTGGCGAGCCCGCCGAACTTCAGCGGCGAGACGACGCCGTCGCCCGCCGCCCACGTCCGCTCGCAGCCCTCGATGAGGCCGTCGTCGTCGGCACGGATGAAGCCCTCCTCGTCGGTCGGCACGCCCTCGGTGCCCGGGCCCTCGAGGCGCGGCACGGCGAAGACGCGCTGCGCGTCCAGCTGCTCGGCGCCCGGATCGAGCACCAGGCCGCCGGGCGCCTTGCGCGCGACGACCCCCGTCTTGAGGTCGACGCCCGCCCAGCGCAGCTCCTCGGCCACCGCCTCGCTCGCCTCCTCGCCGAACAGCGAGAGCGGCGCCTGCTCGGGCGTCACGATCGTCACCTGGACGTCGTCGTGGCCCATCTCGCGCGCCTCGCCGGCGGTCATGAGCGCCAGCTCGTACACCGGCAGCGGCCACACGGCGCCGAGCGGGACGACGATCGCCAGCCGCTTCGTGTAGCCCTCCTCGATGTCGCGCAGCAGCCCGCCGTAGACGTCCGGATCCCCCTCGGGCCACCACGTGGTGGCGCCGTCCATGCCCGCGACGGGGCGCCCGCCGGTGGCGAGGAGCAGCGCGTCGTAGCCGAGCGCGCCGCCGTCGCGCAGCCGCACCTGGCGGCTCGCATCGTCAGCGCCGACGACCGCGTCGACGATGAGCTCGGCGCCGACGTCGTCCGCGACCTGCTTCAGCGGGACGTGGTAGGCGTGACCGAGACCGAACGGCTCGGCCACCGCGAGTGGCCGATAGGAGAAGTCGCGGTCCGGCGATATGAGGCGGAGCGACACGTGGTCGCCCGCCATATCGTGGAGCGCGAGGAGACCTTCCAGGCCGGCGATACCGCCGCCCGCAACGACGACGTCCATGGTCAGGACGATAAGGCAACGTCGCTGCCGGAAGCCAGGTGCGCGGCGAGCGTGCGGAGCTCCTGCCTCCCGAGGGCCGGGACGAAGAGGAACGGCAGCTCGACAATCGGGACGGCGAGGCCGGCGGCGAGCCGCCGCAGCTGGGCCTCCTGCTCGTGCGCGCGACGCCATGAGGTGAGCGCGGGCCGGACCGTGGCGCGGAGCCGCGGTACCGAGTCCACCGCGGCCTCGAGCCGCTCGACCTCGTCCGCGCTGAAGCGGTCGGCCAGCACCTCGTTGGCGATGACGACGTCGGCCGGGCGGCCGGTCGCGTCCTCGACGGCCTCCGCGAGACCGAGCGTCTCGGTCACCGGCAGCTCGGCCGGCGTGCAGACGAGCACGATCGCGCTGCGGGACGGGTCGGCGAGGAAGGCGCGGATCTCGCCCGCCTGCGCGCCGATCGGGCCGACGCGGTCGAGGCGGGTGTACGTGCGCGGCGCCTGCAACAGCGCGATCGCGTGACCGGTGGCAGGCGCGTCGACGATGACCAGCCGGTCCTTCGGCCGGCCACGACGTGGGCGCGTGAGGTCCCACGCCTTGCCGATCGTGAGGAGCTCGCGCGCGCCGGGCGCGGCCGCTACGAAGTAGCGAAACGTCTCCGAGTGCGCGAGCACCGCTTCGCCCGCACGCCCGATGTTCCTCGTCATCCACTCGGCCAGTGCGGCGTCGGGGTCGATCCCGGCGAGATCGCACATCATCGTCCGTCGCCCCCGGGCATCGGCCGCGAGCGCGAGCGCCGCCGGCACGGTGCTCTTGCCGACCCCGCCCTTGCCGGTGACGAACGCCATCCGGCGCGAGAGGACGGCGTCGATCGCGGCCGCGGTGCCGGCCGACGACTCTGGTGCGTTGAGGACGTAGCTCGCCACCCTTTCACTGCAGCAAGAAGTCCCGTCGCGATCTTCCGTGCTTCTCCGGGTGTCTGCTCCGTGCTGAATGCGGATGGCGGCCGCGCGGGCGCGGACTACGGTCGCGTCATGAGCACGACCGTCCCCTTCCCGCTGGCCGCAATCGAGGCGCACACGGTCATGTCGCCCGGGCTCGTGAGCTGTCCGCCGTGCGCGGCGCTCAGCGAGGTCGCGAAGTTGATGGCCATCCACCAAGTGCATGCCGTGCTCGTCGATCCGGGCGCTCCGCGTCTCATCACCGCGCGCGATGTCGTGCGCGCTGCGGTGGCGGGTGCGACCGCTGCGAACGAGATCAGCGTGCCGGACGCGCCGTCGATCGCGCCCGATGAGACGCTTGTCGGCGCCGCCGAGCGGATGGTCCAGGCGGGCGAGGGTCACGTCGTCGTACGCGACGACGCTGACGGCCGGGCGCGCGGCGTGCTCTCGAGCTTCGACATCGTCGCCGTGCTCGCCGGTCACGAGCCGCGCGTCGCGCGGATCCTCCGCCCGGCGCCGGCGCGGCCCGCCCTCAGCGGGGGGCCGCTGAACGCGCACACCGTGCGCGACGTCATGCACCGCGGCATCTTCTTCTGCCCGTCGGCGACGCCGGTCGCCGACGTGGCGCGCGTGCTCGTCGAACGCCGCACCCACACCGTGATGGTGTGGCGTGAGGAGGGCATCGCCTTCGTCACCGACATGCACCTCGTGGCGGCCGTGCTGCGCGACTGGCCACCCCCGACCGCCGGCGAGCTGGCCGAGAGTGCGCTCGCGTTCATTCCGGCGAACGCGCCGCTCGACGCAGCGGCGTCGCTGGTTGCCGAGACGGCGGCCGGCCATGCCGTCGCGACCAATGCGCGCGGCTTCCCCGTGGGCGTCGTGTCGACGCTCGACGTCGTCGGTGCGATCGCCAGCGGATGACACGGCATGCGCCACGACGCCCATGTGCTCATTGTCGGAGGAGGCGGCACGGGCGCCGCGCTGGCGCACGATCTTTCGCTGCGCGGCCTCGGCGTCACGCTCGTCGAGCGAGGTGAGCTGACGTCCGGCACGACCGGGCGGCATCACGGGCTCCTGCACAGCGGCGGGCGCTACGCGGTCAACGACCGCGAGTCGGCGGTCGAGTGCATCGAGGAGAACCGCATCCTGCGCCGCATCTGCCCGGGGACGTTCGAGCTCAACGACGGGCTGTTCGTGGCCGTCGAGGAGGAGGACCTCGAGTACGTCGACGCGTTCGTCGACGGCTGCGAGGCGTGCGGGATCCCGGCCCAGCGGCTCACCCGCGACGAGGCGCTGCGACTCGAGCCCAACCTCAACCCCGCCATCAAGCTTGCGGTGCGGGTTCCCGACGGCACCATCGACGCGATGCGGCTGCCGCTGCGGTTCTTCGCGACGGCGCGGCGCAACGGGGCGGTGATCCGCCCCTACACCGAGGTTCGCGACCTGCTCGTCCACGACGGGCTGGTCAGCGGCGCGGTGCTGCTCGACCACGTCACCGGCAAGGAGGGCGAGGTCCGCGCCGACATCGTCGTCAACGCGACCGGCCCGTGGTCGGAGCGCGTCGCCGCCATGGCCGGCGTCGACGTGCCGATCCGCCCGTCGCCCGGCGTGCTGCTCGCGCTGCGCGGGCGCATGTGCAACATGGTCCTCAACCGGCTGCACAAGTCCGGGGACGGCGACATCATCGTGCCCCAGCGCGGCCTCTCGGTCGTGGGCACGAGCTCGTGGGTGGTCGAGGATCCGGACGACCTCACGGTGCCCGAGGACCACGTCGAGCGGATGTACGCCGAAGGGTCCAAGCTCGTGCCGGCCGTCCGCAGCGCGGAGCGCCGCGCCGCCTGGTCGGCCGCCCGGCCGCTCATCGGCTCCAAGGGCGCCGACACCGGCCGCGAGCTGTCGCGGACCTTCAAGACCTTTGATCACAAGGAGACCGACGGCGTCGAGGGCTTTGTCACGATCACCGGCGGCAAGGCGACGACGTTGCGCGGCATGGCCGAGCTGTGCGCTGACGTCATCTGCCGCAAGCTCGACATCGACGAGCCGTGCCGCACCCGCGAGACCGTGCTGCTGCCGCACTCGGCCTACTACGCCGCCGCCGCGGCATGAGGGGAGGAGCGATGAGCACGACCGACACGCGAACGCTCCGCGTCTATCGCTTCAAGCGCGGGGACGGCGCCGAGCACTTCGACGAGTTCGAGGTGCCGGTCGGCCCCCGCATGTCCATCCTCGACGCGCTGCGCTGGATCCAGCTGCACCGCGACCCGTCGCTCGCGCTGCGCCACTCGTGCCTGCACGCGTCGTGCGGCACCTGCGGTGTGCAGGTCGACGGGCGTGAGGAGCTCGCGTGCGTGTCCGCGGTGCGCGACCACGGCGAGACGATCACGGTCGAACCGCTGGCCAACCTGCCGATCCTCACGGACCTCGTCGTCGACGTGGGCGAGTTCTTCGCGCGGTTCCCGGAGCATCCGATCATCCGCGCGAGCGAGGCCGACGGCTACGTCCGGCTCGAGGACTGCATCGAGTGCGGCCTGTGCCTGTCGGCCTGTCCGGTTGCGGCAACGTCGCGTCACTACGTCGGGCCGGCCGCGCTCGTCGCCGCGCAGCGGCTCCTGGAGGAGCCCCGCGGCGCCGACCGCGAGGACGTGCTCGCATGGGCGGACCGGCCGGAGGCGGCATGGGGCTGCCATCTGGGCTTCGAGTGCGCGCGGGCCTGTCCCGCCGAGGCGATCCCCGCGGAACGGATCATGGCTTTGCGCCGGGAGCTCGCACGATGAGCGCAGCGCCGGGACCAGTGCGCCACAAGGGGAGGGGGCCTGCGGTCAGCGGATGGGTCGCGCCGCGCGGCCGAGCGCTCGGCGGGCGCAGCTTCGCCCTGCACCGGATCACCGGGATCGCGCTCGTGATCTACCTCTATGTCCACCTCGGCGTGCTCTCGATGCTGCTCATCGGCGAGTCCGCGTGGGGCGACTTCCTGAGCGTCGTCACCGCGAAGGGCTTCCTGGCCTTCGACGTGGTCCTCATCTTCGGGCTGCTCTTCCACGCGCTCAACGGCATTCGCGTTGCGCTCGTCGGCAGCGGCTACCTGGTGCGCCACCAGCGGGCGCTGTTCTGGGTCGCGACCGCGATCGGGACGCCGCTGCTCGTATACGCGGCGATCCATGTCTTCGGAGGCGCGTGATGCGTGCTTGGCGCTGGACCGTAGGCAGCGGCGTCGCGCTCGTCGTGCTCGCGGCGGTCCATATGGTGGCCCAGCACTTCGTCGTCGACGAGGCCGGCGGCATGCGGACCTACCAGCAGGTCCTCGACTACATCGCCAACCCGATCATCTTCGTCATCGAATGCGGCTTCCTGTTCGCGGTCGCGATCCACGCGATGCTGGGGCTGCGCGGCATCCTGCTGGACCTTGACCCCGGGCCGCGCGGCAGGCGCTGGATCGACCCGGGGCTGTGGGTCCTCGGCACGGTGACCGTGGCCTACGGGCTGGTGCTGCTCACGACGCTGGCGCTGCGCGCCTGATCACGAGCGACCCCACGCCAGCAGGCCGGCGATGTCGAGCGTGGAGAGGATGCCGATCGGCCGCGAGCGGTCGGCGACGATGAGGTGCGCCGTGTCGTGCTCGGCCATCAGGCGGACGGCCTCGTCGAGCGGCAGCGACGGCTCCACGGTGACCGGCTCGGTGACCGCGATGTCACCGGCCGTCATCTCGTCGATCCCGGCGCGCGCGCCGCGCAGCAGGTCCATGTCGGACACGACGCCCCACGTGAGGCGCTCGCCGCGGACGGGGTCCTGGTCGACGGTCTCGACGACGACCGAGTGGATGTGATGCGTCGCCATCATCCGCGCGACGGTGGTCGCCGGGACGTCGGGCGGGCAGCTCATCACGCCGGTACGCATCGCGTCGGCGACCGTCGCGTGCTCGAAGCACGGTGTCAGGTAGCTGCCCTGGAATGGCTGAATCCTTGTGGTCATTTCCGGCCTCCCGGGTTCTCGAATGCACGACGAGCATGTCGCCCGAGCCCGGGGCCGGCATCCGTCGGGCGCACGGCCATGGCTGCGGACAAGTACCGAGCGCTCACGTGGTCCGGCGCGGATGGCGCCCGACGCGGCGCGATCTAGCGTCGGTCGGAGGAACAGCCGAAGGAGACAGCCATGAGAGTCCAGGAAGTCATGACACGCGACGTCGTCTCGGTGACGCCTGAGACGTCGCTGAAGGACGTCGCGCGCAAGCTCGTCGAGCTCCGGATCTCCGGGATGCCGGTGGTCGCCGCCGACGGGTCGGTCGTCGGGGTGATCTCCGAGGCCGACGTGCTGGCCAAGGAGCGCGTCGAGTACGACGACCGCGGCGCGATCGCGCGGTTGATCCATCGCCCCGATCCGTCGGAGAGAACCAAGCTTGCCGCGCGCGTGGCGGGCGAGGCGATGACATCGCCGGCCGTCACGGTCGAGCCGTACTGGACCATCCCGACGGTCGCGCGGATGATGCTCGAACGCGGGATCAACCGGCTTCCCGTCGTCCAGGCCGGCCGGCTCCAGGGCATCGTGACGCGCGCCGACCTCGTCCGCGCGTTCGCGCGGACCGACGACGAGATCGCCGACGAGGTCCGCGAGGCGCTCGCGCTTCAGGAGGCGATGTCGTTCGGTCGCGGTCCGGTCGAGGTGCGGGTCGCGGACGGCGAGGCGACCCTCACGGGAACGGTGCGCAACCGGGAGGACGCCGAGGTGCTGGCCAACGCGACCGCGAGAGTGCCCGGCGTCGTCAGCGTGCGCTCCGACATCGCGTGGTCGGAGAAGTAGTGGCGCACCATGCCCGGTTGGCTGAGTTCCGGGGAACGTGAGTACGCCACGCTCGTCGCTCAGCTCCGCGCGCTCGAAGAGGACATCGATGCCGCGCGGCGCGGGGGTCTGCCGGTGCCGACAGTCCACCGCGCGCCGCCGCCCCTACACGGCGAGCGCGTCCGATTGCCCGACGGGGCGGAGATCGTCGTCCGCCCCATTGAGCCGGACGATTTCCACGACATCGCGGTCGGGTTCAGCCGGCTGGGCGCGCTGTCGCGTTTCCGCCTGTTTCACGAGCGCGTCGCTCACCTCACGCGCGCGCAGCTCGTCGCCCTTACGCATCCCGATCACGACTCCCACGAGGTGCTGGTCGCCCTCGACGCCGCGACCGGCGACGCCGTCGGGATCGCTCGCTACGTCCGCGCGCACGATGACCCCACGCGCGCCGACGTGACCTGCACGGTCGTCGATCAGTGGCAGCACCGCGGGGTGGGCTCGGCTCTGGCGGAGCACCTGGCCGCGCGGGCGCGCGCCGCCGGCATCGAGCGCTGCACCGCCGAGGTCGTCCTCGGCGACGAGCCCGCCCGCCACCTGCTGGCGCACGTCGCGGACGACATCATCGAGCGGCGCAACGGCGGGACGGTCGACATCACCGCACGCGCCCGGAGGCCATCGCCATGAACATCGCAGGGCGAGCGGGTGCGTTCAGCGCGGCGCACTGGAAGCGCGCGACGCTCGGCTGGCTGGCGTTCGCGATCGCCGCCGCCGTCCTCGGCGCCGGGGTCGGCGCGAACCAGCTCACGGAGTCCCAGATGGCTTCGGGCGAGACCGCGAAGGCGGAGCGCATCCTGGCCGATGCGGGCTTCAAGACGCCCGCGACCGAGAGCGTGCTCATCCAGAGCCGCGACGGCTCGCTGACCGTCGACGACCCGCGCTTCCTGCTCGCGATCGTCGCCGTCACCGACCAACTGCTCAACCAGCGCAACGTCACCAACATCCAGGACCCGATCCGCCATCCCGCGAGCCAGGTCTCGCGCGACCGGCGGTCCGCGCTCGTCCAGTTCAACGTCAAGGGCAACGAGGACGACGCCAAGCACAAGATCGCGCCGATCGTCCGCGCGGTGGCGCACGCACAGAACGTCAACCCGGAGTTCCGGATCGAGGAGTTCGGCTACGCGAGCGCCGGCCATGTGGTCGACAACGTCTTCAAGCAGGACTTCCGCCATGCCGAGACCCTGTCGCTGCCGATCACGCTGGTCATCCTGCTGCTCGCGTTCGGCGCACTCGTGGCGGCCAGCGTCCCCGTCGTGCTCGCCTTCTCAGCCGTCGTCGCCGCGGTGGGCCTGAACCTGCTCGCCAGCCAGGTCATCCCGACGGCCGACGCGACGCAGTCGGTGATCCTGCTCGTCGGGATGGCGGTGGGGGTCGACTACTCGCTGTTCTACCTGCGCCGCGAGCGCGAGGAGCGCGCCCGCGGGCGCGACCCGCACGCGGCGCTCCTCGGCGCGGCGGCCACCTCCGGCCAGGCGGTGCTGATCTCCGGGGCCACCGTGCTGATCGCGATGGCGGGCATGCTCTTCGCCGGCAACAGCATCTTCACCTCGATCGGGATCGGCACGATGATCGTCGTCTTCGCGGCCATGATCGGGTCGCTGACCGTGCTGCCCGCGATCCTGCACAAGCTCGGCGATCGGATCGAGAAGGGCCGCGTCCCGCTCGCGGGGCGGCTGCGGCGCCCGGCGGGCGAGTCGCGGATCTGGGGCGCGATCCTGGGGCCGGTGCTGCGCTGGCCCGTCGCGGCCGCGTTGCTCAGCGCGGGGGTCCTCGTGGCTTTGGCCCTTCCGGCGCTGCAGATGCACACGAAGCTCCCGAGCTTCACGGACCTCCCGCACAGCCTCGCGCTCGTCGGGACCTACGAGCGCATCCAGCGCGCGTTCCCCGGCTCGCAGACCCCCGCCGAGGTCGTGGTCAAGGCGCGCGACGTCACCACTCCGGCGTACCGCGATGCCTACGCGGAGTTCCAGCGGCGCGCGATCGCGACGGGGCTGCTCTTCCGGCCCTTCCACGTCTTCGTCAGCCGTGACCGGACGGTGGCTCGCGTCGAGTTCTCCATGGCGGGCAAGGGCGACGACAAGACGTCCTTCAAGTCGCTCAGCGCCCTGCGGCACGACGTGATCGCGCCGGTGGCGGCGAGGCTTCCAGGCGCGGAGGTGGCCGTCGCGGGGCAGACCGCGGGCACGCACGACTTCAACGAGACGATGAAGGGGCGCGCGCCGATCGTCTTCGCCTTCGTGCTCGGGCTCGCCTTCGTCCTGTTGCTGTTGAGCTTCCGCTCGATCGTCGTGCCGCTCAAGGCGATCGTGCTGAACCTCCTGTCAGTCGGCGCCGCGTACGGCATCCTCATCATGGTCTTCCAGCAGGGCCACCTCGAAGGACCGCTCGGCTTCACGTCCAACGGCGCGATCGCCTCGTGGCTGCCGCTGTTCTTGTTTGTCGTCCTCTTCGGCCTGTCGATGGACTACCACGTCTTCATCCTCACGAGGATCAAGGAGCTCGTCGATCGCGGGATGCCGACCGCGCAGGCCGTCGAGCAGGGCATCCGGACGACCGCGGGAACCGTGACGAGTGCGGCGGTCGTGATGGTCGCGGTGTTCGCGATCTTCGCGGGGCTGCGCATCCTCGCCGTCAAGCAGATGGGATTCGGCCTGGCCGTCGCGGTGCTGCTCGACGCGACGATCGTCCGCGCGGTCCTTCTCCCATCGACGATGAAGCTCCTGGGCGAGTGGAACTGGTACCTGCCGCGCTGGCTGCAGTGGCTCCCCAGCCTGGCGGTCGAGAGCGAACGGCCGGCAACTACAAAGCCTCCACGGACACCGGCGGCGCCGGTAGCGTAGGGACCGCGATGGCCGCGATCGTCGAGAGGGCCGGGCTCGATGCGCTTCTCGATGAACTGCGGCGACGCGGGTACACGGTGATCGGGCCGACCGTGCGCTCGCAGTCGCTCGTCTACGACGAGGTGAACACCGCGGACGACCTCCCGGCCGGGTGGGTGGACGTGCAGGAGGGCGGCACGTTCCGCCTTCAGCGCTCTGGCGAGGAGGCGCTCTTCGCGCACACCGTCGGGCACGACTCCCTCAAGCGCTTCCTCTTCCCGCCCGAGCTGCGCGTCTGGCGGGCGCGGCGCGCGAGCGACGGCACGCTCGAGGTCGACGAGCCCGAGCCGCCGCCGCGCTACGCGTTCATCGGGGTGCGCTCGTGCGACCTGCACGCCGTCGCCATCCAGGACCGCGTGTTCATCGGCGACCGCTACGTCGACCCCGACTACGAGGCGCGCCGCCGCGACGCCTTCTTCGTCGCCGTCAACTGCGGCCGCGCCGGCGGAACGTGCTTCTGCGCCTCGATGGACACCGGCCCGCGCGTGACCGCCGGGTTCGACCTGGCGCTCACCGAGGTGCTCGACGAGCGCGGGCACCGCTTCGTCGTGGAGGTAGGCAGCGAGCGGGGGGCCGAGGTGTTCGAGGCGATCGAGCATCGCGAGGCCGATGCCGACGAGCAGGGTGCGCCGGACGCCGCCGCGGAGCGGGCGCGCGCGTCGATGGGCCGCACGCTCGACGTCACCGACATCCGCGACCTGCTGCAGGCGAACGCCGAGCACCCGCGCTGGGACGACGTCGCCGATCGCTGCTTGAGCTGCGGCAATTGCACGCTCGTGTGCCCGACCTGCTTCTGCAGCACGGTCGAGGACACCACCGACCTCGCCGGCGGCGAGACCGAGCACACGCGGCTGTGGGACTCCTGCTTCACGCTCGGGCACTCCTACGTGCACGGGGGCAGCGTGCGCCAGTCCGGGCGCTCGCGCTATCGCCAGTGGATGACGCACAAGCTCTCCACGTGGATCGACCAGTTCGGCACGTCGGGCTGTGTCGGCTGCGGGCGCTGCATCACGTGGTGCCCGGTCGCGATCGACATCACTGAGGAGGTGGCGGCGATCCGTGCGGACGATTGAGCAGCTTCTCGACGAGGCGCCCGCGCTGGAGGCCTTGGGCGCCGAGCACCGGGCGACGCTCGTCGGGTGCGCGAGCAACTGCGTCTTCGCGCCCGGCGAACGGATCATGCGCGAGGGCGATCCCGCCGACGCCTTCTACGTCATCCGCGAGGGCACCGTAGCGCTGGAGACGGAGGTGCCCGGGCGCGGTGCGATCGTGTTGCAGACGCTGCACGACGGGGAGCTGCTCGGCTGGTCGTGGCTCGTGCCGCCCTACCGGATCGCCTTCGACGCGCGCTCCCTGGGCACGACGCACGCCATCGCGCTCGACGGCGCGTGCCTGCGCGGCAAGTGCGACGCCGACCCGGCGCTCGGCTACGCGCTGCTGAAGATCCTCTCGACCGTGTTCGTCGAGCGCCTGCAGGACACGCGCCTGCGGCTGCTCGATCTCTACGGGAAGGACGCCGGTGCCTGAGCTGCCGGTCGCGTTCCGCGTCGCCGAGAAGCAACAAGAGACCGGCGACACCTGGACGCTGTGGCTCGAGCCGGCCGACGGCGCGGAGATCGACCGCTTCGCGCCCGGCCAGTTCGCGATGCTCTACGCGTTCGGGGTCGGGGAGGCGCCGATCTCGGTCAGCAGCATCGGCGGCGACGGCGCCGTGGTCCACACCGTGCGCGCGGTCGGCGCGGTCACCAACGCGATCTGCGCCGCGCAGCCGGGCGACGTGCTCGGCGTGCGCGGCCCGTTCGGGACGGCGTGGCCGCTCGCGGAGGCCGAGGGCCGTGACGTCGTCGTGGTCGCGGGCGGCATCGGCCTTGCGCCGCTGCGCCCGGTCATCCACGAGCTGCTCGCGGATCGCGACCGCTACGGCGCGGTGTGCATCCTCTATGGCGGGCGTACGCCCGCCGAGCTGCTGTATCCCGGCGAGCTCGAGAGCTGGCGGGGGCGCTTCGACATCGACGTCGACGTGACCGTCGACGTCGCCGAGGCCGATTGGCACGGGCGCGTGGGGCTGGTGACGCGGCTGATCCCGCCGGCCGTCTTCGACCCGGCGACCGCGGTCGCGATGGTCTGCGGGCCGGAGGTGATGATGCGCTTCACGGCGCTCGCGCTGCAGGACCGCGGCATGAGCGACGACCGCATCTGGCTCTCGCTCGAGCGCAGCATGACCTGCGCCACCGGTCACTGCGGCCATTGCCAGCTCGGCCCGCTGTTCATCTGCAAGGACGGCCCGGTGCTGCGCCGGGACGTCGTCGAGCCGCTGATGCGGGTGCCAGAGCTGTGAGCGCGCGGGCCACGTTGGCCGTCTGGAAGTTCTCGTCGTGCGACGGGTGCCAGCTCTCGATCCTCGACTGCGAGGACGAGCTGCTCGCGCTCGCCGGCGCGATCGACATCGCCTACTTCACCGAGGCCGGCATCGAGCGCGTCGAGGCGGAATACGACCTCTCGATCATCGAGGGCTCGATCACGACGGCCGAGGAGGCCGAACGCATCCGCGACATCCGCGCGCGCTCGCGGCGGCTCGTGTCGATCGGTGCCTGCGCCACCGCGGGCGGCATCCAGGCGCTGCGCAACTTCGCCGACGTCGAGGACTTCATGTCGGTCGTCTACGCCAGCCCGCAGTACATCTCGACGCTCGCGGACTCGTCGCCGCCGTCCGAGCACGTCGCGGTCGATTTCGAGCTCAACGGCTGCCCGCCGGACAAGGGCCAACTGCTCGAGGTGATCAGCGCCTACCTCAACGAACGCAAGCCGCAGATCGCCGCGCACAGCGTCTGCATCGAGTGCAAGCGCCGCGGCAACGTCTGCGTGATGGTCGCCCACGGCACCCCGTGCCTGGGGCCGGTGACGCACGCCGGCTGCGGCGCGCTGTGCCCGAGCTACCACCGCGGTTGCTACGGCTGCTTCGGGCCGATGGAGCAGCCCAACACCGGCTCGCTGGCGGGGTGGATGGCGCGCCACGGACTGCCCGAGCAAGACGTGGTGCGCCTGTACCGCACCTTCTACGCGGGAGCGTCGGCGTTCCGCGCCGAGAGCGAGGCACGCGATGGCTGAGCGCGAGATCCTCACCGAGATGCTCGCCCGCGTGGAGGGCGAGGGCGCGATGGAGGTGCGG
>DATFRW010000020.1:0-2329 GCA_035262945.1 Solirubrobacteraceae bacterium
CCGCCGCGCACCGCGCGCCAGGCGCCGTCCTCGGTGCGGTCGGAGACCCACTCCCACACGTTGCCGGCGAGCTGCTCGGCGCCGCACGGGCTCGCGCCGTCCGGGTGCGTGGTGACGGGCGCGGTCCACCCCCACCCCGCCTCGACGCACGCGCACAGCTCCGGGTCGAAGGTCTCGCCCCACGGCCACGAGCGCCCGTCGGGGCCGCGCGCCGCCGCCTCCCACTCATCGCCCGTGGGCAGGCGGCCGCCGGCCCACGCGCAGTACGCGGCGGCGTCGGCGTAGGTGAGGTCGGTGGCGGGGTGGTCGGCGAGTTGCGTGTCGGCGAGCTTGCGCCCGAGCCCCGGCGCGACGGCGCGGCCGGTCGCGCTGACGAAGCGCGCCAGGTCCGCGTTGACGACGGGGAAGCGCCCGATGCGCACGCCGCAGACGTCGACCTCCCGCTCGGCGCCGGCGTCGCCGAGCCGGTACGTGCCCGCCGGCAAGTCGACGTGCTCGCCCACCGCGGGCGAACCTACCACGAGACCGTCAGTGCGCCGCCGGGACCTGCTGGGTGATGCAGTGCGGCCCGCCGCCGCCGTAGGCGATCACCGTGCCGGGGACGCCGATGGCCGCCCGGCCGGGGTACGCGGCGGCGATGCGCTCGAGCGCCTCGCCGTCGGAATCGACGCCCGCGGTGGGCACGATCGCCGCGCCGTTGCAGAGGTAGAAGTTGAGGTGGCTGACCGCGGTCTCCTCGCCCGCGACGTCGACCTTCGGGAGGATCGGGAAGTCGACGACCTCGAGCCCCGCGGCGATGAGGCGGTCGCGGTTGTCGGCCATGCGCTCGTGGCTCGGCGTGCCTGGCGGCGTGCTCTGCAGCAGGACCTCGCCCGGGCGGATGAAGGCGGCGACGAGGTCGACGTGGCCGTCGGTGTCGCGGTCCTCGACGAGGCCCTGGCCGAGCCAGACGATGCGCTCGACGCCGAGGTAGTCGCGCAGGATCTGCTCGATCTCGGCACGGCCGTGGCCGGGGTTGCGGTTGGGGTTGAGCAGGCACTGCTCGGTGGTCAGCAGCGTGCCCTCGCCGTCGCTCGCGATCGAGCCGCCCTCGAGGATGATCGGGGCTTCGTAGCGCGGGAGGCCGAGGCGGTCGGTCAGCAGGGCACTGACCGCCGCGTCGCGGTCCCAGCCGACGAACGCCTCGCCCCATGCGTTGAAGCCGAAGTCGACGCCCGCGCGCCGGCGACCGCCGGTGACGAAGATCGGGCCGTTGTCGCGCAGCCACGAGTCGTCGATCGGCAACTCGACCACCTCGACCCGGCTGGTCAGCGCGGCGCGCGCCTCGGCCGCGTCGGTCGCGTCGGCGCACACCATCGTCACGGGTTCGAACGCGGCGACCGCGTTGGCGACGCCGGCGTACTGCTCCTTGGCGGCGCCGAGCTGGTCGCGCCACAGCTCTCGCCGGCACGGCCAGGCCATGAGCGTTCGCTCGTGCGGCGCCCACTCTGCGGGCATCCGCAGGCCGTCCCCCGAGGGCGTGCTCAGCGGCGCGCCTTCCTCGTCCGGTCGCGCTCCTCCTGGCGCTCGACGACGTTGACGATGAGCCGCATGTACTGCTCGACGCCCGTCGCCTTCGCCTGGCCGTGGATGAACGCCTCGCGCCAGTCGGCCACGCGCGCGCCGTGCTCCACCATCGCGTTGAAGAACTCGCGGCGCATCGTGATGCGCACACGCGCGTCGGCGCCGATGTCCTTGCGCACGTCGATGTCGGGCATCTGGAGGCGGAACTGCTGCGTGTCGCCGCGGCCGACCAGGTCGATGCCGACGACGAGCTGCAAGGGCTTGAGCGCAGGCACCTCGTCCAGGAAGGTGCGCACGGCGCGGTCGATGAGCGTCTTGGCGTCCTCGGCCATGGCGGCGGACTGTACCGTCAGCCTCCGAACGCGGTGTGCCGCGACACCTCCTCCCAGCGGTCGAGGTCGTCGCGGAGCCGGTCGTGCTTGGCGCGGATGTTGTCGACGGCGTCGTCCCCGAGGGCGAGCCGCAGCGGCGGGTCGGGCGCGTCGAGCGCCAAGAGGATCGCCGCGGCCGCCTTGCCGGGGTCGCCGGGCTGGCTGCCCGCGACGGCGTCGAGCGCGGCGCGGGTCGCACCCGCGCTCTCGGCATAGGCGTCGATCTCGCGCGAGCGGTGCATGCTCGTGCCGCCGAACTCGGTGCGGAACGCGCCGGGCTCGACGATGAGGGTGCGGATGCCGAGACGGTTGACCTCGTCAGCCAGCGCCTCGGTCATCCCCTCGAGCGCGAACTTCGCCGAGCAGTAGGCGCCGACGCCGGCGAACGCCAACTG
>DATFRW010000021.1:0-6026 GCA_035262945.1 Solirubrobacteraceae bacterium
CCTCGCCGACGGGCGTGTCCAGGCCGTCCGGCAGCCGCTCGACCCATGACCAGATGCGCGCGTGGCGCAGCGCGTCGGCGATCTCGGCGTCGGTCGCGTCGGGGCGCGCGAGGCGGACGTTGTCGCGGATGCTCGCGGAGAGCAGGTACGAGTCCTGGCCGGCGACGGCGATCGCGCGGCGGACGTCGTCCTGGCGGTACTCGCGCAGGTCGCGGCCCGCGAGCCTGACGTGCCCGGCCTCGGGGTCGAGGAAGCGCAGCAGCAGGTTGACGACCGTGGTCTTCCCGGCGCCGCTGGGGCCGACGAGCGCGAGCTTGCGTCCCGGGTCGAGCCGCAGGTTGAGGCCGTCGAGCGCCGGCGGCTCGTGGGGCGCGTAGCGGGCGCGGACGTCGTCGAGCGCCACAGTGAACGGGGCACGGGGTGCCGGTGCGGGGTGGTCGGGGTCGACGACCGCCGCGCGCCTGTCCATCAGCTCGAGGACCCGTCCGCCCGCCGCGAGCATGGCCGGGAGCTCGCGCGCGACGCCGGCGAGCGGCGTCACCGCCTCGAAGGCGGCGATCGTGAGCAGCGCCAGCATCGCGATGAGCACGCGGTCGAGGTTCCCGGCGGCCGATGCGTTGATGGCGACGGCAAGCACGCCCGCGACGGTCGCGCCGGTGACGGCGACGGCGAGCGCGTCGCCGGCTCCGCCGGCGAACGCATCGCGGCGGCCGAGGCGCACGAGCGTGCGGTCGGCGTCGCGCATGCGCGCGACAGCGGCCTCGCCGGCACCGTTGACGACGAGCTCGGGGCCGGCCGTGAGCGCCTCGACGAGCTCGGCGGCCAACTCGCCGCGGGCAGCCGCCTGCCGGTTGGCGCCGCGTCCGAGCGCGCCGGTGAGCGCGGGCGCGGCGACGCCGCCGGCGATCAGCCCAGCGGCGAGGACGAGCCCGGCGGCGGGCAGGAAGGCCGCGGCCACGCCGGCCGTGAGCGCACCGGCCAGGATCGCCGCGAGCGGCGGGCCGACCACGCGCAGGTGCAGGCCCTGCAGCGCGTCGACGTCGGCGACCATCCGCGCGAGCAGGTCTCCGTCGCGGTAGGCCTCGAGTTGCGCGGGCGCGAGCGGCTCGATACGCCGATACACCCGCGCGCGCACACGCGTGAGGACGCGCAGCGCGAGGTCGTGCGAGGCGAGCCGGTCGAAGTAGCGGGCGATCGGCCGCGACAGGCCGAAGAAGCGCACGCCGACGATCGCGACCGTCAGCGAGAGGATTGCCGGGCGCTCGGCCGCGCGCGAGATGAGATAGCCCGCGGTCGCCATGAGCCCGGCGCCGAAAACGACGGTCAGGGCGGCGAGCGTCACGGCGAGCGCGACGCGTGAGCGAGGGGCGCCCGCGAGTGCCAGCAGCCGGCGCAGCGTCGTCATCACGCCGCCTGCCTTTCCGGCTCTGCTACCGCACGGCCGTGGTCGAGCCGCACGACGCGATCCGCCCGCGCCACGAGCTCGGCGCGGTGAGCGATGAGCAGCACGGTCCGGTCGGCCGCCAGGCGCTCGACCGCGCGCGCGACGAGCTCGACGCTCAGCTGGTCGAGGTCCGCGGTCGGCTCGTCGAGGACGACCAGCGGCGCGTCACGGACGATCGCGCGGGCCAGCGTGATGCGACGGCGCTCTCCGGGTGACAGCGGCCGGCCACCGTCGCCGACGATCGTGTCGTAGCCGCCGGGGAGAGCCCGCACGAACGGGTCGGCGCCCGCGAGGACGGCGGCCGCGCGCACCGCTTCGTCCGGCGCGGAGGGCGTGCCGAGGCGGATGTTGTCGGCAACCGACGCGCGCAGCAGCGCGGGGCACTGCGGCACCCACGCGACCTGCCGGCGCCACGCCACCGGATCGCAGGCGGCGAGGTCGGTGCCGCCGACGCTGATGCGGCCCCCCGATGGCTGCAGCAGGCCGAGCAGCAGCGCCGCGATCGTGCTCTTGCCGGCGCCGCTCTCGCCGACGAGCGCGAGCGTCTGGCGCGGCATGAGCTCGAAGTCGAGGGCATCGACCACGAGCGCTGGACGCGACGGGTACGCGAACGACACCCGCTCGAACCGGACCGGCGTGACGGCGGGACTCGGCGCGACGCGCAGCCCACCGCTCACCGCGGCCGGCGGCGCGTCGAGCAGCGCGAACATCCGCTCGGCGACCGCGAGGCCGTCGACGCTCGCGTGGAACTCGGTGCCGAGCCGGCGCAGCGGCAGGTAGACCTCCGGCGCGAGCACGAGGACGGTCAGCGCGGGTTGCAGGCCGAGGCCGCCGCCCGCCAGGCGGACGCCCACGGTCACCGCCACGAGCGCGACGCCGAGCGTCGCGGCGAGCTCGAGGACCGAGCCGGACAGGAACCCGATGCGCAGCGTGCCCATCGTGGTCGTGCGGTAGCGCTCGCCGGCGTCGGTGAGCCGCGGCGCCTCGGCCTGGCCGTGATTGAACGCGCGCAGGGTCGGCAGGCCGCGGATCGTGTCGAGGAACCGCGTCGACAGGTGACGCAGCGCGTCCCAGCGTTCGCGCGTGCGCTGCTCCGTCGCGCGGCCGATGAGCCACATGAACACCGGCACGAGCGGCAGCGTCAGCGCCATCACCAGCGCCGACTCAACGTCGACGAGCGCGACCCAGGCGAGCAGCGCCAGCGGCGCGATGGTGGCGAGCACGGCCTGCGGGAGGTAGCGGGCGAAGTACGCCTCGAGCGCCGGCAGGCCGTGCACGGCGGCCGCCGCGACCTCGCCCGCCTCGGTGCCGTCGGCGGCGGTGGGCTGCGTCGTCAGGCGCCGCTCGACGAGCGCCAGGCGCAGCTCCGAGAGCACGTCGGTCGCCGCGCGGCGCCCGGCGACCTCCATGGCCCATCCCAGCGCGCCGCGGCAGGCGAACGCGAGCGCCAGGGCGACGAGGTCGGTGCGGAGCGCGGCGACCGGCGCGCCGTCGAACGCGCGCGCCACGATCGTCGCGAGCAGCGTCGCCTGCGCGATGACCGCGGCCACCGTCGCGACCCCGAGGGCGCAGTCGGCGACCAGCAGCGGCCGCACCGGCCGCGTCCGGCGGATCAGGCGAGGGTCGAGCGCGCGCATCGGCGGCTCACGCGGCCGGCGTCCCGATCTCCTCGCCGCCGAGTCGCTCGCGGAAGACGTGGTACGTCCAGCCCTGGTAGAGCAGCACGAGCGGGGTGAAGATCGCGGCGACCACCGTGATGACGACGAGCGCGTAGTGGCCGGACGACGCGTTGGACACCGTGAGGCTGTTGCCGAAGTCGGGATCCGAGACGAGCACGCGCGGATACAGCCCGGTGAAGACCGTCGCGACCCACGCCACCGCCGTGAGCGCGGTCGCGATGAACGCCAGCCCGCTCCGGCGCACGAGCGCGAACCCCGACGCCGCGGCGATGGCCGCGATCCCCAGCGCGGCGGGCACCGCGGGCCCGAGGGCGCCGCGCGCGTTGCGGTCGACCGCGACCGCGACGGTCCAGACCAGGAACCCGGCGACGACGATCGCGACCGGCACGCACAGCCGCCGCGCCGCGCCCGCCGCCAGTTCCGAGAGGCCGCCGCGCGTCCGAATCGTGAGGTACGTCGCGCCGTGGAGCGCGAAGAGCAGGACGACGGAGAGCCCGCCGAGCACCGTGTAGGCGCTGAAGAGGTCGAGGAAGTCGCCGGCGAAGTCGTGCTTGCTGTTCAGCGGCACGCCGTGCAGGAGGTTCGCGAGCGCGACGCCCCAGATGAACGCGGCGCCCACGCTGCCCACCGTGTTGGCCCACTGCCACACCGAGCGCCAGCCTGGATCGTGGCTCTTCTCGCGCCACTCGAACGAGACGACGCGCACGATGAGCAGGACGAGGACGAGCAGCAGCGCGAGGTAGAAGCCGGAGAACATGGTCCCGTACCAGACGGGGAACGCCGCGAACGTCGCGCCGCCCGCGACGACCAGCCACACCTCGTTGCCGTCCCACACCGGGCCGATGGACTCGAACATCGTCGAGCGTTCGCTCTCGTCGCGCGGCAGGAACGGCAGCAGCATCCCGACGCCGAAGTCGAAGCCCTCGAGCACGAAGTAGCCGGCCCAGAGGACCGCGATCAGCACGAACCAGAAGTCCTCGAGCCCCATGTCAATAAGCGGCGGCCGGCTCGCGCACCGGCGGCGGGTCGAGGCGCGCGTAGCGCCGCATCAACACGAAGTCGACCACCCCGAGCGTGATGTAGAGCAGGACGAACACCGTGAGGCTGGTGGCGATCGTCGCCGTGCTCACGCTCGGCGACACCGCGTCCGAGGTCTTCAGCAGGTCCTGCACGATCCACGGCTGGCGGCCCATCTCGGTGAGGATCCAGCCGAACGTCGCGGCAAGCCACGGCAACGGGATGGCGAGGATCGCGGTCCACAGGTACCAGCGCGATTTCTCCAGCCGCCGCTTGCGATACAGCCAGGCCCCGACGGCGGCGACGAGGAACATCAGGACGCCCAGGTACGCCATCACGCGCATGGACCAGTACATGAGCTCGACGTTCGGCATGTAGTTGCCCTTGCCGAACTGCTTCTGCTGTTGCGCCTGGAGCTCGTTGAGCCCCTGAACCTGGCCGCTGAACGAGCCGGTGGCCATGTACGACAGGAGCCTCGGGACCGTGACCGAGACGCTCGGGTTCGGGTTCTCTGCGGAGAACCCGCCGATCTGGAAGAGCGAGAACCCGCAGGGCTGGCACGTGTTCCACTGGGCCTCTGAGGCGGCGATCTTCATCGACTGCGCGCTCGTGACCATCTCGCCGAACCGGTTGCCCACGATCAGCTGCAGCAGCGTGGCCGGCACCGCGACGATCAGCGCCAGCGCCGCCGCCCGGCGGAAGAGGTCTGCGTTGCGGCCGCGCAGCAGGTGCCAGCAGCTCACGCCGAGCACGACGATCGACCCGAAGATGAGGCCGGCGAGGATCACGTGCAGGTAGGCGCGCAGCGCGAACTCGTTGGACAGCAGCGCGCCGATGGAGGTGAGCTGCGCCTCGCCGTCGACGATCTTGTAGCCGACGGGGTGCTGCATCCACGAGTTGGCGACGAGGATGAAGTAGCCCGACAGCCAGGTGCCGATCGCGACAAGCCAGATCGTCGACAGGTGCACGCGCGGCGACAGCCGGTCCCACCCGAAGATCCACAGGCCCAGGAACGTCGCCTCCAGGAAGAACGCCGCGAGCCCCTCGATCGCCAGCGGCGCGCCGAACACGCCGCCGACGAAGTTGGAGTACACCGACCAGTTCATCCCGAACTGGAACTCCTGCACCAACCCGGTCGCCACCCCGATCGCGAAGTTGATGAGCAGCAGCGTCCCGAAGAAGCGGGTCAGCCGCAGCCATGCGTCGACGCCGGTGCGGTACCAGATCGTCTGCATCGTCGCGACGAGCGGCGCGAGGCCGAGCGTCAGCGGGACGAAGAGGAAGTGGTAGATCGAGGTGGTCGCGAACTGTGCGCGCGCGAGATCGACGGTCGATACCGCGATCGGCGTCACGGCGCCGCGACGGTGGCGGGCTCGGGCACCTCGTCGTCGTCCCAGTCGATGCGCGCCGCGTCCGAGCGGTCGAGGACCTGCGGGCCGCGCTGCTTGGTGAAGTAGTCCGAGCCCCATGAGATGAACGCGTCGACGCGGTTGCGCACGCCGGTCATCAGCGCGGCATGCACGCCGAGCCACGCCGAGAAGGCGACCGGGCCGTGCAACTCGTGGCGATGGGCGCCGACCTCGGCGATCGCCGCGCCGCGGCCGATCATCGCCATGATGCCCTTGTCGTGGTAATGGAACGGCTTGCGCTGCTTGCCGTTGAAGTCCGCGACGATGTTGTCCGCCGCCCACGTGCCGCTCTGCAGCGCCACCGAGCCGAGCTGCGGATGCGTCCCGTCGTCCGGACTCGGGATGTTGGCGACGTCGCCGATCACGTAGACGCCGGGCACGCCCTCGATGCTGAGGTCCGGCAGCACGTCGATGCGGCCGCCGCGGCCCTGCGGGAGACCGGCAGTGCGCGTGACGCTGGGGGCCTTGATGCCGCCG
>DATFRW010000022.1:0-8218 GCA_035262945.1 Solirubrobacteraceae bacterium
GCCCGGCCTGTCGAGCGGCCTGATGATCACGCAGTACGCCGCGGCCGCACTGGTCAACGAGGCGCAGATCCTCGCCCACCCGGCGGGCGCGGGCTCGATCCCGACGTCGGCCGGCCAGGAGGACTTCAACTCGATGGGCGCAGCCGCGGCGCTCAAGGCGCGGGTCGTCGTCGAGAACTGCGCGCAGGTGATCGCCACCGAGCTGGTCTGCGCGTGCCAGGGCCTGGAGTTCCACCGCCCGCTGCGGACGACGCCGCCGCTCGAGGCCACGGTGTCACAGGTGCGGGCGATCGTCCCGCGCGTCGACGACGATCGGGTGCTGAGCGGCGAGCTGGCCGTGCTGGCCGCCGCGCTGCGCACCGGGGAGGTGCTGCTGTGAGACCGGGCGAGCCGGCGCTGCGCATGCTGGAGAACAACCTGCACCCGGACGTCGCCGAGCGTCCGCAGGACCTCGTCGTCTACGGCGGTATCGGCAAGGCCGCGCGCGACCAGGCGTCGCTGCGCACGATCCGCCGCGAGTTGCAGGACCTCGGCGCGGACCAGACGCTGCTGGTGCAGTCGGGCAAGCCCGTCGCAGTGTTCGAGACGCACCCGGATGCGCCGCGGGTGCTCATCGCCAACTCGAACCTCGTCCCGCGCTGGGCGACGTGGGAGCACTTCCGCAAGCTCGACGCCGCCGGGCTGATGATGTACGGGCAGATGACGGCCGGGTCCTGGATCTACATCGGGACCCAGGGGATCCTGCAGGGCACGTACGAGACGTTCGCGGCCGTGGCGCGCAAGCGCTTCGGCGGTTCGCTGCGCGGCCGGCTCGTCGTCACCGCCGGCCTCGGCGGCATGGGCGGCGCGCAGCCGCTCGCGGTGACCATGAACGACGGCTGCGCGCTGTGCGTCGAGGTCGACCTACACCGCATCGAGCGCCGCATCGAGACCGGCTACCTCGACGAGCGCGCGGCGGACCTCGACGACGCCCTGCGCCGCCTGGACGCCGCGCGCGGCCGCGGCGAGGCACTGTCGATCGGGCTGCTGGGCAACGCCGCCGAGGTGCTGCCCGAGCTCGTGCGTCGCGGTGCGGCGGTCGACGTCGTGACCGACCAGACGAGCGCCCACGACCCCCTCAACGGCTACGTGCCGGCCGGCCTCACCGTCGAGCAGGCCGACGCCCTGCGGCGCACCGACCCCGACGACTACCTGCGCCGCGTCGGCGAGAGCGCGCTCGCGCACGTCGCCGCGATCCGGCTGCTCCAGGAGGCCGGCGCCGAGGCGTTCGACTACGGCAACGCGCTCCGGGGCCTCGCCGAGGCGCACGGCGACGAGAACGCGTTCGCCTACCCCGGCTTCGTCCCCGCCTACATCCGCCCGCTGTTCTGCGAGGGCAAGGGGCCGTTTCGCTGGGTGGCGCTCTCCGGCGACCCCGAGGACATCGCAAAGACCGACGATGCCATCCTCGACCTCTTCGGCGATCAGGAGCACATCGCCCGCTGGATCGCGCTGGCGCGCGAGCGCGTGCACTTCCAGGGGCTGCCGGCGCGAATCTGCTGGCTCGGCTACGGCGAGCGCGACCGCGCCGGGGTGCGGTTCAACGAGATGGTGGCCAGCGGGGAGCTGCGCGGCCCGATCGTCATCGGGCGCGACCACCTCGACGCGGGCTCGGTCGCGTCGCCCGAGCGCGAGACCGAGGCCATGGTCGATGGCACCGACGCCGTCGCCGACTGGCCGCTGCTCAACGCGATGGTCAACGTCGCCTGCGGCGCGTCGTGGGTGTCGATCCACCACGGCGGCGGCGTCGGGATGGGCCTGTCGATCCACGCCGGACAGGTGTGCGTGGCCGACGGGACGCCCGAGGCTGGCGAGCGCATCCGCCGCGTGCTGACCGCCGATCCCGGGATGGGGATCGTCCGTCACGCCGATGCCGGCGAGCCGCTCGCGGTCGACGCCGCGCGGCGAATGGGCGTCCGGATGCCGATGCTCGATCCCGCATGAGCACGGTCATCGTTCAGAACGCCGAGGAGGTCCTGCGCCCGCCGCAGGACGGCCTGCCCTACCTGCGCCACGACCGCGCCGCGGAACTGCGGCTCGATCCCGTGCCGGTGGTTCTTGACGGCGACCGCATCGCGGGGTTCACCGACGCCGGCGCCTACGGGTCGATCGACGCGAGCGGCTGCGCGGTGCTTCCGGGCCTGGTCGATTGCCACACCCATCTGCCGTTCGCCGGCTGGCGGGCGGAGGAGTACGAGCTGAAGGTCACCGGTGTCCCGTACGAGGAGATCGCGCGGCGCGGCGGCGGGATCGCTTCGAGCGCCCGGGCGTTCGCGCAGGCGTCGGACGACGAGATCCTCGCTCAGGCGCGCCACGTCGCGGGCGAGATGCTCGCGCACGGCACCACCGCGTTCGAGTCGAAGACCGGCTACGGGCTCTCGGTGGACGCGGAGGCGCGCGCCGTCCGCCTCGGCCGCGAGCTCGGCGCCGACCGCGTCACCGGCCTCTTCGCCCACGCGGTGCCCGACGGCTATGACGCCGACGGCTGGATGGACGAGGTCGACGCGCTCGCCGCGCGCTGCGACGTCGATGCGCTCGACATCTACGTCGAGTCGGTCGCCTTCGCCAACCGCCACCTCGAACGCCTCGGCGCCATCGCGGCACGCGAGGGCGTCCCGCTGCGGGCGCACGTCGAGCAGTTCAATGCGAACGGCTCGGTGCCCGTCGCGGTCAACGCCAACGCCCGCTCGGTCGACCACCTCGCCTGTCTTCCGCTCGAGGAGGTCGACCTGCTCGCCGCCGCCGAATGCGCGGCGGTCCTGCTCCCCGGCGCTGAGTTCATCAGCGCCGAGCACACGCCGCCCGCCCGCGCGCTCGCCGACGCGGGCGCGATCTGCGCGCTGGCGACCGACTGCAACCCCGGGACCTCCCCCATCGTCTCGCTGCCGCTGATCATCGGCCTCGCCGTGCGCCGCTACGGCTGGACGGCGCGCGAGGCGCTCCTGGCCTGCACGCTCAACGCGGCGTGGGTGCTCGGCCTCTCGGCCGAGCTGGGCTCGCTTGAGCCGGGCAAGCGCGCAGACCTCGTGCTCATCGACTCCCCCGTCGCGCACGTCGCGTACCGCTTCGGCCGCAACCCGGTCTGTCTCGTGCTGCGTGCCGGCGAGGTCGCCTGGGTCCGCCCCGACTCCCTCTGGAGGATCGGCCGGTGATCCGTGCCGGCGCGCTCGCCCGCCGGCTGGCCGATCTGGAGCCGATCGGCTTCGACGCCCGCGGCACGACGCGGCTGGCGTGGACGCCCGAGGACGCGGCCACCGGCGAGTGGTTCGCGGCGCGCGCGGCCGAGGTCGGGCTCGAGGTTCACGTCGATCCGGCGGGCAACCGCTGGGCGGTGCCCGACGCGCCGCCGCCGTGGTGGGCCGTCGGGTCCCACCTCGACAGCGTCCGCGCCGGCGGCCGCTTCGACGGCGCCCTCGGCGTCTGCGCGGCGTTCGCGATCGCCGAGCACGCGCCGGTCGCGGTGATCTCGTTCGCGGACGAAGAGGGCGCGCGCTTCAACACGCCGACGTTCGGCAGCCGCGCGCTGACCGGCGCGCTCGACCCCACGGTCCTCGACCGCCTCGACGACGACGGCGTCCGGCTGGCCGACGCGATGGCCGCCGCGGGCGTCGATCCGGGCGGCATCGCCCGCGCGCCGCAGTGGCTGCGCCGGCTGCGCGGCTTTCTCGAGCTCCACGTCGACCAGACGCCCGACCTCGAGCGCTTCGCCGTCGTCCGCGCGCTCGCCGCGCGGATGCGCGTACAGGCGGATCTGCACGGCCGCGCCGACCACGCCGGGACCACGCGCCCGCATGAGCGCCAGGACGCGCTCCTGCGCGCCGCGGTCCTCATCGTCGCCGCACACCAGCGCGCGACGGACGACATGGTCGTCACCGCCTCGCGGATCCTCGTCGAGCCCAACGCGCTCACGACGATCGCTTCGCACGTCCGCCTGTGGCTCGACGCGCGCTCTGAGCGCCCGGAGGCGCTCACCGCATGGTTCGACGATCTGCCGGCCGGCGCCGAGCTCACGGTCGCGTCGCGCTCGGACGGCGTGACGTTCGATCCCAATTTGCGCGCCAAGCTCGGCGATGCGAACGGAATTGTGTGCTTTGCGGGCCATGACGCGGGCATCCTTGCCGAGCGAATCCCTGCCGCCATGGTGCTCACGCGCAATCCCACCGGTGTCAGCCATTCGCCCGACGAGGCCGCGGACCTCGAAGACGCGGCCGCGGCGGCAACCGCGATCCTGGAGGTGGTCCGGTGAGGCCCGCGACGATCGCCGCGATGCCCAACGCGCACTCGCACGCCTTCCAGCGCGACCTGCGTGGCCTTGGCGAACGCAACCCCGACGACTTCTGGTCGTGGCGCACGCAGATGCTCCATCTCGCGCAGGCGCTCGACCCCGAGGCGATGCACCGCGTGGCCGTGCAGGCCTACGGCGAGATGCTCGCCGCCGGCTACGGCGCGGTCGGCGAGTTCCACTACGTCCACCATGAGCCCGACGGCACGCCGTACGACGACCCCAACGCGCTGGCGATCGCCGTCGCGCAGGCGGCGATCGACGTCGGCATGCGGATCGTGCTCATCCCGGCCGCCTACCACCGCGGCGGACACCCGCGCTTCCACGATCCCGACGTCGAGACCTTCCTCGCGCGGGTCGACGGCTTACGCGAATGGGCCGACGGGCGCGACGGCGTCTCCGTCGCCGTCGCCGCCCACTCCGTGCGCGCGGTCCCGCAGGACTGGCTCTCCGCGATCGCCGGCTACGCGAGCGATCACGGCCTGCCGCGCCACGTCCACGCCGCCGAGCAGCCGCGCGAGGTGCGCGACACCCGTTCCCAGCACGGCGCGAGCCCGATCGAGCTGCTGCAGCGCAACGGCTTCCTGGGCCCGCGGACGAGCGTCATCCACGCTATCCACGTCGATGAGCGCGACATCGCGCTGCTCGCCGAGAGCGAGACGATCGTGGTCAGCTGCCCGACCACCGAGGGCAACCTCGGCGATGGCTACCTGCCCGCGCTCGCCTACCGCGACGCCGGCGTGCGCCTCGCGATCGGGTCGGACTCACAGGTGCGCATCGACCCCTTCGAGGAGACGCGCGAGCTCGAGACCGGCGCGCGCCGCGAGGGCTTGACCCGCCGCGCGCTGCTCGCCCACTACGGCGACCTCTGGGCGGAGCTGGCGCGCAACGGCCTGGCCAGCCTCGGGCTCGAGGCCGGCGACACGATCGACCTCGACCTCGACCATCCCGATCTGCGCGGCGTGGCGCAGAACGAGCTCCCGGCGGCGCTTGCCACGTGCGCCTCCGCGGGCGCGGTGACGCGTCAGGCCAGCTGGCTGCGGGCCGGCGGCGGTAGCCGCTCGTAGGTGTCGTTCAGCTCGGTCACGGGCAGCACGATCACGCCCTCGCGCGAATCGCCGACCCACGAGCCGGTGCCCTCCGCCAGCGCGTACGCCGCGTAGGCGGCCGCGCACGCATCGAGCTCGTCGAGCGTGCGGTGCCAGAGGCCGCCGTCGTCGTCTACGACGGCCCGCATGCGCAGGGCGGCGATGCGCTGCTGCAGGCCCCACGGCGTGCGCTTGGCCGACGGGCGGTGGCCGAGCAGCGAGCAGAACACCGCGTCGGGGTAGGTCTCGCAGAGCCTCCCGAAGCGCGTCGCGCCCTCGCCGACGGGGGCCTCGAGCAGGTCGCCCGAGACCGGGCGATAGAGCCCGAGGCCTTCGAGTGCCGAGAAGAGCTCGAAGCCGACCGCCATCCAGCCCTCCCAGGCAGCGAGCGCCTGGCCGGCCGCCGGGACCGGGTACAGCGGCAGGCGCCGACGGAACAGCAGCGCGTCGCAGACGCGCGAGCGCTCGTAGCGGCCTTCCGCCAGCCCGAGCGCGTCGCGCAGCGGCATGCCGGGCGCGAGGAGGTCGAGGCGCCGGCCCGAGGGCGCATCGACCGCGACGACGGCCTCGCGGCCGAAGCCCAGCACGGTGCGCACGACGCTCGCCACGTCGCCGGGCTCGTAGAACGTGGCGACGAGCTCGGTGTCACCAGCAGCTCCGCGCCTCGGGTGCAGGGTGCAGAGCTGCTGGTGGTCGGGCCGGGCGGAGACGTCGATCCCGCAGTAGCGCATCCCGGAGAAGGCTACGGCGGGCCGATGCTCTCCTTATCCGAACGAGGTCGCCTGGGTCGGCTGGCTCCCGAGCGTGACCGTGATGTTCTTCGTCTGGGATCCGCGGCGGATCGTCACGCTGACCTTGTCGCCGGGCTTGTGGGTGGCGATCGCCCCGACGAGGTCGTTGGTGCCCCTGATCTTCGTCGACCCGAGGGCGGTGATGACGTCGCCGGACTGGATGCCGGCGTTGTCCGCGGGGCCACCGCTCGTCACGCTCTGGATGAGCGCGCCGGCGGTGTTCGTGGTCGCGCTCGATGTGCTCACGCCGATGTAGGCGTGCTGCACCGTGGTGCCGGCCTCGAGCTGGGACAGCTCGCCCTTTACGAGATCGATCGGGACGGCGAAGCCGACGCCCGAGCTGGTGTCCGACGAGCCGTTGGTGGCGATCTGGTCGACGATGCCGACGACCTTGCCGGAGGCGTCGAGCACCGGGCCGCCGGAGTTCCCCGGGTTGAGCGCGGCGTCGGTCTGGATCGCGTGCGCGACCGTGAAGCCGTTGGGGGCGCTGATGGTGCGGTCAAGGCCGGAGACGACGCCCGTGCTCAGGCTGCGCTGGTAGGTGAACGGATCGCCGATCGCGGCGACCGCATTGCCGATCTCCAGGCCCGACGAGCTGCCGAGGCCGAGCGGGTGCAGCGTGAGCCCCGACGGATCGACGGACAGCACGGCGACGTCGGTCGCGTTGTCCTTGCCGAGGAGCTTGGCGGTGCGGGTGGTGCCGTCCTGGAAGGTCACGGTGATCGATGACGCGCCGTCGACGACGTGGGCGGCGGTGACGATGTGGCCCTTGCCGTCGACCGCGAAGCCGGTGCCGGTCGCCGTGGTGCTCTGCTGGCTCGGGCCGCCGAACGGGTTCTGGCTGTCCGATGCGCCGGTCACGCCGCGCGACGTGATGTCGACGACGCCGGGCGCGGCGGCGGCGTAGAGCGCCGTCGCGTTGAGGCCCGAGGAGGAGGCGCTGGCGCCGTCGCCGGTGTTCGCGACCGGCTGGGTGACCGTAGTGGTGGTGTTGGTGCTGTTGCCCGTGCCCGCGATCGCGACGATGCCGGCGCCTGCGGCACCGCCGAGGACCGCGGTGGCCGCCAGCAGTGCGGCGAGCGAGCGGGGAGAGGGGATCTTGCTGGGCATGGACACAGCGTCGGACCGCGCCCTCACGCGATCCTCAACGCAATGCAAGAAAACGATGAGAATCGATACCTGAGCCTTGGCGCTTCGCCGCGCGTATTCCATTCGACAAGCGCGCGCCACAGCGGGAAGCTTTGTGTTAGCGCGCAGCGGGAACCCTCTCGCCCGTCGGACCCCATTCGGAGGTAGTCATCATGAAGTTCCTGCGCAACACCCCCCGCGAGCCGCGCGAGCAGCGGCTTCGCGGCTCGCTCGACGGGCCGTCGCGCACCATCACGGTCGAGCCGGTCGAGACGCCCACCCCGGCGCCTCCGCCGGAGGTGCGCCCCGAGCCGTCGCGCGAGCCCGCGCGGCCCGCGTCGCCGACCACTCCGTCCACACCGACGCGCTGAGTCGACCGACATGCAGGCCGCCGCTCCCGACCTCATCCGCGCGATCATCGGCTTCCGCCAGTGGCGATTGCGCGACGGCGGGCTGTGGTCGCTTCACGCCAACGAACACTGGGTGCGCGGGCTCCAGACCGCGCGCTGCTTGGGCGAGGACGCGCACGACGCGCCGCAGAACAAATGCACCTGCGGCTACTACGCGTGGTACTCGCCGCCGCCGCGGACCGCATCGGCGGCGACGCCCGACCTCGTCGCCGGCGCCGTAGCGCTCTGGGGCCGCGTCGAACTGCATGCGCACGGGTTGCGGGCGCAGCACGCGATGGTCGTCGCGCTGGCGCTGCCGTTCTCGTGGGGCGCCAAGCGCGAGCGGCTGCTGGAGGTCGCCCGCGAGCTCGAGGTGCCGGTCGTACCGGCGCGCAAGATCAAGGCGGTTGCGCTCGAGCACGGCGACCTCATCCCGCGCCGGATGCGCCCGCCGGACACGACTCCCAACAAGCGCGCCGCGCCCGGCGAGCCGGCGCCGGC
>DATFRW010000023.1:0-2741 GCA_035262945.1 Solirubrobacteraceae bacterium
CGCCGGTGTCTCGGCGGGCGACGGTGACCGTTCCCGCAGCGAGGTCGCGGCCGCCGATCTCGATGCGGAGCGGCACGCCCTTGAGCTCCCACTCGTTGAACTTGAAGCCCGCCCGGTGGTCGGGCCGATCGTCGACGCGGACGCGCACGCCCGCGGCGCGCAGGTCCTCGGCGATGGCGCCGGCCGCCTCGAGCACCGCGGCGCGATCGTCCTGGCGGACGATCGGCACGATGACGACCTGGTGGGGGGCGACGCGAGGCGGGAGCCGCAGGCCACGGTCGTCGCCGTGCGCCATCACGACGCCGCCGACCAGTCGCGTGGTCGCGCCCCACGACGTCGCGTACGGGTACTGGTCGCTGCCGTCGCGGCCGGTGTAGCGGACGCCGAACGCGCGCGCGAAGCCCTGGCCCAGGTAGTGCGACGTCGCCGTCTGGAGCGCCTTGCCGTCACGCATCAGCGCTTCGAGCGTGTAGGTGTCGACGGCGCCGGGGAACCGCTCGCTCTCGCTCTTGCGGCCCCGCAGCACGGGGATCGCGAGGACGTTCTCGAGCGTGTCGGCATAGACGTCGTGCAGGATCGTCAGCGTCTCGGCGACCGCCTCTTCCTCGGTCTCGTGCGCCGTGTGCCCCTCCTGCCACAGGAATTCGCTCGTCCGCAGGAAGAGGCGCGGCCGCAGCTCCCAGCGGACGGCGTTCGCCCACTGGTTGTAGAGCAGCGGCAGGTCACGGTAGGACTGCACCCACCGCGCGTACGTCGACCAGATCACGGCCTCGGAGGTGGGGCGCACCGCGAGCGGCTCGTCCAGCTTCTTCCCGCCGGCCTCGGTGACGACGGCGACCTCGGGGGCGAACCCCTCGACGAGGTCGCCCTCCTGTGCCAGGACGGACATGGGCACGAACAGGGGGAGGTAGAAGTTCTCGTGACCGGTCGCCTTGATCCGGTCATCGAGCTCGCGCTGGATCGCTTCCCAGATCGCGAAGCCGTACGGCTTGATCACCATCGCGCCGCGCACGGGGGCGTGCTCGGCGAGACCGGCACGGCGCACGACGTCGCCGTACCACGCGGGGAAGTCATTCGATTGGGTGGGCAAAGCTGCGCACATGGCGCTCTCCTTCGTTGGACGTCAACCGGCGACTGGGGGAGGTGGTCGCGGCGCTCCAGGCCGAAGCGGCGGGAGCGCCTACGCCGGGACGTGCACGAAGGGCGGCCGCGGGGCAACCGCCGGAACCGGCAGATGCTCGTTCGCGTGAGGCCGCAGCAACGTCATGCCCAGAGGGTATAGCGTCGAGCCCGTGAGAGCGCGGAGGCGTCCGATCGGCGCCTCGCGGGGCGGATTGACGCGCCGCCTGATCGTGGCGAGCGCGGTCCTCGCGCTGCTCATCGGCGGTGCCTTCCTCATCCTGTTGCTCGCGATCAGCGACCTGCGCGAGGACCAGCAGCGCACGGACCGCTCGCAGCAGCGGCTCATCGCCGCTAACGACCTCGAGCGGCTGCTGCTCGACCTCGAGACCGGCGCGCGCGGGTTCATCCTCACCGGCCAGGAGCGCTTCCTGGCCCCGTGGAACAGCGCCCGCGCCGAGCTGCCGGGCCGCGCGGCCGCGGCACAGCGGCTCGCGGAGTCCGAACCGGGAACCGCGCAGCGCACCGCCCGGATCGTCCGCGACCTGCGGGCGTACGTCACCGACTACTCGATCCCGCTGGTCGACGCGGCCCGGCGCGGCGACCCGTCCGCGCGCAGCGACGTCTCCGCGGCCGAGGGGCGGCGGCGCGTCGACGCCCTGCGCGGGGAGTTCGATCAGCTCCTGCAGGGCGAACGCGTCCTGTCCGCGAGCTCGAGCGCGAGCGCGGACAGCGCCGCGCGCCGTGCGTCCGCCGCCGCCGTGATCGGCGTCGCCGGATCGATCGCGCTCATCGTCCTGTACGCCGCCTACCTGACGCGCGCGATCGTCCGCCCCGTCCGGCGCGCGGCGACGATGGCCGGCCGCATCGCCGGCGGCGACCTCAGCGCGCGCATGCCCGAGACCGGCCCGGGCGAAGTCGGCGCGCTGGAGCGCACGTTCAACGCAATGGCGGGCAACCTCGAACAGAGCCGCGACGAGCGCGCGAAGGCCCAGGCCGAGCTGGCCGCGTCGCGGGCGCGCATCGTGGCCACCGCCGACGAGACGCGGCGCCAGATCGAGCGCGATCTCCACGACGGCGCTCAGCAGCGGCTCGTGACGCTCGCGCTCGAGCTCCGGGGCGCGCAGGCGGCGGTGCCACCGGAGCTCCCCAAGCTCAAGTCAGACCTCGAGGAGATCGCCGGTGGGGTCACCGACGTGTTCCACGAGCTGCGCGAGATGGCGCGCGGGATCCACCCGGCAATCCTCGCGGAGGGCGGTCTCGGCCCGGCGCTGAAGACGCTGGCGCGTCGCTCGGCGATCCCCGTCGAGCTCGACGTCAAGACGGAGGGGCGATTGCCCGCACCGGTCGAGGTGGGCACGTACTTCGTCGTGTCGGAAGCGCTGACCAACGCGGCCAAGCACGCCCAGGCGTCGTCGGTGCGCGTCGACGTCGATGCCGTCGACGGCATGCTCGTTGTACGCGTCAGCGACGACGGCGTGGGCGGCGCGGACTTCGAGCGGGGGTCCGGTCTCGTCGGGCTCAGGGACCGGGTGGAGGCGCTCGACGGCCGCATCTCGGTCGTGAGCCCGCGCGGCGGAGGCACCGCGCTGCGGGTCGAGCTTCCGCTCTCCGGACCGTCC
>DATFRW010000024.1:0-16792 GCA_035262945.1 Solirubrobacteraceae bacterium
TCTGCAGGTAGCGCAGGCCCCCGTGCACCAGCTTCGACGAGCGGCTGGAGGTGCCGGCCGCGTAGTCGTCGCGCTCCACGAGCGCCACGCTGTAGCCGCGTGAGGCGGCGTCGAGCGCCACGCCCGCACCCGTGATCCCGCCGCCGATCACGACGACGTCGAAGCTCTCCTCCTGGAGCGCGCCGAGAGCGTCCTCGCGCCGGATCACGGGAGATACGTTACGTAGTGCCCGGCGGGCTCGCGCTCGGGCGGTTCCTTCTCCTGCCGCGGGTGGCCGAGATAGAGAAGGGCGACGAAGCGCTCGTCGTCGGGTATGTCGAGGGCGGCGCGGCCCTCGGCCGTCCGCAGCACGCCGGGGGTGCGCCAGTAGCCCACGAGCCCGCGCCCGTGCGCCGCGAGCAGCACGATGTAGGCGGCCACGCCGGTGGCGAGCATGTCCTCCTCGTCCTGAAGCGGGTCACCCATGCGACTGGTGGTGACAGCGACGAGCGTCGGCGCGCGGTCGAGCTTGGCGGCAGCCTCGGGGCCGGCGGCTTCCTTGAGCTTCGCGAGCGACTCGGAGCCGATCACGCGGAAGCGCCATGGGTTGGTCAGGTGGTGGTTGGGCGCCCAGCGCGCGAGGTCGAGGAGCTCCGCGAGCGTGTCGCGATCGACGGGCTCGGCGCCGTACGCCTTGTGGGTGCGCCGGGAGCGGATCGCCTCCTCAATCTCCATCCTCGTCCTCGTCGTCGTCCTCGGCGTACAGCGACTCCTGCGCGAGCTCCTTGCCGCGGCGGTCGAACAGCTTGATGTCGAGCGTGTCACCCCGGTAGTCGTCCGGGGCGAGCAGCGTGAAGCGCCCCTCGACGAGCACGCATTGGTCGACGGCGAGGCCGGCGAGCTCGCCGGTGGCGACGGCGCCGCCGTCGACGAGCGGGCGTCCCCACACGAGCGTCATGGCCGCCGCCTTCCCCTGCTCGCCGCGCCAGGTGCCGACGACCTCGTCGCAGAGGTCGATCGTCCAGTCGGGGTTCGCGTCGGCGGTCTCGGCGGTGAAGTCGGCGGTCGCGAAGAAGTCCTGCGGCTCCTCGCCGTCGCCGCCGGGCGCGTAGCTGACGTAGCCGTACAGCTCGTAGCCGGTCGACGTCGTCGCGGTCGCGGGGACGAACGTGCGGCCGTGCCAGGTGCGGTCCGGGTACCAGGTGATGTCACCCGGCTCGCCGAGGTCCTCGCCCTCGCTGTCGATCGCCAGGCAGGCGCCGAGGAACTCCTGGGTCAGGGTCGAGGCCCAGCGGCCGTATGGCAGGAGGTCCTGCGGCGGCTCGGCGGAGAAGCGGGGAACGAAACGGTCTTCGGGCGGCATGGGTCGCGCAGCCTACGAAAGCTCGACGAGAATCGTCACCGGCCCGTCGTTGACGAGCTCGATCTCCATCATCGCGCCGAACACGCCGCGGCGTGCGCCGAGGCGATCGGCGAAGCGCTCGTAGAGCGGCTCCGCGTGCTCTGGACGGGCCGCCGCGACGTAGGACGGCCGGTTGCCCTTGCGCGTGTCGCCGTACAGCGTGAACTGGCTGACGACGAGCGCCTCGCGGTCGCCGAGGGGCTCGTTCATGCGTCCTTCGGCGTCGGGGAAGATGCGCAGGGCGCGGACCTTCTCGGCGAGCCGGTCGCAGATCGCGTCGTCATCGTCGTGGGTCACGCCGAGGAGGACGAGCAGGCCAGGGCCGATCGCGTCGACCGTCTCGCCGTCGACGCGCACCGCGGCGCGCGACACGCGCTGGACGAGCGCTCTCACACCTCTCGCAGCTCGGCCGCGGCCTGCTCGGGCGGCACGATGTTGAGGTGCACGCCGGCGCCGAGCTCCAGGCCGGCCATGTGCGTCAGCCGCGGGACGATGTCGATGCGCCAGCAGAAGTGGTCGGCATCGCGCGGCGCCGTGCGCACCCAAAGGTTCAGCGGCGGCACGTTGCCAAGGCGCCGGCCCAGGCGGCACAGCGCGTCGTGCAGCAGGGCCGCGCCGGTCGCCCCGTCGTCGTCGAAGCGCGCGCGCGGCACGCGCGGCGCGAGCAGGAGCTGGAACGGCAACCGACCGCCGTACGGCGACATGAGCACGGCCTCGTCGTCGATCGCGACGATCCGGTCGCCCAGCTTGACCTCCTCCTGGACGAGGTCCTGCAGCAGGTTGCCGCCCATGGTGCGGGCGGCGTACGCGCCGAAGCGCTCGCGCTCGCGCGCCACGTTCGCGGGCACGAAGTCCAGCGCGTAGATCTGCGCGTGGGTGTGCGGCAGCGACGCGCCGGCCTCGCGGCGCTCGTTGACGATGACGTGCACGTAGGCGGCGCCGTCCGCGGTGTGCACGTGCATCCGCTGGCGCCACACGTCGACGGCGGCGCGGACCTGATCGACCTGCAGGTGCGCCAGCGACGTCACCGGCTGCGGCGCGTTGATGACCACCTCGTGCGCGCCGCGTGCCGGCGACGCCGTGAACAGGTCGGGCTTGGCGAACGGGGCCGGCTCGGCGCTCTCGGGATCGAGCGCGGGGTAGAGGTTCGGTACGACGCGGACCGACCAGCCAGGAGCGTCCGCCCGCGTGCCGTTGGCGCGCACCGCGTAGGTCTCGGGGGGCGTCTGGTGCTCGTGGCCCTCGAGGAACGGGTCCCTCTCCTCGTCGATCGGCTCGGCGGGCGTGGCGGACAGGCCGCCGCCGGGCCGCGACGCGCGGTCGGACGCGACGATCGTCTTGTTGCCGGTGAGCGGGTCGATGCGGACCTCGGGCATCAGCCGGAGGGTAGATACCCGAGGCGCGCGAGGCTCAGCGCTGGGGGTACTGCTCGCGCGCGTAGCCGAGCAGCCCGCGCGCCTCCAGCCGGTCGGCGGGGGCGCGGAACGTCACCTGCATGACACCGGGGTGTCGGCCGATCTCGATCGCGCCCGCGATCGTCGCGCGGTTGCGGACCTCGGGCACGGTCATTCCCAGCAGCTCCGCCGCGCGGGCAAGGCCGTTGTCGGTCGCCGAGTTGAGGTCGGGGCCGCTGCCGACCACCGAGATCGGCACGTCGTCCTCGAGCTCGGTGACCCCGTGCGCCCGCGCCAGCTCGGCCGCGCGGGCCCGCTCGGCGGCGCTCAGCGGCCGGGCGAGGAACGGCAGGTCCTGCGCGACCGGGAACAGCACCGGGCCGTCGATGCCCAGGCCCTTGATGACCTCGACCTCGAGCGTGACCGTGCCGGAGACGTCGCAGGTGTGGCCCGCGATCTCGCCGTCGCCCTGCAGCGCGTGCATGTCGCCCATGTAGACGCCGCCGCCCGCCACCTTCACCGGGCAGACGAGGATCGCGCCCGCGCGCACCGCGTCGATGTCCATGTGGCCGTCGGTCTTGTGGCGCTGGACCTCGTCGGCCGTCATGGCGTAGCGGTGCGGCGCGCCGATGAGGAACGCGCCGAAGTCGCCGGCGTTGTGGGAGTCGGGGATCGTCGCCGACGGCGAGGTGCCGAGCTGCCCCATGAACGGGCGCAGCCGCGTCGCGAGCGCGACGAGGTCGTGCGGCGCGAAGCCGAGGATCGGGTTCTGGGCCGAGCCGTCGGGCAGCGCCGCGAACCGCGCGGCGTCGTGCGCGAAGCGCTCGGCCTCCTCGCGCCCGACCGTGACGCCGAGCGACCGCGCCTCATCGAAGGCGATCGTGTAGCCGTGGGTGAACGTGAACGGGGTGGCGTCGGCGCCGCAGTTGGCGCAGCGCACGCTCTCGGGCCCGATGCCCTCCACACGCGTCTCCGGCCACTCGGTCCCGCAGCCGGGACAGACCGGCGCGCAATACGGGTCGCCGTTGAAGCGGCCCTCCATCGGCAGGTCGTTGCCCGAGCTCGTCGCCAGCGAGGTGACCTCGATGTCGCGGATGCGGATGGCGATCGCGTCGCCGACCTCGGCGCCCGCGACCGCGACCGGCGTCGAGACCTCGTGGCCGCCGCGGATCGCCGGCGTGATCATCGGCCCCCAGCAGCCGGGCGTCGTGTTGACGACGATGTGGCCGCCGTCGGCCACGGGCCCCGCCATGGCGACGTCGGGCCCGAGCAGGCCGTCGGTGAACGTCTCGACGAAGACGGTGCGGTGCGCCTCGGTGGTGGGAATCGCCTCGACGGCCATTGCGGGCTCCTTTCGGGTTCGTTCAGCCTCCGGACACCGGCGTCACGAGCGCGAGCTCCTCGCCCGCGTGCAGCGGGCGGTCGCGGTTCGCGTGGGCACCGGCGACGATGGGCAGGGCGGCGTGCAGGGGTTCGGCCAGCGCCGGCTGCTCGGCGGCCAGGCAGGCGACCGCGTCGGCGACGGTGGCGCCGTCGTCGAGTTCGAGCCCCACGATGGGCGCGGCCGCGAGCCGCGCTAATCCGGTGCCGAGGCGCACCCGCACCTGCATCGCGTCCGAGCCTACTCCCGCAGCAGCGGCTTCACCATCATCACGTGCTCGATCCCGGCGTCGAGGAACACGTCGCCGTACGGCAGGTAGCCCGCGCGCTCGTAGATCGACTGCGCGCCGAGCTGGGCGGCCAGTGCGATGCGCTCGGCGCCGAGGTCGCGGGCGCGTGCATCGGCCTCCGCGAGCAGCGCCGCCGCCAGGCCGCGCCCGCGCGCCGCGCGCGCGACGGCCATCCGCCCGAGCTTCACGGTCGTGCCCTCGGTGACCAGCCGGCACGTGCCGACGAGCGCGCCGTCCTCCAGCGCGAGGATGTGCAGCGCCTCGTCGTCGAGCCCGTCGAGCTCGTCGGCCAGGCTCACGCCCTGCTCGCCGCAGAAGACCTCCTCGCGCAGCGCCAGTGCCGCGGCGACGTCGGCCTCGTCACGCGCCGGACGTACTCTGACCACCAGAGAGCGCGTAGCGCTTGATGTGCGCGGCGAGGTCCTGCGTCGTCTCGTACGGCCCCGAGTGCACGTACGTCTGCTTGCCGTCGGCGTTGTAGTAGATCGTGCTCGGCGTGCCGAGCAGCTTGTAGCCGTTGTAGACCTTGCCGTCCGGATCCTCGTACGAGGGATAGGTCAGCGGGATCTGGCGCAGCAGCTTCTCCGCGCTGCCGCGGTTGTCGCGCAGGTCGACGCCGAGGAAGGCCACGCGCTTGCCCCAGTCCAGCGACGCCCGCTGGAAGACCGGCAGCTCGACCCGGCACGGCCCACACCACGCGGCCCAGACGTTCACGACCACCGGGTGGCCGCGCAGCTCGCGCACCCGCGCGTCGAGCGCCTTCTTGGCGCCGGGCAGGAGGTCGTTGGCCTGCTGGTGGACCGCCGCGAGCGGGGCGGGCGCGCCGTCGAGCTTCGCGTGCAGCTCGCTTGCGCTGATCTTGCTCTCGCTCGGCTGACTGGGCGCCTTGGATTCGGATGCCTGATTGAGCCCGACGACGAGCACCACCACGAGCAGGGCGGCACCTGCGATGAGAGCGAGGATCCAGACGAGCGGACGGCGAGACATCATCGAGAAGGGTGTCAGAGCGGCGAGGCGCCGGGCGCAGCAGCCTCCGAGTGCGATATCCTGAGTGACACGCACGGGGAGGGTCGACGACTGTAGGGAGGTCCCTCTCCGGTCCCCGGTTTCCGGGGGGCTCCGAGTCGCCAGGCAAGTAGGAGACGCCGCGACTCTCCGTTTCTAGACCGATAGCCAGGGCATTGGCTGATTCCATGTCGGCGGCCGTCGAGGCCGCAGTGATTTCCGATCAGGCCGCGATCGAGCGAGCCGAGGCGTTCACCCGTGAGCGCTTTGTTCACGAAGGCGAAGACATCGCCGTCGCGCTCAGCCCTGGCTCCGCACGGCGCCGGGCGCTCGACGACGCGCTGACCGAGATCGAGTCGGGCGCCAAGGTGCCGTCGACGAAGTGGCGGCGCCGCTACGCGCTGCTGCTCGGGCTCGAGCGGCTGCTCAGCGAGGAGGAGCCGCGCTTGGCCGACGGCGCCCTGCTCAACCCGCACCAGGTCGATGCACTGTCCGGCACGCTCACCGCGCTGCTGGCCGCCGCCCAGAATGGGCACGGCCCCGCGACGCCGGCGGCCGAGCCGGTCCTCGCGGTCGAGGAGGAGGCCGCCGAGCCCGACGACGAGGTCGAGGTCGACGTCGTGGTCGACGTGGAGGACCAGGACGAGGAAGAGGACGAGGACGAGCCCGACGAGCCCCAGGACGAGCCGGAGGAGTCCTGGGAGGACGAGCACGGGTCGGACGTCGACGAGGACGTCGCCGAGGGAGCGGCCGACGACCCCAACGCCTACAAGCGCTTCTGGTTCGAGCACGCCACCGGCTCCGGCAAGACCGTCGCCGCGATGGGCTTCGTCGAGGCCTCGCGTACAGGCGGCATCCTGATCCTCACCCACCGGCGCAACCTCGTCGACCAGTTCCTCGGCGAGCTGCACGACCGCGGCTACGGCCACCGCGAATCGGGCCCGCTGCTCGACGGCGCGGGCACCGAGCTGGCCGAGGGCCCGGTCACGGTCGAGACCTACCAGTGGTTCGTTCGCAACGCCGGCCGCATCTCGGACGCCTACACGATCGTCATCTGCGACGAGGCCCACACCGCCTTGGGCGAGAAGACCTCCGCCGCGATCCGCGCGTGGACGGGCCCGATCTTCATCGGCATGACGGCGACGGGCGCCCTCATCGCTCGTCACGTCACCGACCTCTTCCCGACGCAGACCTCGCGCTTCGACCTCGCCCAAGCCGCGCGCCGCGGCGTCATCGCGCCGCTGCGCTGCATCCGCATCCCGCCTGGCCCCGGCGTGCGCACGATCGCCAAGGTGCCGCTGCGCCGCGGCGACGTGGACGTCGAGTTCGACCAGGAGCTCCTGGCTGAACTGCTGGACCAGCTGCCGTTCAACATGGCGATCGCCGACCTCTACAAGACGCGCTTCAACGGCGTCCCCGGCGTCGTCTACGCGGCGGGCGTCCGCCATGCCTACAACGTCGCCGAGGCGTTCCGCGAGCTTGGCCTGAAGGCGCAGGCGGTCTCCGGCGAAACGCCGAAGCGCGAGCTGGCCGAGATCCTCGCCAACTACGAGCGCGGCGAGATCGACGTGCTCGTCAACGCGCAGCTGCTCGCGGAGGGCTGGAACTCGCCGCGCGCGACGGTGTGCATGCACCTCGCGCCGACCGCCTCCAAGCGCGTCTACCAGCAGCGGGTCGGCCGCGTGACGCGCCGCCATCCCGGCAAGGAAGCGGGCGTCGTCGTCGACTTCGTCCACCCGGCCACCAAGCACGACGACCCGGTCGTCACCCTGCACTCGCTGCTCGACCGCGACGTCTACCGCGGCGGGGCGATCGTCGTCGGGCCCGTGCGTCGCGGCCGCGGCCGCCGGGTGCGGGTCGAGCGCCGCGTCATCCCGGTCACGGCCGAGGAAGAGCGGCGGCACGAGGTCTTCGAGCGCGAGCTGTGGCGCATCGCGGTCGAGTACCTCGACTATGGCGAGCAGCACATGTGGGCGGCGCTGGCCGGCGCGCGCGTCGCGCCCAGCGGCTGGCGCCGGGCGCGGGCGATGCTCCACTTCGACCGCACCGGCGAGCTCAAGCGCCGCTTCCTGCTCACGGCTGTCGAGCGCAACCGCAACCCGCAGCTGCGCGTGCGCGCGCTGCAGGAGATCGCCGCCGCCAAGGACGCCGAGGCCTTCGACCTCTCGATCGACGTCATCGGCACCTGGTCGCGCGACGAGCGCCGCGAGGGCGCGAAGGTGATGTTCCAGGCGCTCGCCGAGAAGCGCATCGGCCGGCGCGATCAGGCCAACGCGTGGATCTGGCGCCTCGCGGAGTACACCCGTGAGGTCCACGAGGAGTACGCCGTGCAGCGCTGGCCCGAGACCAAGCGCCTGCTCGGCCTGCTCGTGAACTCGTCGGGCGGGGCGCACGCGCGCAACGCGCGGCGCCTGGTGCACGCGGCCCGCAAGCAGGACCGCCGCCTGCAGGCGGCGCTGCTGGCCGCCGCGGTCGCACACACGCCCGAGGCCGAGGAGGTCCTGCGCGGGGCGCGGACCCGCCTGGCCCGCAAGCCGAGCGCGCTGTCGCGCGAGCTGCTGCGCAACTTCCCGAAGGGCAAGGGCCGCCGCTCGCGCCGCCGGCGCAAGAAGGCCGCCGCCCCCGACGGTGCCGTGGGTGCCGGGCTTCCGGCCGGCGCCAACGGGGCCACGCCGGAGACCGGGCCCGACGAGCACGTGCTGACCGAGGCGCTCGCCGCCGCCAATGGGGCCGAGGGCGACGGGCAGGCACCGCTCGAGGACGAGGCCCGCGAGGTCCTCGAGGACAAGGTGTCCGAGGCGCTCGAGACCGAGGAGCAGCCGGCCGATCAGCCGGCCAAGCCCAAGCCTCGCCGCACGCGTCGCACGAAGGCGGCGGTCGCGGAGGAGGAGAAGCCGGCCGACGAGAACCCCGCCGCTCCGGCAGAGGCGGCCGAGCCCGAGGCCAAGCCCGCGCCGGCGCCCAAGCCTCGCCGCACCACGCGGCGCAAGCCCGCCGCCGCGGCGGAGCAGGCCGAAGCGGAGGAGCCCAAACCCGCCCCGAAGCCGCGCCGCCGCACCCGCGCGAAGCCCGATCCGGACGACGCGCCGCCCGCCGAAGAAGCGGCCTAACCCGTCAGGTGCACCTCACCCGCGGCGAGCACCGAGCGCCCGCCGCCGGGAAGCTCCACGACCAGGCGCCCGGCGTCGTCGATGCCCGCCGCGCGCCCGCGCCCGCCCGACCACGTGATCTCGCGCCCGCGTAGCGCGTCGCGCGCGCGATAGGCGTCGAGCAGCGCGGCCGGTTCCAGCACGAGGACGCGTTCGAGCCCGGCCAGCACGCGCGCGAGCGTCGGCTCGACATCGGCCGGCTGCAGGCCGAGCGTTCCCGCGGTTGTGTGCAGCTCGGGCGGCAGGTCGTCGAGGCGGACCGCGACGTTGAGCCCGATGCCGAGCACGACCCACCTTGCGGGCGGACGGCTCTCCGCGAGGATCCCCGCCACCTTGCGGTCGTCGATGAGGACGTCGTTCGGCCACTTGACGCGCGCATCGGGCCCGGCCGCCTCCGCGACCGCAACGCCGGCGGCGAGCGGCAGCAGCAGCGGTGGACTGTGGAGCACCACCGACATGAGCAGCGCCTGGCCCGCGGGCGCCGACCACGTCCGGCCCTGGCGCCCGCGGCCGGCCGACTGCTCCGAGGCGGTGACGAGCGTCCCGTGCGGCGCGCCGGCCTGCGCGAGCTCGCGCGCGCGGTCGTTCGTCGAGGTCGTGGCGCGCAGGTGCAGGCGCGGACGGCCGAGCGCGGTCACGCCGGGCGGATGCGGACCTCGGCGTCGAGGTCGAGCCCGAGGTGATGCGCCGCCGAGCCGCGGTTGATCGCCAGCGCAAGGGTGCGGTAGGCGTCCTCGTAGAGCAGCAGCTCGCCGGGCGGGACGTCGGCGAAGGTCGTCGCGTAGTGGGCGAGCTCGTCGTTGATCGTGACCCGGTGCCCGAGCTTGAGCCCCGATCCCGCGAGCTCGGCGTGCTCTACGTCGAGCATGACGTTGCCGAAGCGGTCGAAGGCGAGCGCGTGGGCGACGAGCCCGCCGTTCTCGTCGCGCCGGGCCGTGGGCATGTGCAGGCGCGCGAGCTCGCCCACGTCGATCGGCTCGCCCGCGTCCGCCAGCGGCGCGCCCGCGGCGAGATGGGCGCTCACGGGGGCGAAGAGGTCGCGGCCGTGGAACGTCGCCGACGTCGGCTCGAGCCGGTGCCGCGATCGGGCCACGTCGACGGCCTCGGCCGCGCCGCCGAAGCGTTCGATGGCCAGCGCGAGCAGGCCGTTGTCCGGCCCGACGAGCACGCGGTCGTCCTCCACCGTGCGCACCGCGATCGCCCGGCGCTCGGCCCCGACCTCCGGGTCCACGACGGCGAGGTGGACGCCTGGCGGGAAGTACGGCAGCGCCCGGCGCAGGACGAGGGCGCCGGAGCGGACGTCGTGGCGGTCGATGCCGTGCGTCACATCGATCACGCGGGCCTCGGGCGCGATGCGCGCCATGACGCCGTGGCAGACACCCACGAAGTCGTCGTCGCGCCCGTAATCGGACAGGAAGGTGATGACCGGGGTCATCGGGACGCCGCCACTCTATCCCCGAAGGCCATAGACACGCCGTGGGAGAGGCGTAGTCTCAGTTGCATGCTCGAACTGCTGTTGGCCATGGGGCTGCCGACGGTGGTGTTCGGCGCGTTCGCCCTGCTGGCCATGTGGCTCGGAGCCGAGTCGCGGCCATGGTTCGACGAGCGCCCCGTGCTCGACGATCGCCCGAACTGGTGGCCGATGCGCCGCCGCGCTCCGGCCGAGGACGATCCGCCGGACGACGACGACGACGACGGCGTCGCGATACCGGTCCAGCCGCCGCGTCAGCGGCGCCCGGCCGCGCCGGCGAGCGCGGCGACGAGCCCGTCCGGCGTGTGGTCGGCGGCCTCGATGTCGGGCTCGTAGCCGAGCTCGCGCAGGGCGGCGCTGGTCACCGGGCCGATCGACGCGAGGCGCGGTCCGTCGAGGGTGCCCGCCGCCTGGTGGAAGAAGCGCGCCGAGGACGCGCTGGTGAACGTGGCCCAGTCGGCGCCGAGCGCCGCGCCGCGCGCCGCGTCGTCGAGCGGCTCGGCGACCGTCCGGTAGAGCGCGACGACGTCGACCTCCGCGCCGGCCGCGCGCAGCGCGTCGGGCACGACCTCGCGCGCCTCCTGCGCGCGGGCAACGAGTGCGCGCGTGTAGGAGCGGCCGGCGAGCGCCTCGGCCAGGCCTTCGCCGACCGCGCGCCCCGGCACGACGTCCGGCTCGATGCCATGCGCGCGCAGCGCCGCGGCCGTGCCCGGGCCGATGACCGCGATGTCGGGCCCGGCGAGCGCGCGCGCGTCGCGCACGTGCCGGAAGAGCTCTTCGACCCCGTTGGGCGACGTGAGGACGAGCAGGTCGTAGGCGCCCAGAGCGGGCAGGTCGACCGCGAGCGGCTCGATGCGGATCGCCGGGGCCTCGACGACGCCGGCGCCGAGCGCCCGCAGCCGCGCGGCGAGGCCGCTTGCCTGCGCGCGGGCGCGCGTCACCGCGACGCTCACGCCGGCGAGGGGTCCACGGCCGAGCCAGGCGAGCTCGTCGTGCAGCGCGGCCACCGCGCCCACGACGGTGATAGCGGGTGCGCGAGCTTCCTGGGCGCCGAGCTCGCCGAGGGTCGTCCGCAGCGCGCGCTGGTCGGCAAGCGTGCCGCGTTCGACGATCGCGGCCGGCTCGCCCGCGTCGCGCCCGTGCGCGACGAGCTGCTCGGCGATACGCGGCAGGTGGCGGACGCCCATGTAGAAGACGAGCGTCCCAGGGAACGCTGCGAGCGCCGACCAGTCGACCGGCGTCTCTTCGTGGCCGGTCACGAACGCGACCGCGCTCGACAGCCCGCGCTGGGTGACGGGAATCCCGGCGTAGGCGGGAGCCGCGACGCCGGCGGTCACGCCGGGGACGACCTCGAAGTCGCAGCCCGCGGCGCGCAGCGCCTGCGCCTCCTCGCCGCCGCGGCCGAACACGAACGGGTCGCCACCCTTGAGGCGGACCACCGTGCGCCCGGCGCGCGCGTGTTCGACGAGCAGCTCGGTCGTGGTCGCCTGGGGGACCTGCTCGCCGCCGCCGACCTTGCCGACGTCGACCAGCTCGGCTCCCGCGCGCGCGTGCGAGAGCGCCTCGGCCGGGATGAGGCGGTCGTAGAGGATCACGTCGGCCTGGGCGATGAGCTCGAGCGCGCGGGCCGTGAGCAGGCCGGGATCGCCGGGCCCGGCGCCGACGAGGTACGCGGTCACGCGGCGAGCACCTCGCGCGCCCCCGCGCTCAGGAGCCGCGCCGCCACCGAGGCGCCGAGCTCCTCGGGTTCGTCGCCTTCGAGCTCGTCGCGCACCCACGCGCTGCCGTCGACGGCGCCGACGAACGCCCGCAGTGCCAGGCCACCGCCGGGGAGCGGGGCGGCGTGAGCGCCCACCGGTGTGTGGCAATCGGCGTCGAGCGCGCGCACGACCGCGCGCTCGGCGGTGAGAGCGCGCGCAGACGTCGCATGGCGGAGTGGCGCGACCAGGTCCTCCTCGCCCGCCCGGGTCGTCACCGCGAGGCAGCCCTGCCCGGCCGCCGGCACGAGCTCGTCGAGCGCGGCTCCCTCATCGCCTCGTCCGAGCCGCGCCAGACCGGCGACCGCGAGCACGATCGCGTCGTACTCGCCGGCGGCGAGCTTGCGCAGCCGGGTGTCGACGTTGCCTCGAAGGTCGAGTACCTGTAGGTCCTCGCGCAGCGCGCGCAGCTGGGCGGCGCGCCGCAGCGACGACGTGCCGACGTGGGCGCCGGGCCGCAGGTCCGTCAGCGACGCCGCGCCACACAGCGCGTCGCGCGGGTCCGCGCGCGGCGGCACCGCGGCGATCGTGATTCCGTCGGGCAGGCGCGCCGGGACGTCCTTGGCCGAGTGCACCGCGCAGTCGACGACGCCGTCGCGCAGCGCGGCGTCGAGCTCGCGGACCCAGCGCTCCTTGTCGGACGCGCGCTCACCGCGGTCCCCGCTCGTCACGACCTCGACGAGCTCGTGCTCGCCGCCCAAGAGCGCGGCCACCTGGCGCGCCTGCGCCAGTGCCAGCGCGCTCCCGCGCGTCCCGATCCTCACGCCCGGCGCTTGAACGGGCGGACGTCGGCCGCCGCGTCCTCGGCCACCGGAGCCTCCGCGGACGGGTCGTCGAGCCCGAACAGCTCGCGCAGCAGCTGCTGATGGCCGTGCCCGCTCTCCTTCAAGCGGATGGTCGGCTCGTGCAGCAGCCGCTGCATGACCGCTCGGGCGACGGCCTCGATGCGGGCGACGTCGCGCGGCGACGCCGTCTCCCAGCGGCCGGCGTTCTCGGCCAGCACGCGGTCCACGATCTGCGCGCCGTGCTCGCGCAGCGCGGTGATCGTCGGCTTGACGTCGAGCTGGGCCAGCCAGCGCGCGAAGCGCTGGATCTCCTCCTCGACGACCGCGTCAGCCTTGTCGCGCTCGGCCTCGCGGACCTCCAGGTTGCGGGCGACGACCGCCTGCAGGTCGTCCATGTCGTAGACGCTGACGCCGTCGAGCGCACCGCAGGCATGCTCGATGTCGCGCGGCACCGCGATGTCGATGAACACGAGCGGCCGGCCGCCGCGGGCGCGCATGACGACCTCGAGCTCCTCGGCCTCGACGATCGGGTGCGGCGAGGAGGTCGAGGCGACCACGATGTCGGCGTCCTGCATGCGCGCGGGCAGCGAGTCCAGCGAGCCGACCTCGCCGCCGAAGCGCTCCGCCAGCGACCGCGCGCGGTCGGCGTGACGGTTGGCGACGAAGACCGTGCGCACGCCCTGGTCGGACAGCGCACGCGCCGTCAGCTCCGCGGTCTCGCCGGCGCCGATGATGATCACCGAGCGCGACGCGAGGTCGCCGACGACCGACCGCGCGAGGTCGACCGCGACCGTGGAGACGCTCGCGCGCTCGCGGCCGATGCCGGTCTCCGAGCGCACGCGCTTGCCGGCCTGCAGCGCCGCGGCGAACAGCCGGTTCGTCATCGGCCCGGTCGTGCCGGCGTCGAGCGCCGACTCGTAGGCGCGCTTGACCTGGCCCTGCACCTCGGCTTCGCCGACGATCATCGAGTCGAGGGCGGCCGTGACGCGGTAGAGCTGGCGCGCGGCATCGCAGTTACGGGGCGAGTAGACGACCGGCGCCAGCGCCGTCGGGCGGATGCCGGCGCGCTGCGCCAGGCGCCCGAGCAGCTCGACTTCGGCGCGCACCGGATCGGGCGTGACGAGGTAGATCTCTGTGCGGTTGCACGTCGAGATCGCCACGGCCTCTTCGACCTCGTCGCGCGCGACGAGCTCCTGCAGGAAGCGCTGGCCCTCGCGTTCGGTGAAGGCCAGCCGCTCGCGCAGCGCCACCGGCGCGGTGTTGTGCGAGATGCCGAGGACGAGCAGCTCGCTCAAGAGTGCACCGCCTCCCGCTCGCGCTCCTCGGACTGCCGGTCGGCGAGCTCGTCGAGCTCGGTCAGCTCGCGCTCGAAGCGGGCGAGCTTGGTGGCCATGATGACCACGTAGATGAGGATCAGCGCGAAGAAGACGAGGTAGGCCGCCGCGACATAGCCGGTGTTGTCGGGCAGCGCGTTGGTCACGAGCCGGTCCCGAGGCTGGGGGAGGCGGTGCGTCCGCGCGGCGCGACGGCGTCGTCGCCGCCGAGCTTGCGCCGCAGCGAGCGGAGCTGTGCGGACGTGTGCTTTGAGGCCATCTCGTACTTCCAGAGTGTGGCGAACAGCAGCGCCATGCCGGCCAGGCAGATGTAGAACGGCAGCTGCATCTTGGCGGGCAGGCCTCCGTCGGCCGTCGCGAACACCCGGGGGTGCGTGTAGGACTGCGCGAGGCGCACCGCGAGGAAGTTCAGCGGCACGAACGCCCCCGCGATGATCGCGAAGACGCTCGCGTAGCGCCCCTGCTTCTCCGGGTCCTCGATCGAGAAGCGCAGCGGCTGGTAGGTCGCGTAGAGCAGGAAGACGATGAGGAACGAGACCAGCGTCGGCTCGTCCCACACCCACCAGTGCCCCCAGCTCGCCTTCGCCCAGATCGAGCCGGTGATCAGGACGCCGGCGCCGAGCACGAGGCTGAGGTGGATCGCGACGTAGGAGCGCAGGTCGTACTTGGAGTCGCCGGTGCGCAGGTGCTGTATCGCCATGATCCCGCCGAACACGAAGCCGCAGAGCGCCACGATCGCGAGCGGCACGTGGACGTAGAAGATCTTCTGCATGAAACCCTGGTCGGCGTCCATCGGGGCGTAGAAGAACGCCAGGCCGAAGCCCGCCGTCAAGGTGACGGCGGTGAGGATCGAGAGAGCGCGAAGACGCGAGCCGTACAACAAGAGGGAACCTCAGTCCTCGACCAGGAAGTCGAACACCGCATAGGCGAGGAGTCCGAAGACGAGATCATAGAGGCCGAGGATCGCCAGCCACCGCAGTGGAACCGCTTCCGCGCCGGCCGCGAGCAGCAGCGGCGTCGTGGCCTTCGCGGCGCCGATCACGACCGGAATCAGCAGCGGCAGTGCCAGCAGCGGAACGAGCAGGTCGCGGGCGCGGGTCTGGACGGCGAGCGCTCCCACGAGGGTGCCGACGATGGCGACGCCGGCGTCGGCGAGGGCGAGCACGAGGACGAGCTGGGCGTAGGTGCCGGCGTCGGGCGCGGGCTCGAGGAGCAGCAGCGCGAAGGCCGGGACGGCGACGATCTCGACGGCAGCGAGGAAGGCGAACATCGCCACGGCCTTGGCCACGAGCAGCGCCGTGCGATCCACGGGCGCGAGCAGGAAGCCGTCGAGGCCGCCCTCCTCGTGGTCGGCGACGAACAGGCGGCTCGTGCCGAGCATCGCGGCGAAGAGCAGCGTGACCCAGAGGACGCCGGCGGCGAGGTCGCCCTCGACCTGACCGCGCTGCAGCGCGAAGTGAAAGACGACGAGCGTGGTGACGCTGAAGAGCGCCATGGCGGGCACGGCCTGCGGCGCCCGCAGCTCGAGCCGCAGCTCCTTGCGCAGCAGCGCGTCCACGGCGCGCCTCACCGGTACAGCGCCCCGATCTGCGCGATGTCCACACCGGCCGCGGGGCCGAAGAGCTCGGCGCGCCCGGCGCGCAGCCCAAGCGCCAGATCGGCCTCGGCAAGGCCGCCGGCCGGGTCGTGGCTGGTGACGATCCGCGTGCGGCCGCTCCCGGCGCCGATCAGCGGTTCGACGAGCTCGCCCGCGGCGGGGTCGAGGTTCGCCCGCGGCTCGTCGAGCAGCAGGACGTCGGGCTCGTGCAGCACCGTCCGGCACACCGCCAGCCGCTGCACCATCCCGCGCGAGTAGGTGTGGACCTTGTCGTCGGCGCGCGCGGTGAGCCCGACGCGGTCCATGAGCTCCGCGGCGCGCTCGAGCGGCACGCCGTGCAGCCGCGCGTGGAAGGCGAGGTTCTCGCGCCCGCTGAGGTCGCGGTAGAGCAGCGGAGCGTGGCCGAGCAGCCCGATCCGCCCGCGCACGGCCCAGCCCTCGCCGGGGAGCGCGTGGCCGAGCACACGGGTGGTGCCGCCGTGCGGGCGCAGCAGCGTCGCCAGGACGCGCAGCAGCGTCGACTTGCCCGCGCCGTTGGGGCCGAAGACGACGAGCGTCGCGCCGGCCGGGACCGCGAGGCTGACGTCCTGGAGGGCGACGCGCTCGCCGTAACGGCGCGTCAGCCCGTCGAGCTCAATGGCCGGGGGTGGGCCGTCCACGTTCGCGGGCCAGCGTTGCCGCGGCGTGCTCGAGCACGGGCGCCAGCACCGGGAAGAGCTGCTCGATCGCCTTCGGGCTGCCGGGGAAGTTGACGATCAGCGTGCGCCCGGCGATGCCCGCGACGCCGCGGCTGAGCATCCCCATCGGCGTGTGCTGGATGCTCGCGGCGCGGAACGCCTCGGCGATGCCCGGCGCCTCGCGCGCGATGACGGCGAGCGTCGCCTCGGGCGTGATGTCGTCGTGCGTGAGCCCGGTGCCGCCCGTCGTGAAGACGAAGCTCACGCCCTCGTCGACGTAGTGGTGCAGGCGATCCTCGATCAGCGCGAAGTCGTCGGGCACGACCTCCATCGCCACGACGTCGCAGCCCGCCTCCTCGGCCGCCGCCGCCAGCCGCGGGCCGGACAGGTCCTCCGCCTCGCGGCGCGAGACCGAGGTCGAGATGGTCAGCACAGCGGTCCGGATGACGCGGCAGCTTAGTGCTCGCGTCCAGGACCACGGACCATTCCGCCGGGCCCGGCCCGTAGCCCCGGTCGCAAGCACTTAGTCTGCCCCCATGGAGCTCCGGCAGCTCGAGTACTTCGTCGCCGTC
>DATFRW010000025.1:0-32626 GCA_035262945.1 Solirubrobacteraceae bacterium
GAAGAGGTCGTGCGCCTCGGGGTCGATGCCCTCGCCGAGGCCGGCCGCGACGACCTCGAAGCCGATGCCGCGCCATGCGCAGCGGCGCTCGAGCAGCAGCAGGTTGCCGCGGTCGGCGTAGATGTTCATGAGGTCGGGGTAAAGCGCGCAGACGCGCAGCGTGCGGTCAGCCACGGAGCATCACCACCGTAGAGCCGACGTACTCGAGGGTCTGCGGGATGCGCCGGGCGCGCTCGGCGCGCAGGCCGAACGCGGCGGCCTCCTCCTCGAGCTCGTCGGGGTCGAGGCGGTCGAGCTCGACGACGTTCTCCTCGGTCGTGAGGGTGCCGTCGGCCGCGACGATCTCGCGCACCCGGTCGATCGCCGCGCGCCCGCCGAGGTCGCGCACCGCGACCGGACGGCTGGCGTAGACCACGCCCGCGACCTCGCGGAAGTCGGGCGGCGGCGGCTGATCGTGCTCCTCGTCGAAGCAGTCGAGCGCGTCGGCCAGCGCGACCGCGACCAGGCCGCCGGGCGCGAGATGGTCGCGGGCGCGTCCCAGGAAGCGCGCGCGGCCGTCGGCGCCGCCGAACAGCTGCAGCGTCTGCATCGGCACGACGATGAGGGGGAAGCGGCGGTCGACGGCGAAGTCGCGGGCGTCGGCGGCGACGGTCGTCACCTCGAGCCCGACGGCGCGCGCGCGCAGCGCGTCGAGGAGTGCCGCGCTGCGGTCGAGGGCCACGACCTCGTGCCCGCGGCGGGCGAGGTCGAGCGTGACGCGCCCGGTGCCCGCGCCGACGTCGAGGACGGGCGAGCCCTCGGTCGAGGCGAGCTCGCGCCACAGCGGCAGGTCCAGGTCGTACGCGCCGCACTCGATGTCGTGCCAGATGACCTCGGTCATGCGAAGGAGCTGTCCGCAGCGCCGCGCGCGACGAGCAGGTCGCGCAGCGCGAGCATCGCGGTGTAGGTGGGGAGGGCGAAGAGGCGGCCGTCGCCGTCGGCGAGCGCGCGGTCGAGGCCGTCGTCGAGGCCGGGGTCGACCGCGATCCGGCCCGTGGGCACGCCCGCGTACTTCAGGCGCAGCGCCATCTCCGCCGCGCGCGTGCCGCTGCAGGTGACCCTTCGCACGCGCGGCGCGAGGACCTCGAAGTCCGCGTCCCAGATCCAGCTCACGTCGCGGCCGTCGGCGATGTTGTCGTTGAGGACGGCGAAGACGTCGTGCTCGCCGTCCTCGAGGATCAGCGTGCGCAGGACCTCGTTGGCGCCGGCGGGGTTCTTGACGAGCAGGATCGACAGCTCGCGCCCGCCGATCCGTAGCGTCTCGGCGCGCCCGAACGCGGGCTCGACCGCGTGCAGGCCGGTCGCGACCTGGTCGAGCGAGGCGCCGAGCGCCATGGCCAGCGCGGCTGCGGCGAGCGCGTTGTAGACGTTGTAGAGCCCCGGCAGCGGGAGCGCGATGTCGCGCTCGCCGTCCGGGGTGCGGAGCCTGAAGCGCGCGCCGCGCACGCCGTCGAGGACGATGTCCGTCGCGGCGACCGACGGCTCGGGCCTGCTCGCGCCGCAGTTGTCGCAGTGGTAGCGGCCCAGGTGGCCGAGGTAGACCGCGTCGTAGATGTACGGCGCGCCGCAGCGCCGGCAGTGCGTCGCGTCGGCGGCGTGCTGCATCGCGGGCAGCGCCATCGCGTCGTCCTCGACGCCGAAGTACGTCGCCCCGGCGTCCCGGCCCAGATCCGCGACCGTGGGGTCGTCGGCGTTGAGCACGAGCGCCGCGTCGGTCGCGGCCGCCACCTGCGCCCAGCGGTCGGCGATCGTGTCGAGCTCGCCGTAGCGGTCGAGCTGGTCGCGGAAGAGGTTCGCGAGCAGCAGCGCGCGCGGGCGCAGCTGCCCGACGACCTGCCCGAGCCAGAACTCGTCGACCTCGAAGAGGCCGGTGTCGGCGTCGCTGGGCCCGTCCATCAGCGCGGTCGCGACGCCGCCGGCCATGTTGGCGCCGGCGCGGTTGTGCACGAGTCGCGCGCCGGTGAGCTCGAGGATCCCGGCGGTCATCGCGGCCGTCGTGGTCTTGCCGTTGGTCGCCGAGATGACCGCGCTGCCGTTGCTCAGCCGCGCGCCGAGGCGCGCGATCGCGCTCGGATCCAGGCGCATGAGCACCTTGCCCGGCAGCGACGTGCCGCCCCGCCCGGCGCGGCGCGACAGCGCCCCCGCCGCGCGGGCGGCCGCGACCTTCACGTCGAGGGCGGTGGTCACGGCAGCAGCACCCGCACCGCGCCGGGAAGCGCCCGGAAGGTCATCGGCAGAGGCCCGATCGGGTCGCCGTCCGCGTAGACCACGAACGGGCGGTCGGCCTCGACGCGCACCACCGAGCCGCGCAGCGAATGCACGCTTGGCTCGTGGACGTGGTCGCCCTTGAACGCTTTCGGCAGCACGTGGGTGAGGAAGCGGGCCTTGCTCGTGCGCTCGAGCCTGATCACGTCGAGTTGGCCGTCGTCGAGCTCGGCGTCGGGCGCGACGAACATGCCGCCGCCGTACGCCTTGTTGTTCGCCATCGCGACGCCCCAGCCCGAGAACGGCACGCGCATGCCGTCGACCTCGAGCACGAACTCGGCGGGCTTCCAGCCGGCGAGCGCGCGCAGCGCGCCGTAGACGTAGACGAGCTGCCCGAGGCGCGCGGGCGCCTCGTTGGCGATGCGGTTGGCCTCCGAGTCGAAGCCGAGGGAGGCGATCCCGATGTACGCGGTGTCGCCGGCCTCGCCCATGTCGAGCAGGCGCGGGGCGCCGTGCGCGATGACGTCGCAGGCGGCTTCGGCGTCGAGGGGAATGCCGGCGACGCGCGCGAAGTCGTTGCCGCGCCCGCCCGGCAGCACGCCGAGCACGGCGCCCGGCACCTCGCGCAGCGCGCCCGCGACGCAGCCGATGAGCCCATCGCCGCCGAGCGTGACCGCGACGCGCCCGGCGCGTGCGGCGGCGGTGGCGAGCTCGGCCGCGTGGCCGAGGTCGCGCGTGGCGTCGACCTCTATGGCGACGCCGAGGGCGCGCAGCCGCGCCTCGACCGCGGGCAGCGCGCGCGCCGCGCGGCCGCCGCCGGCAGACGGGTTGACGATGAGCGCCACCTCGCGCGGGGCGTCTGCGGGCATCGAGGTCAACGGGCGAGGATGAGCTCGGCCAGCGTGGACGCGACGAACGCGGGGGCGGGCTCGGCGTCGCGCGCCATGGTGGCGGTGGTCGCGCCGGTGAGGACGATCGCGCCGTCGAGCCCCGCGGCGCGGGCGCCCGCGACGTCGGCGTCGAGCCGGTCGCCGACGACGAGCGCGCGGCCGTCGCCGAGGCGGTCCAGGGCGGTGAGGAAGAGCTGCGGCTCGGGCTTGCCGACCGACTGGGCGGGCTTGCCCGTCGCGTATTCGACGGCGGCCACGACGGCGCCGGTGCCGGGCCATGGGCCGTCGGGCATCGGGAACGTCGCGTCGCGGCCGGTGCACCAGACCTCGGCGCCGCGCATCGCCGCCTGGACGGCGCCCTTCAGCTCCCACCAGTCGAAGCGCTCGTGCCCGCTGACCACGACGACGTCGGCGCGATCGGCGAGGTCCGAGCCGTTGAGGATGCGCAGCCCCGCGTCGGCGACGTGGCGGTGGACGGCCGACGAGCCGATGACGTACGCGGTGGCGTGCTCGGATTCGGCGAGCACGTGCTGCAGCGCGCCGCCCACGCTGACGATCTCCTCGCGAGCCGCCTGAAAGCCCAGGCGCCAGAGCTTGCGGACGAAGTCGTCCTCGCCATGGCGCGCGTCGTTGGTCACGAATGCCAAGCGCCGGCCGTCGGCGCGCAGGGCGTTGACGGCCTCGACCGCGCCGGGCGTGGGCTCGTCGCCCACCCAGACGCAGCCGTCGAGGTCGAGGAGGAAGGTGTCGTAGGGCTCGAGGCCGGGTGCGACGGACACGTGAGGGCGCCATTATCCTCGCCCGCCGTGCGCCGGACCGTTCTGGCCTTGTGTGCGGCGGCGTTCCTCGCCGGCTGCGGCGGCGGCGACAAGCCGCCCGCGACCACCGCGACCACCGCGGCGGCGGCGGGCCCGTGCCGCGCCGTCCACGCGCCCGCTCCGAAGGGGGAGCAGCACCTGTCCAAGCCGACGCGGCGGCTCAAGCCCGGGACCCGCTACACGGTCGAGCTGCGCACGAATTGCGGCGTCATGACGATCCGCCTCGCCGTCACGCGGGCGCCGAGGACGACCGCGTCGTTCGCCGATCTCGTCGCCCGCGGGTTCTACGACGGCTTGACCTTCCACCGCGTGGTGCGCGGCTTCGTCATCCAGGGCGGCGATCCGACCGGGACCGGCATGGGCGGACCGGGTTACACCGTGGTCGAGCAGCCGCCGACCAACGTCGCCTACACCGCTGGCGTGGTGGCCATGGCGAAGACCGAGGCCGAGCCGAGCGGCGCGTCGGGGAGCCAGTTCTTCATCGTCACGGCCGACGACGCCCAGCTCCCGCCGGACTATGCGCTCGTGGGCAGCCTCGTGCAGGGGATGGACGTGGCGCAGCGCATCAGCCGCGTGCCCGTGAACAGCGAGGATCAGCCGCGCTCGCCGGTCGTGATCGAGAAGGCGACGCTCAGAACAGGGTGAGCGGCGGCTGCGCGGGCTCGAGGCAGTCGGGCTCGTCGTGGCGCGCGTCGTTGACGGCCTGACCGACCGCCCGCAGCGCGGTCTCGCGCAGCGGCACGCAGAGGTCGAGCAGGTCGTCGGCGTGCGCGTCGTGGTCGAGCCACACCGACTCGGCCTCGCGCGGCAGCATCACCGGCATCCGGTCGTGGATCGACGCGAGCTGCTCGGACGCGGCGGTGGTGACGATCGCGACGCTGCGCAGCGGCTCGATGTCCGGCCCCGGCCGCCAGCTCGACCACAGCCCGGCGAACGCGAACGGCTCGTGGTCGGGGCGCGTCACCCACCACGGCTGCTTGGGCTCGCCGGGGCGCTTCTCCCACTCGTAGAAGCCGTCGGCGACCACCAGGCAGCGCCGTGCGCCGCGGAACGCGCCGCTCTCGAACATCGTCTCCGAGCGCGCGTTGATGAGCTTCAGGCCCAGGCTCTTGGGGTCCTTGGCCCAGTACGGCACGAGCCCCCAGCGCAGCAGCTCGCCGCGCGGCGCGCCCTCGCGGTCGGTCGTGACCGCAAGCACGTCGTCACCCGGGGCGACGTTGTAGCGCCGCCGGATCTCAACCGACTCGCCGACCGGGAAGCGCTCGCGCAGGACCGACGGATCCGGGCCCGCCAGCGAGTACCGCCCGCACACGTCAGCTCACGAGCCCTGGGCGGCCCGGGCCTTGTCTCGCGCCCGCTTCTGGCGCAGGCGGCCGTAGAGCGCCAGCGCTCCGAGGATCACGGCGATGACGATCACGCCGAGGATGAGCGCGAGCGACGTGCTCGTGCCGCCGAACGGCAGCGAGACGAGCTTGACGATGCCGAAGCCGAGGGCGATGAGCGCGATGACCAGCAGCGCCAGCAGCACGAAGCCGCGGGCCTTCAGGTACCACGGCGCGCTCGCGGGGGGCGCCAGGAAGCCCATGACGCGCAGCAGCAGCAGCTGGCGACCCGAGGGCGGCGCCTGCCCGAGGCGCTCGACGGCCTGCTTGAGGTCGTCGGGCCGGCGCTCGGCCAGCGCCAGCGACGCATCGGCCATGCGCCGCAGCTGCATGCGCTCCTGCGGGCGCGACGCGGCGATCGCGCGGCGGAAGTAGTCGCGCGACGCGTCGGCGTCGTAGCGCTCGGCCGCCCGTGCGCCGAGAATCGCCAGCGCCGCGGCCTTGAACTTCTGCTCGCGCTGGAGCTCTTCGTCGGAGCGGTTCTGCAGCGCCTCCATGGCAGCGAGGGCGCCGCGTTGCTCGATGCGGATCTGGCGTGGCTTGGGCGGCATGGTGACGGCAGAATCTAGCGCCACCAGGCGCGGTCTCCCCGTCCCACGCTCGTGATGGTTGATTCTGAATCCCGCGCGGCGAGATGGCGCCGAATCGTGGATGCCGGGCGGCGCGGGTCGAAGGGGCACAGTGCCGGTGGCACGGGCGCCTTCGGACCGGGGCGATCCGGCGCCACGAAGCGGTGCCAGATCGTCGTGGGGGATTCGGAATCAACCATCTAGACTCGCCGCCCATGAGGGTCCGCCTCAAGCCGCTCCTTGCCGTCGCCGCTCTGGCGCTCGCGCTGACGTGCGCCGCGCCGGCGATCGCCCAGAACTCACCGACGCTGGGCGAGGAGACCACGCAGACCCAGACCGCCGCCCCGCCGGACACCAGCACGAGCAACGGCAACGGCGGGCTGAAGACCTGGCAGGAGATCCTCATCTTCTGCGCCGGCCTGGCGCTGCTGGCCGGCATCGCGTTCGCGATCGTCGGCGACGCGCGCGACCGTGCACGCAAGCTCGGCCACGGCCGCGAGCCCGAGGCCGCCGGCGCCGGCAACCTGCATCACAAGCACCGCGCCGAGACGAAGGCGCGGGCGCGCTCAAAGGGCCGCCAGGCAAAGGCGGCGCGGCGGAAAAACCGTTAGCTGCCCGGGACGTCCACGTAGCCGGTGCCGAGCGCGCGGCCCTTCGCCGCCAGGCACGCGCGATCCAGCCGCACGAACGTCGAGATCGCCTGCCCGCGCTCGCCCTGCGCCGGCGTGTTGCGGCACCAGACGTACGTGTAGCGCTTGAAGTCCAGGGCGGCGACGAACGCGAAGCCCAGCTGGCCGACCGTCTGCCCGGACTCGCCGGCGATCGAGCGCTTGATCGCGACGCAGTCGTACCGGCCGATCGGCTTGGAGAGGACGCGGTCGTCGGGCACGGCGTTCTGGGCCTTCAGCAGCGGCCCGCACTCGGTGCGGACGATCGGGCCCTGCAGCTCGCCCCGGCTGGCGCGCCCCTGGGCGTCCTGGGTGATCGACGCCTCGGCCGCCTGCACGAGCGCGGCGCGCGCGGCAAGCACGTCCTGGTCCGACGCGCCGGCGGCGGGCCGCAGCTGCGTCGCCGACCCGCGGTGCGGCGCCTGCAGCTTGTGGAGGCGGACCTTCTCCGCCGCTACCTGCTTGGCGTCGGCGGCGGCTTCGCGCTTGTTGCGGTCGGAGGTCACGTCGGAGACGACGACGGCGAGTACCGCGACCACCGCGATGAAGAGGGCCGTGCCGCCCACGATCGCCACGGTTTTCCGGCGCCCGCGCAGGCGTGGAGGGCGAACAAGCACGGACTTTCCGCAGCGCGAACAGCGCTCCCGTGCCGAGCGCTCCTCGAATCCGCAATGGGGGCAGGTGCGGACTGGCAGCTCGGTTGCCGTGGGCGGCACGTAACCAGCGTAGATATTGTTGCTGGTTCGTGTCAATGTTGAACGTCGTGGATCGCTACGCGGCCGGACAGCAGCCCGCGGGGCGAGCGCCCGCGCCCGGCCGCCTCGGCTACGTGCAGGCGTTCCTCAATTCGTTCTGGGATCTCGCGCGCCATGGAGACGAGGTGTGGTCGTCGCCGGCCGCTTACGGTGCCTGGCTGAGCGAGCGCGGGTTCCGCGACAACGCCGGCCAGGCCGACCTCGACCGCGCGATCGCCGTGCGCGAGGCGCTGCGCGACCTCTGCCTGGCCAACCACGACAGCGGCGACGCCCCCGCGGCCGTCGATTTCCTCGATCGCACCGCGATCGCGCTCGCTCCGGCCGCGGCGCTCGCGCCCAGCCTGCGGACCGCCACCTTCGAGACGGTCGGCGACGGCGCCGACGCCGCCTGCGCGCTGGCCATCGCCATCGTCCACGCGGCGCGCGCCGACGGCAGCTTCGCCCGCCTAAAGGCCTGCCCGCACGCGAAGTGCGGCTGGGCCTTCTACGACACCTCCCGCAACCGCTCGAGCCAGTGGTGCTCGATGCGGATCTGCGGCAACCGCACGAAGGGCGAGATCTACCGGCGCCGGCACCGGGCCGCCGCCTGACCCAACGGCGGGCGCGCTCCGCCGTGCCTTCTGCCACCCTGCCCGCAGACGCCCATGGCCGCCCGCTTCCCGAGCCCTCTCGCCGGCGTCGCCGCACGCGCGCTCGGCACGCGTCCGCGTCATCTCCAGCGTCAGCGCATCGAACTGCGCGACGGCGCCGAGACGACGCTGCACACCGCCTTCTACGACCTGCGCCGCACGCTGCCGCGCGTCGTACGCCTCGTCCGGCCGATGCCGCTCGAGCGCTGGTGCCGCGAGCAGCGGATCGCCGAGGCGATCGTCGGCGGCTTCTTCGTCCGCCCGGGCGGGATGCCGCTCGGCGAGCTGCGCACCAGCGGCATCGTCCGCGTGACGCAGCCGTTCGACGCGCCGTGGGACGGCGTGCGCGCGTGCCTGCACGTCGCCGGCAACCGGATCGAGCTCGCGCGCCGCGACGAGCTGCCCGCGGCGCCGGCGGGCGACCTGCTGCAGGCGGGCCCGCTGCTCGTGCGCGACGGGATGCCGTGCGTGGACGGGGACGTCGAGGGCTTCGCGGCCGGCAGCCGCCAGTTCGACTCGGACATCACCGCGGGGCGCTATCCGCGCGCCGCGCTGGCGCTCACGAAGAACCGCCGTCTGCTCGCCGTCGCGTGCGACGGGCGCGCCGACGACGAGGCCGGGATGACCCTCGCTGAGCTCGCCGAGACGCTCGTGGCGCTCGGTGCGCAGGCGGCACTCAACCTCGACGGCGGCGGCTCCACGTCGCTCGTCTGCGGCGGGCGGCTGCGCAACGTCCCGCGCGAGGACCACGGGATCGTGCTCGCGGGCGGGCGCCCCGTCTCGACCGTCATCGCGTTCACACCCCGGTAACAACTTCGGGTACAACGGAGGGGTGCGCGTTGTCAGTGCCCTCATGTTCTTTCCTCGCGGCGGATCGGCCCACGTTGCGCGTGCGCTGGCCCGCGAGCTGCCCGCGCACGGCTGCGATGTGACCATCGTCTCGGGGTCATTGCCCGGCCACGGCGACGCCGAGCACTTCTACGAGGGCCTCGATGTCCACGCCGTGGACTTCGCCCGGGGCGACGCGCCCATGCATCCGTCGTACGAGGACCGGCCCGACGCGCCCGATCGCGTCTTCGCCGCCCTCGACGACCGCGCCTACGAGGAGCACGTCGCCGCCTGGTGCCGCGCTCTGGAGGAGGTCGACGCGGCCGACGCCGACGTCCTGCACCTGCACCACCTGACGCCGATCCATGAGGCCGCCGCGCGCGTGGCGCCGCGCGTCCCGGTGGTCGGGCACCTCCACGGCACCGAGCTGCTCATGCTCGAGCACATCGCCGAGGGCGCGCCGCCGGCCTGGCGCCACGCCGACGCGTGGGAGCGCCGGATGCGCCGCTGGGCACGGCGCTGCGACCGCGTGCTGCTGCTCTCGCGCAGCCAGGCCGAGCGCGCCACCCGGCTGCTGGACATCGAGGCCAGCCGCTTCGTCATCGCGCCCAACGGCTTCGACCCCGCGCGCTTCGCGCCGCGCGACGTCGACCGCGCCGCGTTCTGGCGCCACGAGCTCGTCGAGGACCCGCGCGGCTGGCGCCCGGGCGGGGAGGAGGGCTCGGTCGCGTACGCCCCCGAGCAGGCCGCCGCGGTGGCGAGCGCGCCCGTGCTCGTCTCGGCCAGCCGCTTCACCGAGGTCAAGCGCCTCGGGCTGCTCGTCCGCGCGTTCGCCCGCGCGCGCGAGGCAGCCGCCGCGCCGGCGTCGCTCGTGCTCGTCGGCGGCTATCCGGGCGAGTGGGAGGGCGAGCACCCGTACGACGCGATCCGCGCCGCGGGCGCGCGCGACGTCTACCTCGCCGGCTGGCACGAGCACGACGAGCTGGCGGCCTTCTTTTCGGCCTCCGATGCCGTCGTACTCGCCTCGGCGCGCGAGCAGTTCGGCTCGGCGCTCGTCGAGGGCATGGCGTGCGGCCTTCCGGCGATCGCCGTCGACCGGCTGGGCCCAGCCGACATCGTCCGGCCGGGGCAGACGGGGTGGCTCGTGGCACCCGACGACGAAGCCGAGCTCGCGGGCGCGCTCGCCCAGGCGATCGCGCACCCGGAGGAGCGGCTGCGCCGCGGCGCCGCCGCCCGCCGCGACGTGCTCGTGCGCTACGCGTGGCCCAGTCTCGCCGACCGGATCTGCGCGTTGTTCGAGCAGGTGGTCGCGGAAGCCCGCGGCGATCAGGCGTTCGTCGGCCAGCAGGATAGTTGAAGTAATCAACTATTCCGCTATCCTGGCGCTCGGTGAAAAGCTCCGATACCGCACGCATCGCACGACTGTTCAAGCCCTATCGGGTGCGGTTGGCGATCGTGCTCGGGCTCATCGCCATCTCGGCCGGGCTGAGCATCATCTCGCCGTTCCTGCTGCGAGAGGTGCTCGACAAGGCGATCCCCGATCGCGACACCGCGCTGCTGACGGCGCTCGTCGCGGGCATGGTCGCGATCTCGGTCGCAACCAGCGCGCTCGGCGTCTCCCAGACCTGGCTGTCCAACACCGTCGGCCAGCGGGTCATGCACGACCTGCGCGCCGCGGTGTACCGCCACCTGCAGCGCCTGTCGCTCGCGTTCTTCACGAAGACGCGCACGGGCGAGGTCCAGTCGCGCATCGCCAACGACATCGGCGGCGTCCAGAACGTCGTCACCTCGACGGCGACCTCGATCGTCTCCAACGTGACGACCGTCCTGGCGACAACGGTGGCCATGTTCGCGCTCGACTGGCGCCTGGCGGTGTTCAGCCTGGCGCTGCTGCCGTTCTTCGTGTGGCTGACGCGCCGCGTCGGCCGCGAGCGCAAGCGCATCACCACCGAGCGCCAGGGCCGCCTGGCCGACATGAGCTCGCTCGTCGAGGAGTCGCTCAGCGTCAGCGGCATCCTGCTCGGCAAGACGATGGGCCGCGCGCCCGAGCTCGCCGACCGGTTCACGCGCGAGTCCGCCGACCTCGCCGACCTCGAGGTCCGCAGCCGCATGGCCGGCCGCTGGCGCATGGCCAGCGTGCAGATGACGTTCTCGATCATGCCGGCGCTCGTGTACTGGTTCGCCGGCTGGTCGATGGCCAACGGCAGCCAGGCGGTGTCGATCGGCACCGTCGTCGCGTTCACCACGCTGCAGACGCGGCTGTTCTTCCCGCTGCAGTCGCTGCTGTCGGTGGGGATCGACGTGCAGACGTCGCTGGCGCTCTTCCACCGCATCTTCGAGTACCTCGACCTGCCGGTCGACATCGCCGAGCGCGAGCACCCCGTCGCGCTCGACGACGTGCGCGGCGAGGTCCGCTTCGAGGACGTCTCCTTCGGCTACGACCCCGACGGCCCACCGACGCTCGAGGGCATCGACCTCGTCGTGGCGCCCGGCACGACGACCGCGATCGTGGGGGAGACCGGCTCGGGCAAGACGACGCTCGGCTACCTCGTCGCGCGCCTCTACGACGCGACGTCCGGCCAACTGACCATCGACGGCGTGGACGTGCGCGACCTCTCATTCGCGTCGCTGGCAAAGACCGTCGGCCTCGTCTCACAGGAGACCTACCTCTTCCACGCCACGGTGCGCGAGAACCTGCGCTTCGCCAAGCCAGACGCCACCGACGAGGAGCTCGAGGACGCCGCGCGGGCGGCGCAGATCCACGAGCTGATCGCCGGGCTGCCAGAGGGCTACGACACGGTGGTCGGCGAGCGCGGCTATCGCTTCTCCGGCGGCGAGAAGCAGCGCATCGCGATCGCGCGGACCGTCCTGCGCAACCCACCGGTGCTCGTGCTCGACGAGGCGACGAGCGCGCTGGACAACGAGACCGAGCGAGCGGTGCAGGAGGCGCTCGATCGCCTGGCGGAGGGACGCACGACCGTCGCCATCGCCCACCGCCTCTCGACGATCCGCGACGCCGACGAGATCGTCGTGCTCGACCGCGGCCGCATCGTCGAGCGCGGCACGCACGCCGAGCTGCTGGCCCGCGGCGGGCGCTACGCCACGCTGGCCGCCCGCGACGCCGAGCCCGTCGCCGCCTGAAATCGTCCGGATTCAACTGCACTGCATCCGTGCTGAATCATCCGGATTCAACTGCACTGCATCCGTGCTGAATCATCCAGATTCAACTGCACTGCATCCGTGCTAAACGGGGTTCAGTAGGCTCCCCGGCCGTGCGCCGATCGACCGCCCTGCTGGCCGCCGTCCTCGCCTGCCTTCTCGTAGCGCCGGTAGCCCAGGCGCGCTCCACCACCGTCCGCACCCCGCAGGGCACGATCACGACCACGCCGGGCGAGAACGGCATGCGCCACCTGACCTTCCGCTTCGGCCCGGTGAGGATCAAGCCCGGGCAGAACACGATCGCGATCACCAACTCTGAGCTCAAGCCGCCCGGACCGGGCTGGATCACGTCGTTCGCGCCGAACCTCACCTACGTCGACGGCAAGGTCCCGCGCGTCGACGTCATCCACCTGCACCACGCGGTCTGGATCGTCTCCAACGCCAACCAGCTCATCCAGCCGACGTGGGCCGCGGGCGAGGAGAAGACGATCTTCCGCATGCCCAAGGGCTTCGGCTGGCGCTACCGCTCCTCGGACCGGTGGCTGCTCAACCACATGATCCACAACCTGACAGCGGCGCCCACCCGGGTGTACATCACCTGGAAGATGGACTTCATCCCACTCGGCGCGAAGGCCGCGAAGGGCATGCGCGAGGTCAGGACGCAGTGGATGGACGTCGAGGGCATCAAGGCCTACCCGGTCTTCGACGCGCTGCGCGGCACGGGCCACAACGGCCTCTACACCTTCCCCGACGACGACCCGAACCCGTATCCGGACGGGATCGTGCGCAACCGCTGGGTGGTCGACCACGACGCGACGCTCGTCGGCACCGCCGGACACCTGCACCCCGGCGGCCTGTACACCGACCTCAAGCTCACGCGCGGCGACAAGACCGTCGAGCTGTTCCGGTCGCGCGCGCACTACTACGAGCCCGCGGGCGCGGTCTCGTGGGACGTCTCGATGACCGCGACGCCGAAGACCTGGCGCGTCGCGGTCAAGAAGGGCGACGTGCTGACCGTGTCCGGCACCTACGACACGCGCACGACGTCGTGGTACGAGGTGATGGCGATCATGCCGGTGGCGATCACGCTGGCACCGGCGGGCGGCGCCGATCCGCTCACCAAGAACGTGGCGGTGAAGGGCGTGCTCACCCACGGCCACCTGCCGGAGAACGACCACCACGGCGGCTCGCCCGACCCCAACCGCGTCAAGGCGGCGACGCTGCCCGACGGCCCCAAGACCTCGACGGTGGACATCGATCAGTTCGTCTACGGCCAGGGCGACCTGTCGACCACCGGGGAGGCCGCGCGCCCGCCCGTCGTCAGCGTCGGACAGCCGCTGACCTTCGTCAACGACGACGCGAGCCGCGACATCTTCCACACCATCACCGCCTGCCGCTCGCCGTGCACGGCGACCACGGGCATCGCCTTCCCGCTGGCCAACGGCCCGACCGTCTTCGACTCCGGCGAGCTCGGCTTCGGCCCGGCCGGCTTCACCGCGGCGGCCAACCGCAAGACGTGGGAGACACCGTCCGACCTCGCGCCCGGCACCTACACGTACTTCTGCCGCATCCACCCGTTCATGCGCGGCGCGTTCCGCGTGAAGGGGTAGCCCGCTGCGCCTGATCGTCGTCGAGCAGCAGGCCGACGTCCCGTCCGGGCTGCTGGGGGAGTGGGCGGACCGGCGCGGCGACGAGCTCGAGGTCGTCACCCCGCCCGACGTCGCGCAGTGGCCCGATCCGCGTGACGCGGCGGCGGTGGTGGCGCTCGGAGCCGACGCCTCGGTGCACGCATCGCGCGACCCGTGGGTCGCGGCGCAGCTCGACTACCTCGCCGGCGCGCACGGCGCCGGGGTGCCGGTGCTCGGCATCTGCTTCGGCGCTCAGGCGCTCGCCGCGGCGCTCGGCGGCAGCGTGCGGCGCGCGGCCGAGACCGAGATCGGCTGGATCGATGTCGACGGCGAGGACGGCTACGCAGGGCGCTGGTTCACCTGGCACGAGGACGTGTTCGCCGCGCCGCCCGGCGCCACGCAGCTGGCCACCGCCGCCTCCGGCGTGCAGGCGTTCTCGGTGGGCGCGAGCGTCGGGGTCCAGTTCCATCCCGAGGTGACCACCGCGATCGTCGACGGCTGGCTCGCCGACGCGCGGGACGCGGTCCCCGATCCCGAGCCGATCCAGCGCGAGACCGCGAGCGTGATCGCCGACGCCCGCACCCGCGCCTTCGCGCTGTTCGACCGCATCGCGTCGGGCTGGTAGCTCCGCCATCCGTCCACGGATCGCGGCCGTCGAGCGGGGCGGCGCCGCCGGCCGGCCGATGGACGGCACATGCCCCGTCGCCGACTCGTCGCCGCCGCCCTGCTGACGCTCGGCCTCTGCGTGCCCGCGGGCGCTCAGGCGGCCGACTGCGCCGGCGCCGACGTCGTCCCCACCGCCGACAACGCGGCGGCGGTCAGCCGGGCGACGCTCTGCCTGCTCAACCAGGAGCGCGCCGCCGCCGGCGCGGCCGCCCTGACCGAGAACGGACGCCTCACGCGGGCGTCGGCCGCGTACTCGCGGCGCATGGTCGCCGAGGAGTTCTTCGGCCACGAGGCACCGGACGGCACGACGCTCGTGGACCGGCTCGCCGGGGCGGGGTACGACGTCGGCTCCGCGCCCGTCATCGGCGAGAACATCGGCTGGGGCGAGAGCATCCTCGCGACGCCGCGCGCGATGGTGCAGGCGTGGATGGCAAGCCCCGGCCACCGCGAGAACCTGCTGAGCCGCGACTACACGCAGATCGGGCTCGGCATCGCGCTCGGCACCCCCGGCGAAGGCCTCGACGGCGCGACCTACACCACCGACTTCGGGAGCGGCAAGCGCGCGGCACGCCACGCCTCGCTCCGCCACGCCACGAACCGCCCGCTGCGCCGTACGCCGCGCGCGCGGGCGGCCCGGTCACGGCGGCGCTGACCGGCGGGCCGGGCGAGTCGCTGCCCTATCCTCACGAGCCGATGCCGGGGTCGAGGCGCACGATCGCTTTGCTGGGACTGCTCGCGTGCGCGCTGGCGCCGGCCGCCGCGCACGCGGCGAAGCTTCCCCCGGCGACGCCGCCGGGCACGGTCAAGCTCTCCAACGAGACGACCACGACGCGCTGGGCGAACACCGCCGACGTGCAGCCCGTGTTCAGTCGCCCGTCCGCCGACGCGCGGCAGGTCACCAAGCTGCGGCTGCTCACCGAGGACTCGTTCCCCGAGGTCTATCTGGTGCTCTCGAGCTGGAAGAACTCCCAGGGCAACACGTGGCTGAAGATCCGCGTGCCGATGCGGCCCAACGGGCGGACGGGGTGGGTGCGCGAGAGCGCCCTCACGGCGGTGCGCACCATCCACACGCAGCTCCGGGTCAACCGCCACACGCTGCGGGTGACGCTGTACGACCACGGCCGCAAGCGCTTCAGCGCGCGGATCGGCGTCGGCAAGGCGGCGACCCCGACGCCGGGCGGGCATTTCTGGATCCGCGAGAAGTTCCGCGTCCGCTCCGGCACGATCTACGGCACGCGCGCGATCGGCACCAGCGCGTACTCCGCGACGCTGACCGATTGGCCGGGTGGCGGCGTCGTCGGCCTGCACGGCACCAACCAGCCCGAGCTGATCCCGGGCCGCCCGTCGCACGGCTGCATACGCCTGCGCAACCGCGACATCGAGCGGCTCTACCGGCTGGCACCGACCGGCACGCCGATCGACATCGTCTAGGCCGCGAGCGTCGGCGACTGGACAACCGTTCGACCAGCATTGGGGACCGTTCACCCCTTGTCACCCACCACCCGACTGAGTACGCTCCGTCCCCACTCTGGACGTGCCCGGTCGGGGAGAGCGGGCATGACGGGGGGATTGATGGGTGAGGCCGCCGGCCCTTGGGGAGGGGCCGGCGGCTAACTAATCGGAGGGGGTTGGGTGACGTCAGGGGCGGCGTCACCCGCGCGACTGAGGGCCCAAGGGGGCCTCAGCGGGTCCGCCGGTCCCACCCAGCCGGCGGGCCCGACCTTTTCTTCGCGGCCGTTCTCCGCTCAGAGCCCGGCGGGATGGCGCACCACGTAGCCGGCGCTCGAGCGCCCGGCGCGCTGCCACCGCGAGCTGGTCTCGGCGCGCCCGGTGGTGTCGTAGCGGCGCCCGCGGATGACCATATAGGCGTGACCGGGGTTCGCGTAGACCGTGATGTAGCGACCGCGTCCGGGACGGCCCCAGGACATGAGCTGGCCCGAGTCGAGCGGGCTCCCGAGGCGGCCGGCCGCGTGCAGGACGTAGGACACCGAGCCCGAGCAGTCGTAGGCGCTGTCGTGGAAGGAGCCGTGGCCGCCACCGAGGCGATAGGGGAACCCGGCGATGCGGTTCGCCGCGGCGATCGCGCGGAACACACCCGACGGGACGCCGCCGCGCGCGGGCCCGCCGCCGCGCAGGTGCGCGCGCTTGAGCACCGGGTGATGGCCGCGGATCCCGAGCGCGGCCCAGGTCGCCGGGCCGACCACGCCATCGGCGGTCAGGCCGTGCCTGCGCTGGAAGCGGCGCACGGCGCGGGAGGTGCCGGGCCCGAACACGCCGTCGGCGTTGACGCCGAGGTGGCGCTGGAGCAGGCGGACGCTCGCGCCACGCGTCTGCACCCTGGGGCCGGTCGACGAGACGCGCGCCCGCCGGTGCACGCTGCGCCGGATCATGCGCCACGTGCCGGGGCCGACAACGCCGTCGGCGCGCAGGTGGTGCCGGCGCTGGAAGCGCTTGACGGCGTGCAGGGTGCCGCGCCCGAAGACGCCATCGGCGTGCAGGTGCAGCGCGCGCTGGAGCTTGCGCACCGACTTGCCGCGGTCGCCGTGGTGCAGCGTCGGCAGCGCCTTCGCGTCGGCTGCGGGCAGGACAACGAGGATGGCTGCAGCGGCAACCAGGCGGCGGATGTCGGCGGCTCGGCGGGGCATCGGTTGGCGCGCCTACGAGGTGAGCTGACGGGCTCGCGCATTGCGCTACGCCGCCGGACGGCAGCGATTCGCCCCAACGGGCCGACCCTCTCGACCCGCAGTGGTTCCCCCGATCGCCGGCCCTTGGGGACCGGACGACTCGGCGCGGCGGGCGTCGACGCTATCAGCTATCCGCGGAAAGTCCTGCTCATTGCAGGATTCGTTGCAAAACTGCGCGCTGCAGTCAGGCGGGCACGGCGCGGCGCAGCCTGATCGTGGCGACGTCGATGCCGGACTGCTCGGCGAGCATCCGCTGCGGATAGCCCGGCGCGGGCACCGTCCAGCGCCCGAGCCGTTCGACCTGCTCGGCGGTCAGCCGCAGGTCGGCGGCGGGGAGGAGGTCCTCGAGCTGGGCGAGCGTGCGCGGCCCGATGATCGGCGCGGTCACCCCGGGCTGGGCGAGGAGCCACGCGATCGCGACCTGCGGCACGGTGGCGCCGAGCTCGGCGGCGAGCGAGCGCGCCTCGTCGACCGCGCGGAAGTTCGCCTCGGTCCCGCGGCGGTGCAACGCCTCCTCGAGGTCGTCGCTCGCGTCGCCGATACGCGTCCCGGCCGCAGGGTCCGCGCCACGCTCATAGCGGCCGCTGAGGAAGCCCGCCCCGAGCGGGCCCCACGGGAGCACGCCGAGGCCGGCGGCGAGGCAGAACGGCAGGGTCTCGATCTCGATCGAGCGCTCGACGAGCGAGTACTGCGGCTGCAGCGAGACGAACGGCGCAAAGCCCTCGCGGTCCTGCACGGCGACCGCCCACGCCAGCAGCCAGGCGGGGAAGTTCGATGCGCCGAGCGCGCGGACCTTGCCGGCGCGCACGAGCGCGTCGAGGGCGGCCAGCGTGTCCTCGAGCGCCACCCGCGTGTCGGGCGCGTGCAGCTGATACAGGTCGATGACGTCGGTGCCCAGCCTTCGCAGCGACGCGTCGCACGCGCGCGCGATGCGATCGGGCGCAAGGCCGTCGCCGCCCGGGTCCGAGACGGCGAAGCGGACCTTCGTGGCCACGACGACCTCGTCGCGGCGCCGCGCCAGCCACGGCGCGAGCGTCTCCTCGGACGTCCCGTCGCCGTAGGTATCGGCCGTGTCGACGAAGTTGTGGCCGGCGGCGACGTAGCTGTCGAGGATGCGGTAGGCCTCGTCGCGCGGCGTGCGGTCGCCCATCAGCATCGCGCCCAGGCACAGCCGAGTCACGCGCAGGGGTCCGAGATCGGTCTGCTCCATGCCGCCTCGTATGCCCCACCGCGGCCCTGATGAACCGATACGGTGCGCCACGCCATGGCGCTCGTCACCGAGCTGGACCTCCCGGTCCTCGACTACACCGACCCTGCGCTGCGCGGGCCGGTGTTCCACCCGCGGATGGCCGAGCTGCGCGCCCAGGGGTGGCTGGCGGCGACACCGATCGGCGCGCTCGTGCTCGAGCGCGAGGCGGCCGAGCTGTTCCTGCGCAGCCGCTCGACGACGTTCCCGGGCCGCAAGCTCGCGGAGCTGTTCGGCATCGAGCACGGCCCGCTGGCCGAGGAGCTGCGGCGCAACATCCTCTGTATCGACGGCGACGACCACCGCCGCTTGCGCAACCTCGTCAACCCGGCGTTCACGCCGCGCGCGGCGGACCGCTGGCGCCCGGCGATGCGGACCTATCTCGAGGAGCTGTGGTACGGGGTCCGCGACGACGGGCGCTGCGAGTTCGTGGAGGCGTTCGCCAAGCCGTACCCGTCGCTCGTCATCGCGACCGTGATGGGCGCGCCGCTCGAGGACGCGCCGCGGCTGCACCACTGGTCCAACTGGATCCAGAAGCAGTTCGACCCCGAGGCGCTCATGACGCAGCGCGAGCTCATCGAGGAGGCGGTCGTCGAGTTCTACGCGTACGCCGACGCACTGCTCGCGGCGCGGCGCGACGATCCGCGGGAGGACCTCGTGTCGACGCTGCTCGCGGCCGAGGCCGACGGCGACCGCCTCTCCGACGTCGAATGCGTCAACCTCGTCCTCAACGTCCTCATCGGGGGCGTCGATACCACCCAGTCCCAGCTCGCGCACGCGATCCGCCTGTTCGCCGAGCACCCCGACCAGTGGTCGGCGCTGCGCGCCGACCCGGCGCTCGCGGCCGGCGCGGTCGACGAGGCGCTGCGCTACGAGCCGATCACGCCCTTCACCGCGCGCATCGTCGTCGAGGACATGGAGGTGCGCGGCGTCGCGTTCCCGGCGGGCACCGTCGTGCTGGTCGCCGCGTGCACCGCAAACCGCGACGGCGTCGCGGACCCGGACCGCTTCGACATCGCGCGCACCGACGGCGCGCGCGTCACCACCTTCGGCGCCGGGATCCACTACTGCCTGGGCGCGAACCTCGCCCGCGCGGAGCTCCAGGAGGCGCTCGGCTTCCTCGCGCGGCACATCGACCGGCTCGAGCTCGACGGCGAGCCGGCGTATGGCAGCGTGAACGGGATCTACGGCCTCGACGCGCTGCCGATCCGGTTCGAGCCCGCCTAGAGGCGTCCGGCCCCGCGAGGATGATGCGCGCGACGCATGCGCGCCGCCGACATCAGCCCGCGGGTCATCCTGCGCATCCTCCTCGTGGCAGTGAGCGTGCTGCTCACGCTCTACGTCATCTACCGCCTGCGCAAGCCGATCAGCTGGCTGGTGATCGCCACCTTCCTGGCGATCGCGATGTCGGGGCCGGTGAACCTCCTCAACCGCTACATGCGGCGCGGCTTCGCCATCACGCTCAGCTATCTGGGCCTGCTCGCGGTGCCGGTGGCCCTCGGAGCGGTCCTCGTGCCCCCGATCGTCAACGGCGTCAACGACCTTGCGCAGAAGGCGCCGGACTACGCGGCCCAGGCGCGCGACTACGTCCAGAACAACAGGCGCCTACGCAAGCTCGAGGAGGACTACGGCGTCATCACCAAGCTCGAGCAGGAAGCGAAGAAGCTGCCGTCCAAGCTGGGCGGCGCCGCGGGCACGCTGAAGGACCTCGGGGTGGGCCTGGTCAACTCGATCTTCGCGGGCGTGACGATCCTGATCCTGTCGATCTTCATGGTCGCCAACGGCCGAAGATGGGTGAGCAGCGCGATCGCCCTACGCCCACCCGAGCACGTGGAGCGCCTCGAGCGCGCGGTCGATCGCGTGGCCACCGCGATCGGCAACTACGTCGGCGGCGCGCTCGCCCAGGCGACGATCGCCGGCGTCACGGCGTTCATCGTCATGAAGATCCTCGGCATCCCGTTCGCCGGCCCGTTGGCGGTGCTCGTCGGCATCGCCGACCTCATCCCGCTCGTGGGCGCCACGATCGCCGCGGTGCTCGTCGGCATCGTCACGCTGTTCGCCGACTTCCCGATCGACACCATCATCTGGGTGGTCTGGGCGGTCTTCTACCAGCAGATCGAGAACTCGATCATCCAGCCGCAGATCCAGCGCCGCGCCGTCGACCTCAACGCCTTCGTCGTCATCGTCTCCGTGCTCTTCGGGTCGACGCTGTTCGGGATCCTCGGCGCGCTGCTCGCGATCCCATTCGCGGCCGCGCTGCAGATCGCGGTCATGGAGTGGTGGCACTACCGCCAGGAGGCGCAGGTCCGCACCGCCGAGATCGAGCCGAGCTAGCCTTCGGCGATGGCCACCACCGGCAGGGTCCTCTACACCGCGCACGCCCACGTCACCGGCGGGCGCGTCAACGGTCATGGCGCCTCGAGCGATGGCGCGCTCGACGTCCAGCTCCGCCCGCCCGTCGAGACCGGCGGGCCCGGCGGCGGCACCAACCCGGAGCAGCTGTTCGCCGTCGGCTACGCCGCGTGCTTCGAGGGCGCGCTCGGCGCCGCCGCCCGCCGCGAGCGCCTCGAGGTCGAAGACGTCGCGATCGATTCGCGCGTCAGCCTCATGCCGACCGAGGACCGCGGCTTCACGGTCGGCGTCGAGATGGACGTCACGCTGCCGTCGATCAAGGACACCGAGCAGGCGGTCGAGCTGGTGCGCGCCGCCCACAAGATCTGCCCGTACTCGAACGCGACGCGCGGCAACATCGACGTTGCGCTGACCGCTAACGGCGCGCCGGTCAGCCACGAGTAGCGGAAGCCGCCGGGCGAGCCTCTCGAGGCTCGCCCGGCGCCGCCCGGTCATGGATCACCGCTGAACTACTACGTCCCAGGACTTGTGTCGTGGTGCCTGGGTGGCGTCGACACTCCCGACCACCGAGGCAGGCCGCCGGCGCAAGGCCGGCGCGGTACCCGGTTGGGCCCCGTAAAACGGAGCCCCGGCCGAGTGGGCGATCCGCCGGAAGGCAAAAAGGCTAGCGGCCCGCGCCCGCGCCCGCGCTCCAGCCTGCCCTCGGATCGGGGAGCGGCGTGAGGATCTCCTCGATGCGCTCACGCTGCGGTTCGAGGTGCGGTGGCAGGATGATGGCCGAGCCGAGCTGCTCGATGGTCAGCCCGTCGACGGTGAAGCCGGGGCCGTCGTCGGCGATCTCGAACAGCACGCCGCTGGGCTCGCGGAAGTAGATCGAGTGGAAGTAGTGGCGGTCGACGATGCCCGACGTGGGGACGCCGGCGCCGCGTAGGAGCTCCTCCCACTTGGGGTGCTCGGCCACCGACGTGCCCCAGGCGACGTGGTGGACCGTCCCCGCGCTCTGGCGTCCGGGCTCGGCCGGCGGCGGTTCGTAGGTGATCGTCGAGCCGCGGGCGTCGCCGCGCAGCTCCCACGCGCCCCCACCGAGCGCGGTCGCGCCGAGCAGCTGCTCGAGCACCGCGCCGCTGTACTCGGGGTACGCGTTGTACGCGCGCACGCCCTCGAAGCCCTGCAGCGCGACCTCGCTGGGGATCTCGGGGTGGAACGCGGCGAGCGGCTCGTCACCGCGCGCGCTCACCACGAGCTCGTGGCCGAGCCCCTCCGGATCCGCGAAGCGGACGACCTCGCCGTCGCGCTCGACCGCCACGCCGTCCGCGGCCAGCCGGCGCTCCCAGAAGGCCAGGGCTTCCGGTGAGGCGACGCGCCAGATGATGCGGTGGACCATGCCGGCCCCCGGGTGCCCGGGGATGGCGCCGGGGTACTCGAAGAAGGTGAGCTCCGACCCGGGACGTCCGCGCTCGTCGGCGTAGAAGAGGTGATAGACGCTGGGGTCGTCCTGATTGACGGTCTTGGCGACCAGCCGGAGGCCGAGGACCCGCGTGTAGAAGTCGACGTTGCGCGGCGCGTCGCCGGTGATCGCGGTGATGTGGTGGATGCCGTCGAGGCGCATCTAGCCACCGTAGCGCCGCAACACCGCCGGCGAGCCTTCGGCGACCGTCGCGAAGCTTCGCCCGTTGCGGTCGAGCGCGATCGCCTCGCCCTGCCCCTCGGGCAGCAGCGACACCGACGGCGAGCACGGCGCCCGCTCCAGCGTCCGGGCCAGCGGTTCGCGGCCGAGGCGGACCCAAATCCAGACGCGGGCGTACCCGCGCAGCGCGACGACGCGCCCGTCGGCGCTCACCGAGCCGCCGGTGACGAACCGCGCGTCGCGCACGGCGGCGGCGCGGCGCAGCGTCGTGCCGGCGGCCCGGTACGCCGTCGCCCCGTCGGGCGCCTTCGTGACGACGAAGACGTCGCCGCGCAGTGGGTCGACGAGCAGCGCCTCCGCGTCGTGGGGCCCGTCGGGATAGCGCAACCGCAACCGTCGCGCCGGCGCCGTCGCGTCCGCTCCGGGCGGGGGCTCGCGCACCCGGTAGATGTCGATCGAGGGACGCGAGCGGTTGTTGTCGCCGATGTCGCCGATGTAGAGAAGGGGCCCGGGAGCGGCCGCGATGTCCTCCCAGTCGACGGCCTCCGCGTCGGTGACCGTGACGTGAGCGACGACGCGGCCGTCGGCGTGCAGGCCGAACAGCACGGGGCCGGAGCCCGAGTCGTCGTGGCTCCATAGCAGCCCGGACTGCGAGGGGCTGCGGACGAGCCCGCTGAGCTCGTTGGCCGCAGGGTCGCGCACGCGGCCGGTGACGCGGACGTGCAGCGAGCCGCATAGCGCGGGCGGGCGCGGGGCGGGCCGCTGAGCGACCGTGGCCGGGGGAGATGCGTGCTTGGCGCCACAGCCCGCCGCCGCCAGCGCCACGACGCACAGCAGCGGCGCGCGCCTCACCCGGTCAGCACCAGCGTCGCGAACAGGCGCTCGAGCGTGTCCTCCGGGTCCTCGCACAGCCCGGTGTGGATCGCCGACGGCTGGATCACCGTCGACGCCGGCGCGGTCAGCCACCCGAAGCGCTCGGACGGGCTCAGCCGCGCCAGCGGACCGGCCGCCGGATCGCCCTCGGCGACCGCGACGAGCGCGTCCAGCGCCGTGCGCAGCTCGTCGAGATCGAGGTCGGGCGCCAGGGCTCCTAGGCGCGCCTCGTCGAGCGCGACGCGGACGCCGACGTACTTGCGCTCCGGGCACAGCAGGGCAACGCCCACGTTGAGGCACTCGCCGCGCTCGATGCTCGGCACGACGCGGAGGATCGCGTACTGGAACGCGTTACGCGCGGGCACGGTCGGCCTCCTCGGCGAACGCGCGCGGCGGCGCCAGCCGCGCCTGCAGGAACGACGTCAGGTCCTCGCGCCGTGCCGCCGGGTCGTCGCCCAGCCACGCGTCGGGCACCAGCGCGGCCGCGCCAGGCACGGCGTCGAGCGCGCGCTCGGCGAGCCGCTCGTCGGCTGCCGCGATCGGCTGGGCCGCCGCGAGCAGGACATGGTCTGACACGTGCGGGAACGCCGCATCCGCCGCGTCGGCGAGCTTGGGCCGCCCGTGCTGCAGGTAGAACGCCGCGCCGTGGTCGATGAGCCAGGTGCGCCCGTGCCAGACGAGCAGGTTGGGGTTGCGCGGCGTGCGGTCGACGTTCATCACCAGCGCGTCGAACCAGACCACATCGGCGGCGAAGGCGGGGTCGATGTCACGCGTGGCCGCCGGCGTGAACGGGAGCGCGCCGGGCAGGAAGTCGACGCCGAGGTTCGTGCCGGCGCTCGCGGCCAGCAGCTCCTGGATCTCGACGTCGGGCTCCGCGCGCGGCAGCTCGGGATCGAGGTCGGCGAGCACGAGCTCCGGCACCGGCAGACCGAGCGCACGCGCCAGCTCGCCGGCCAGCACCTCGGCGACGAGCGCGGCCGGGCCCTGGCCCGCGCCACGGAACTTCACGACGTAGAGCCCGTCGTCGTCGGCCTCGACGAGCCCCGGCAGCGAGCCGCCTTCGCGCAGCGGCGCGACGTACCGCGTCGGCCTCACGGTGCGCAGGGCGTTGGTCACGCGCGACTGCCGGCCGCCCGTACCACGAGGTCGAGACAGCTGTCGATCCCGAGCACCGTGGAGTCGAGGACCAGGTGGTACAGCGCCGGGTCGCGCGCGTCGACGCCGTAGAACTGCTGGACGTACGCCTCGCGCGCGCGATCGGTCTCGCGCAGCTCGCGCTCGGCCGTGTCGCGGTCGACGCCGCGGAGCTCCATCGCCTGGAGGATGCGGCGCTCCGGCGGAGCGTCGAGGCGGACGTGGAGCGCATCGGGATCGTCGCGCAGCACCACGGCGGCGGCGCGCCCGAGAATCACGCCGCCCTCCCTGGCCCGCTCGCGGATGATGTCCTCGGTGCAGCGCAGGTAGGACCGCTCGTCGACGAGCTCGTTGGTCGGCAGCGCGCCGGCGAACGTCTGCGCCGCGGGGGCGAAGCGCAGCAGCAGGCGTTCGAAGACGCTGCGGACGGCGTCGTCGTGCGCCAGGGCGTCGGCGAGCGGCACGGCGAGGCGCTCGGCGACCGAGGTGGGGATCACGCGATCGAGGAACGGCACGCCGAGGCGCTCGGCCAGGCGCGGCCCGATGTGGCTGCCGCCGGCGCCGTAGGAGGCCGACAGCGTGACGACGGTAACCCGCTCTTGCACCATCAAACTAATGTTGATAGTCTATGGACTATGGAACCTAGCATCACGCGCATCTCCCGCTTCGGCTTCGTGAATGCCTACCTCATTCGCGAGGACGATGGGCTCACCCTGGTCGACACGATGATCCCCGGCAGCACCAAGCCGATCCTCGCCGCGGCACAGCGCCTGGGCGCGCCGATCAAGCGCATCGCGCTCACGCACGCCCACGGCGACCACGTCGGCTCGCTCGACGCCCTCGCCACCGCGCTGCCCGGCGTCGAGGTGCTCATCTCCACGCGCGACGCGCGCTTCCTCACCAAGGACATGTCGCTCGACCCCGACGAGCCGCAGTCCAAGCTGCGCGGCGGCTACCCGGGCGCCAACACGCGGCCGTCACGGACCTTCGAGCCGGGCGAGATGATCGCCTCGCTCGAGGTCATCGCCGCGCCGGGTCACACGCCGGGCCACGTCGCCTTCTTCGACCGCCGCGACGGCACGCTGCTCAGCGGCGACGCCTACTCGACGCTCGGCGGCGTCGCGACGAGCGCCAAGCCCGCCTTCCCGTTCCCGCTCGTCGGCATGTCCACCTGGGACGGGCCCACCGAGCTCGAGAGCGCCCGCGCGCTGCGCGCCCTTGACCCGGCGCATCTCGCGCCCGGCCACGGCAAGATCGTCGACGCCCCGGGCGCGGCGATGGACGCGGCGATCGCGAAGGCCTCGAAGGCGCTCGCGAAGGCGGCGGCGTAACGGTCGTGCCGCGCAAGGGGCTCGACGAGGGCCGGGTCGTCGATGCGGCGGTGGTGATCGCCGATACCGACGGCCTGGAGGCGGTCACGCTCGCGCGCCTGGCCGCCGAGCTCGGCGTCCGCGCGCCGTCGCTCTACAACCACATCGACGGCCGCGACGGCCTCCGGCGCGGCGTCGCGCTGCGCGGGCTCCGGGAGCTCACCGACGCGCTGCGCGACGCGGCGGTCGGTCGGTCGGGCCCCGACGCGCTCGCCGCCATCGCCCACGCCTATCGCGCGTTCGCGCATCACCACCCCGGGCTCTACGCGGCGACCGTCGCGGCCCCGGCGCCCGACGACCAGGAGCACCTCGCGGCGGCGGGGGAGACGCTGGACGTCGTGCTCGCGGTGCTGCGCGCGTGGAGCCTCGACGGCGACGACGAGGTGCACGCCGCGCGCACGGTCCGCAGCGCCCTGCACGGCTTCGTCGTGCTCGAGGCGGCCGGCGGCTTCGGGATCCCGGTGAACCTCGACGCGTCGTTCGACGCGCTCGTCGCCACGCTGGCGAGCGGCCTCGGCTGACAGGTCCGGCCTAGGCCCGCGCGGCCTTCAGTGCCTGCTTCGGAGGGATGACGAGGAGCGTCCACGTGTGCTTGTCCGCGCGCTCGGCGTAGCCGGCGTTCTCGAGCCGCTTGCACACCACCGGGCAGCGCTTGCAGCGCGGCCGGTCCTTGCAGCAGCGCTTCTTGGACTTCATGACGCGCCCCATCGTTAGGGGAGCCTAACGCATATTCCGACCTGGAGTGTCGGACTTAGTGGTCGGCGAGGCGCGCGAGCGGCTCGCCCCAGGCGTCGAGGGGCACGGACGGCGGCGGGATCTTGTAGCCGACGTCGAGGTTCACGCCGATGTCGCCGAGCGCCCACTTCGCGAAGGTCTCGGCGAAGCGCTCCCGCCGGCCAGCGCACGCGCCGAGCTTGCCGTCCTCGCAGCCGAGGCCCGTGGGGATCTCGGCGTCCAGGCGCGCGATCAGGGCGTCGCTGACCAGCGCGCGGTCGATGACGTGGCCCAGTTCGTGCAGCACGGTGCGCTCGATGCCACGATCGCCGTAGCGCTGGGCGACGAGGCCGAGGTCGACCGTCACGCGGTAGCGGGCGCCCTCGCTTTCGGTGAGGCCGATCGCGCCCGGCACGCCGGTCGGCCCAACATGCACGTCGACGAGGCCGTCGACCTTGCCGATGAGCCTGCGCGCCGCCGGTCGCGCGGCCGCGACGGCGGCGAGGAACGCCGCGCGGTCTGCGGGGGCCACGCCCGCGTCGAAGCGGAAGGTGCCCGGCGTCGTTGCTGGGGCGGCGTGCTGCTCGGGTTGCGCGGCGACCGCGTGCAGCGCCCACACGAGACCTGCGAGCGCGAGCAGCGGCAGGACGAGGCGGGTGCTCACACCCGCGTCGTCGGCCCCGCGCGCCGCGGCTTGAGCTCAGCCCACGGCGCCGTGCACGAAGTACCAGACGAAGATCGCGCTGAAGAGCAGCATCAGCGGGTGCACGCGGCGCCCGCCGAGCAGCGTCAGCACCGAGTACGCGATGAACCCGGCGCCGACGCCGTTGGTGATGCTGTAGGTCATCGGCATCAGCACGATCGTCAGCAGGACCGGGAGGGCGATCCCCGGCTCGCGCCACTGGATGTGGCGCACGAGCTCGAACATGAGCGCGCCGACGATCACCAGGACGGGGGCGGTCGCGGCGCTGGGGATGATCCCCGCGAGCGGCGAGATGAACAGGCAGAGCAGGAAGAGCAGGCCCGTCACCACCGAGGCGAGACCGGTGCGCCCGCCCTCGCCGATGCCCGCCGAGCTCTCGATGAAGGTCGTGTTCGACGAGGCCGACGCGGCGCCGCCGCCGGCGGCGGCCAGCGAGTCGACGAGGAGCACGCGCCGCATGCCGGGAAGCTGCCCGTCGGGCGTGACCAGGCCCGCGCGGCGGCCGAGGCCGAGCACGGTGCCCGCGGTGTCGAAGAAGTCCGACAGCAGCACCGCGATGACCACCGCCAGCGCGCTGGCGACGCCGAGCGCGGAAATGAAGTGCAGCGAGAAGTTGCCGACGAGCGAGAAGTCCGGCGTGGAGACCACCTTGCTCGGCCACGTGGCGGAGCCGTTCGGGAAGACCTTCTTGTCCTTGGCCTCGTTGATGATCGTCGCGAGCAGCGTCGTGCCGAGGATCCCGATGAGCAGCGAGCCCGGCACGCGGCGCATGAACAGCGCGTAGGTCCCGAACAGGCCGACGACGAAGACGCCGATCGCCCAGGTGTCGAGCTTCGGCGCGAGCGTGACGACGGTGCCGGTGCCCTTGACGACGATGCCCGCATCGACGAGGCCGATGATCGTGATGAACAGGCCTATGCCGATCCCGATCGCCAGCTTGATGTCGTGGGGTATCGCGTTGATCACCGCCTCGCGGAACCCGACGAGCACGAGCACGGTGATGATCACCCCCTCGGCGACGACGACGCCCATCGCGTCGGGCCAGCTGAGGCGATCTGCGCCGACGAGCGAGAACGCGACGAACGCGTTGATGCCCAGGCCGGCCGCGAGGGCGAACGGGTAGCGGCCGAAGACGCCCATCGCCAGCGTGGCGATGCCCGCGACGAGCGCGGTGACCGTGAGCAGCTGGTCGAACGGGAGCTTCACCCCGCCGGGCGCCGCGACGGACCCCAGGATCTGCGGGTTGACGAACAGGATGTACGCCATCGTCAGGAACGTGGTGATCCCTGCGCGCACCTCGGTGTTGAAGTTCGAGCCGCGCTGCGTGACGTCGAAGTAGCGGTCGAGGCGGGCGGCGAAGGTCGACCCGGTGGGGCGGGTCGGAGCGGTGGTGGCCTCCATGCTCGGGATCATCGCTCCCTACGCGGCGGAAGCCACCGACGACGTGTTTGCGCGAACGCGGCCAGGGGCATAGGGCTTTCGGGATCTGTCGATTGCTTTCGCGCGTTTGCGGAGCGCCCGGGAGGAGCGAGATGTTCAGGCGGCTGGGAGTAGTGCTCGTGGCAGGGCTCGTCGTCGGCTTCGTTGCTGCGCCCGCGCAGGCGAAGGACGCGCGCAGCGTCGATTTCGACCACGGCTGGCGCTTCGCGCTCGTCAACAAGACCGGCATCACCGATCCGACCGGCGCGTTCGCGAACGCCCAGGACCCGAGCTATGACGATTCGTCGTGGCGCGCGCTCGACCTCCCGCACGACTGGAGCATCGAGCTCGACCCCACCAACGCGCCCGGGAGCGGCACGAACTCGGGCACCGGCTTCCTGCAGGGCGGCCTGGGCTGGTACCGCAAGACGTTCACGTTGCCGAAATCGATGGCCGGCAAGCGGATCTCGCTCGAGTTCGACGGCGTCTACATGGACTCGTACGTCTACGTCAACGGCGACCTCGTCGGCAACCATCCGTACGGCTACACCGGCTTCGCCTTCGACGTCACCGACAAGGTCCACGCCGACGGCCGCACGCAGAACGTCGTCGCGGTCAAGGTCCAGAACCAGCTGCCCAGCAGCCGCTGGTATTCAGGCAGCGGCATCTACCGCAACGTGCGCCTCGTCGTCACCGACCCGGTCCACATCGCGCGCCACGGCGTCTTCGTGACGACGCCCGACCTCGAGCAGACCTACCAGCAGGGCTACGCGAACGTGCACGTGCAGACCGACGTCGACGACGACGGCAAGCAGGTCGACGTCGTCAACGAGGTGCGCGACGCACGCGGCAAGGTCGTGGCCAAGGGAGAGGGGAGCGATCTGCGGATCGCCCACCCGCACCTGTGGTCGACCGACGACCCGTACCTCTACACGCTGCGCACGGAGCTGCTCGTCGGCCACCGCGTCGTCGACAGCGTCGACACGCGCTTCGGCGCGCGCTGGTTCCGCATCGACCCCAACGAGGGCTTCTTCCTCAACGGCAAGTACCAGAAGCTCCAGGGCGTCGACCTGCACCACGACGAGGGCGCCCTCGGCTCGGCGATCAACCGCGACGCCCTCATGCGCCAGATGAAGATCATGAAGAGCATGGGCGTCAACGCGTTCCGGACGTCCCACAACCCGCCGTCGCCCGAGATGATCGAGGTCTGCCAGGAGCTCGGGATCGTGATGATGGTCGAGGCGTTCGACACCTGGCGCACGCCCAAGGTGCAGTTCGACTACGGGCGCTTCTTCGACGCCAACAGCGACGCCGACATCAAGGAGATGGTCAACGCGGCGAAGAACTCGCCCGCGGTGATCCTGTGGTCGATCGGCAACGAGATCCCCGACTCGACGTCGATCTCGGTCGGCCTGCCGATCGCCCGGCGCCTGATCGACGACATCCGCTCGATCGACACGTCGCGCCCGATCGTCATCGGCTCGGACAAGTACCGCAGCGTCCCCAACCCCGGCTCCGGCGCCGACCAGATCCTCGGCCTGCTCGACGGACTCGGCCTCAACTACAACACGGCGGCCTCGGTCGACGCGCTCCACGCGCGCTACCCGACGAAGTTCCTCTTCGAGTCCGAGTCGTCCTCCGAGGAGTCCACCCGCGGCGTCTACCAGGACCCCGACTACCTCAACACCGGCGAGAACTACACGCCGGGCAAGCGCGGGACGTCGTCCTATGACAACAACCTCGCCTCATGGACGATGAGCGGCGAGTACGGCCTCAAGAAGGACCGCGACCGCCAGTACTTCCTCGGGCAGTTCCTGTGGTCGGGGACGGACTACATCGGCGAGCCGACGCCGTACAACGTCTTCCCGGTCAAGGCCTCGTTCTTCGGCGCGGTCGACACCGCCGGCTTCCCGAAGGACATGTACTACCTGTTCAAGAGCCAGTGGACGACGGACCCGATGGTCCACCTGCTGCCGATGAACTGGACCGACCACGAGCCCGGTGAGCCGGTGCAGGTGTGGGCGTACTCCAACGTCGACTCGGTGGAGCTGTTCCTCAACGGCCGCTCGCTCGGCGTGCGCCGCTTCGACCACAAGACGACGACCTACGGCAAGCCGTATCTGGAGACGACCGAGCCGACCTTCGACGACAAGACCGTCACCGGCGGCGCGTTCCCGGGCAGCTACACCAGCCCCAACGGGAGCGCCGGCAAGCTGCACCTGACCTGGAGCGTGCCGTTCGAGCCCGGCAAGCTCGTCGCCGTCGCAAGCCGCGACGGCCGCGTCGTGGCGCGCGACGAGCTCGACAGCGCCGGCCCGGCGGCGACCGTGCGGCTGACGCCCGACAAGCGCAGGATCGCCGCCGACGGCCGCGCGCTGTCGTACGTCACCGCCGACGTCGTCGACGCGCACGGCGTCGTCGTCCCCGACGCCGACAACGAGCTGTCGTTCAGCGTCCGCGGCGGCCGCTTCGCCGGCGCCGACAACGGTCGCGAGGAGAGCGCCGAGAACTACCAGTCGCCCGACCGCGCGGCGTTCAACGGCAAGGCGCTCGCGATCGTGCAGTCGACCGACCATCCGGGGCCGATCACGGTGACCGTCACCTCGCCCGGGCTCCGGACGGCGACTACCACGGTGTTCGCGGGCCACGGCGGCGGCCAGGCGCGCCACGCGCCCGCGACGCGTCGCTCGCGGCGCGCCGCCGGCACGCGCCAGGCGGCACAGCCAACAGCCGACGCGAGCTTCTCCGGCTCGCCCAACACGGTGCCGGCGGCGATGCTCGACGGCAACACGACCTCCGGCGGCTGGTCGAACTTCTACAACAAGGCCGCCACCGCGTTGCTGCCCGCCATCAGCAAGGCGCACCCGACCGATTGGGTCTCGGTGTCGTGGCCGTCGGCGCAGGCGTTCGGCACCATGCGGGCGTACTTCACGCTCGACGCGCGCCGCGTGCTGCCCAGCGCGATCGAGGTCACCTACCGCGACGGCGACCGCTGGGTGCCGGTGACCAACCTGCACGTCGAGTGGGCGACCTCGTCCAACCAGCCGTCGACGATCACGTTCGACAGCGTGACCGCGTCCAGCGTGCGCCTGAAGATGACCAGCCCGTCGCCGAACGCGGACGGCACGGGGTTCTTCCAGATTGCCGAGCTTCAAGTGACATAGTCACCGCGATGAGTTCCGAAGCGACCGCGCCCGCCGAGGTGCGCCAGGAGCGCATCACGGCGCTGGTGGAGGAGCAGGGGTTCGTGCGGGTCAGTGACCTCGCAGAGCGGTTCGGCGTGTCGACCGTCACCGTACGCACGGACCTGCAGGCGCTCGAGGCGCACGGGCGCGTGCGGCGGATCCGCGGCGGCGCGATGCCCGCCGGGGTGCTGCGCTCCGAGCAGCCGTTCGAGATCGCCGAGCACGACCTGGCCAGCGAGAAGGCGGCGATCGGCGCCTACGCGGCGGGCCTTGTCGCGGCCGGCGACACCGTGCTCCTCGACGTCGGCACCACCACGACCGCGGTCGCCCGCGCGCTCGTCGGCCGCGCCGACCTGCGGGAGGTCACCGTGGTCACCAGCGGACTGCGGGTGGCGCTCGAGCTCGAGCGCGCGTGGCCGCGTATCTCGGTCATCGTCACCGGCGGCACGTTGCGCCCGCTGCAGCACTCGCTCGTCAACCCGCTGGGAACGGTCATGCTCGAGCGCCTCAACGCCGCGGTCGCGTTCATCGGCTGCAACGGCGTGGACGTCCGCGGCGGGGTGACGAACATCAACCTGCCGGAGGCCGAGATCAAGCGTGCGATGATGCTCGCCGCGCGGCGGCCGATCGTCGTCGCCGACGGGTCGAAGCTGGGGGAGGTCGAGGTCGCCAAGGTCTGCGACCTCGCCGAGGTCAGCATGGTCGTCACCGACCGCAGCGCGGACCCGACCATCGTCGCCGAGCTCACCGAGGCCGGCAGCAACGTGCAGATCGCCGGTTAGCGGCGGGCGGTCGGCGGGAGGCCGAGCCGGGCCCTCGCCAGTTCGCGTGCGGCGCTGTCGCCGAGCGCGTTGTAGAGGTGGCCCCAGGCGGTGGTCATGTCGCGCAGGATGCGCTGGAAGCGCTGGCCGTCGCGCACGGCGGTGGTGCCGGAGGTGCGGACGATCTCGTCGGAGATCGTCTCCCACGCGTAGCGCAGCGCGTGGCGGGCGAGCATGCCGATGCGGAAGTCCTCCTCGTAGGAGAACGGGCGGCCCTCGGGGATCCCGGCGCACACCTCCATGAAGTGCTGGGCGGCGCCGA
>DATFRW010000026.1:0-5154 GCA_035262945.1 Solirubrobacteraceae bacterium
CCGACGTCGTGGTCGCGCAGGATCCTCGCGTACGAGCCCTGGTCCGCGCGCCGGAGCACCTCCATCGACGCGCCGCCGCCGAGCTCGATCCGACGGCCCCGGCCGATGGCGCCGGTCCCGTGCAGCTCCCAGCCGGCGAACGCGCCCTCGGCCAGGGCCCGATCGATGGCGAGGACGCCGAGGTCGAACATGTTGCGCGCGGCGTGGGGCTCGGACCGCGCGTAGAACAGCAGCCTGCGCGTGGTGCGGGCGGCGAGCTCGGCGGCGGGCGGCGACGCGATCGCGGTGATCGCGTTCTCGAACGCCGTGGACGCGGCGTCGCCCGCTTCGGACCCGGCCGCGTAGACGCCGATCCCGTGGCGGCGGAAGTAGTCGCGCAGCAGCTCGGTGGAGAACAGCGCGCGATGCGCGAAGCGGTAGGACTCGCTTGCGAGCGCCGCCTGGGTCCCCATCGGGAAGGTGAACGGCTCGTACTCCTGGATGAGGTAGAGGAAGTGCTCGCCGCCGAGTTCGCGGACGGCGGCCGCCGCGACGTGCGCGGTCGGCCACGTCGTCGCCACGAAGCGGTCCTGGCGGCTGACCTCGATGCCCGGGGTCTCGCGCCCGAAGACGACCTCGACGCGGTCGAGCAGGCCGGCGAGGCCCGCGTAGGACTCCAGGCGCTCGCGCCACGATGGCGGCAGCGGCGGGACCGGGTCGACGGTGATGATGCGGACGCGCTGCCCGCGCTCGGACAGTCGCCGCGCGAGGTTGAACTTCGCGATGTAGCCCGCGAAGAGGTGCTCGAGATCGATCGCCGGGATGAGCACGTTGACGCGCGGTGGCGCGTCGTCGCGCACGGCGAGGTCGAGCGGGGCGACCGTCTCGGCGATCTCGCGCGCGGTGCCGCCGGGTCCCTGGCGGCCCGGCCGGGCGGCGAAGCGCGTCGGCGGCATGGCGTCGAGCCGCAGGAGCCGCCGCGGCCGCCGGCTCGCCGTCGCGCCGACCATGCGCCGCCAGGCGAAGGCGTAGGAGAGCGTCCACTCCGCCCCGAGCGTCTCGGGCTTCTTGGCCACGATGTCGTGCGCGCCGTGAGCCCAGAGGCGCGCGACGGCCGGCAGCGACCGGTCGGCGGCGACGAAGCGGTCGAGCGCGGCGCGCTTGCCCGCGCTCATCCGCTCGCCGCAGCGCATTTGGAGGATCGTCGCGAGTTGCACGAGCCGGGCGACGTCGACGAAGTAGTGCATCCGCCACTTGCGGATCCGCTCGCGCGGGTCGTTTCCGAGGCGGGCGAGCCGGTCGCGCAGCGCGGTGATGCGCGTGGCCGACGCGTGCCCGAGCAGTGCCTCGCCGTGCTGGACATAGTCGTAGAGCGGCCGGTCGACGTAGGCGATGTCGCCGAGCGCCAGCGCGGTCAGCGCGACCCAGTGGTCGTGGAAGTGGGTGAACTGCCCGGGCGGGAACGGCAGCGCGTCGTCGAGCAGTTCGCGGGGGAACAGCGACGCCGCGCCGGTGACGCTGTTGGCCACGAGGAGCGACAGCATGTCCCAGTGGTTGTTGCGCCGCCGCTCCCAGTAGGACTCGGCCACGACCTCGCCGCGACTGTCGACGATCCGCGCGTCGCTGTAGACGAGCTTCGCGTCGCCCAGCGCGGCGAGCAGCGCCTCGAGCTTGTCGGGATGCCACGCGTCGTCCTGGTCGGCCATCGCCACGAAGCGCGCGTTCGCCGGCGCCATCGCGAGCGCTCGCTCGAAGTTGCGGTAGAAGCCCAGGCGGGCGGGCGAGCGCGAGACGACGAAACGCGCGTCGCCGGCCACCGCGGCCTCGACCGCCGCAAAGCGCTCGGGGTCCGAGCAGTCGTCGCTGATGACGCACACCCAGTTGCGATGCGTTTGGGCGCGCAGCGAGTCGAGCTGGCGCGCGAAGAGGTCCGCCGCGGGCTCGTAGGTCGCCATGCACACGGCGACGAGCGGTCCGTCTGCGGGCTCGTCCACGACGACCGGGTCCGGTGGCGACGCCGCGGGGATCGTCGCGAGCTGTGCCTCCTCGACCCGCCCGCCCTCCAGGTGCGCGCGGAGCCGCAGCTCGCACGGCGCGGCCTGCACGCGGGCGGTGCCCCAGAACCCGCTGGCGTAGGCGTACTGGTCCTCCAGCGCGCGCAGGACCTCGATCCGCGGCATCCCCTGCGCGGCCACCGGCTGCGTCTCGCCGTTGACCACGAGCTCGACGTTGCGGATCGATCCGGCCGGGTGATGGCACCAGCCCGCGACGAACAGGGCGGTGCCGCCGCCGACGGCCAGCTCGCCGGGCAGCGGGGCATCGAGGTGGACGTGCAGGTCGCCGGCCGGGGTCACGCGGGTCGCCGCGGCACCCTACACCGCGAGTACCCTGCCGACTCCCATGCGCAAGCTCGACCTCGACTTCGATCCGTACGCCAACGAGCCCGCCCACTTCGGCGCGTCGCTGCTCAACGACGCCGAGATCCTGATCGCGTGCCTCGAGGCGGCGCGGGTGACGTCGGTGGTCGAGGTCGGCGCGTACGCGGGGGACCTCACCGAGCTGCTGCTCGACTGGGCCGCCGGCGCCGGCGCGCGGGTGTGGGCGATCGACCCCGCGCCCCAGAAGGAGCTCGTCGCGCTCGACCAGCGCCGCTCCGAGCTCGAGCTCGTCCGCGCCACGAGCCACGAGGCGCTCCACACGATCCCGCCCGCCGACGCGGTGATCATCGACGGCGACCACAACTACTACACGGTCAGCGAGGAGCTGCGCATCATCGGCGAGCGCGCCAAGGACGCGGCGCTGCCGCTCATCCTTCTGCACGACGTCTGCTGGCCACACGGCCGCCGCGACGACTACTTCGCGCCCGACCAGATCCCCGCGGAGTACCGCCAGCCGACGGTCGAGGGCGGCACGCTGTTCCCCGGCGTCACCGGGGTGCGAGCGGGCGGGCTGCTGTACCGCTGGCCCGCGGCCCGCGAGGGCGGCCCGCGCAACGGCGTCCTCACCGCGGTCGAGGACTGGATGGAGGCAAACGACGGCCTGCAGCTGGCGATCGTGCCCGCGTTCTTCGGCCTCGGCGTCGTGTGGGAGCGCGACGCGCCCTGGGCCGACGAGCTCGCCGAGACGCTCGAGCCCTGGGACCGCAACCCCTTGCTCGAGCGGCTCGAGACCAACCGCGTCCTGCATCTCACCTCGTCGCTGCACGCGCGCCACCAGGCGGCCCGGCAGGAGGCGGTGCTGCGGCGGCTGCTCGACTCCCGCGCGTTCGCGATCGCTGAGCGCCTCTCCCGCCTGCGCCATCGCGTCGGGATCGCCCGGGACGCGACGATCGTCTCGCGCGAGGAGATCCAGCGGGCGATAGGAGAGGACTGAGCCTCAGCGCCTGCGGATCGCGCGCCGGATCGCGTTGATCCGCCGCAGCGGCTCGGTCAGCCGCCAGCTGACGCTGTCGGTGACCTCCTTGACGCGGGCGTCGGCCTTCAGCCGGGCCGAGACGACCTCCGCGCGCGCGGCGGCGGCCTCGGCCTCGGCACGCCGGGCGCGATCCTTCCACTCGCCCGCGACCGCCCCGACGTGCGGCATCCGCCCGTCCCACTTCTCCGCGACGCGCATGTGCGCCGCGATCCACGTCTCGGGCTCGCTGATGAGGTCCAGCGAGTGGTGGTGGACGACCTTGAAGTCCTCGGTGACGACCTTGCGGCCGGCGGCGCGGACCTGCAGGCAGAAGTCGAAGTCGTAGCCGTGGATGAGCCCCAGCGACTCGTCGAAGCGGACGTTGCGGATCGTCCACGGCGACAGCACCATGACGAACCCGTCGACGGTGTCGACCTCGCCGGTGCGCGCATACGCGGGCATCTCGCCGCCGTTCCATGCGAACGCGGGAAGGTCGCCGCCGCCCAGCTCGCGGTAGCGGTGGACGAACGACGCCCACGTCACCGACCCCTCCCACCACGCGATGCTGCGTACCCCGACCGCGCCGACGCACCCGATCACGCCGACCTCGGGGTCGCTCAGCGCCCGCCGCAGCTTCACGCAGAAGTCGGGATCGGTGATCTCGGCGTCCTGGTGCACGAGCACGAGCGCCTCGACGTCGTCGCGCTTGGCGATCGTGTCGAGGATCAGGTTGTAGGAGCGAAACAGCGAGCCCGCGGCGGCATGCGGCATCACCTCGGAGTCGGGCTCGGCCGCGACGCGGATGCCGCGCTGGGCGCAGCGCTTGTAGAGCTCGGGGTCGGTGATCGAGGAGGCGAAGACGATCATCGCGCCCATCCCAGCCTGCGCCGCAGCCAGGCGCGGGGGTGGATCTCCGCCTCGGCGGCGGCGAGGCGCTCGCGCAGCGCGGCGACCTCGCGCGCCAGCTCGAGCTCGCGTTCCGTCGGGACGTGCGCGGCGCGCGGGCGCGCGGCGGCCCGCGGCTGCGGTGGGGTCGTCGGCGGCGTCGGCGCCGGCACCGGCGACTCGTCCTCGCGACGCCAGCGCACGCAGGTGGAGTCGACCTTCTCGATCGGCTCCGCGATCCCGTGCTCCTCGCGGTACTCGTCGACGGCGCGCCGGCACGCGTCGAAGGACCCGTAGTCGTCGACGATCAGGTAGCCGCCGGCCGAGAGACCCGGGTAGAGCCAGCGGATCGCGTCGCGCGTCGCCTCGTAGCTGTCGGCATCGAGCCGCACGATCGACCAGCGGCGCCCGAGCAGCGGCGGCAGCGTCTCCTCGAAGAACCCCGGTACGAGCTCCACGCCGCGCTCGCAGCCGAAGCGGGCGAAGCTCTCGCGCACCTCCTCGACCGGGACGGCGAGGAAGTCAAAGGCGGCGAGGTCGAGCGAGCCGTCGTCGGGCGCCGGCGCCTCGGGGAACCCCTGGAAGGAGTCGGCGACCCACACGGTGCGCTCGTCGCCCAGGCAGTCGAGCGCGGCACGCATGAGGATCGACGCGCCGCCGCGCCACGAACCGGCCTCGATGACGTCGCCCGCGACCCCGTCGCGGACGATCGCCTCGACGCACGCCTGGAGGTCGTCGAGCCGGCCGAGCCCCACCATCGTCAGGCCGTGGAGCGGCCAGTCCATTCCCGCCGCGCGCAGCCGGACGTCGTCGCCACGCAGCTCGCGCGCGACGACCGTGCCGTCCGCCATGGCCCCGACGGACGTCGTGCCCGCGCCGGCCAGATCGCAGAGCGCG
>DATFRW010000027.1:0-7284 GCA_035262945.1 Solirubrobacteraceae bacterium
GAAGTACTCCTGCGCCGCCGCGTGCCACGCGTCGTGGCGCTCGCGGAAGAGGTCGTGCGCGCGCTCGCGCGGCCAGCGCGACGGCAGGACCTCGGCGGGAAGGTCGGGGTCGAGGAAGGGGAACTTGCGCCACTCGTGGACCATCTGCGTCTGCGCGCGAAACATCGCTTCCGGCGTGGAGGCGCGGGTGCGCCCGAACCGGGCGATGAAGCTCCGGTAGGCCTCGGCCACGCGGTCGAGGTCCCACGCCTCGGCGACAAGCTCGGTCGGGTCGCCGATCGCGCCGATCTGCGCGAAGAACGACACCACTTCGGCGACCGAGCCGTCGCCCGCGACGGCGTCCAACTCGCGCTCGCGCTCGGCGTGCGGGCTCAGCCACAACCCGCCGCCGAGCGAGCCGAAGCCGGCCCACGCCAGCCGCGTGCGCACCTGGTGGCGGACCTCGCGGCGCTCCTCGGGCACGCGCAGGACGACGAGCAGCCAGCGCCCGTCCCACTCCCACGGATCGCCGAACGAGTAGATCCGCTCGGTGCCCGAGCGCAGCATGTCGGCGGTGCCAGGGGTCAGGTGCACGCGCGACCGCCGGCCGTGGCGCTCGGTCGTCAGCCAGCCGGCGGCGACGCTGCGAGCCAGCGCGCGCCGCGCCGCGGGCGTCTTGTGGCCGAGCGTCTCCAGCGCGCGGATCAGGGTCTCCTGCCACGCGCTCCCGAATGCCGGCAGCACGTACTCTCCGAGCACCGTGAGGAGCATCGATCGCGCGGCCGGAGCTCCCACCGCACGCCGGCGCAACTGCTCGTTCACCGCCGGGACGTTACCGGCGCGCGACGAATCTGATTGGATCGTCACAGGGATGTCGCACGACGAACCGTTGCCCGACCCCGCCAGGATCGTGCTCGCGCGGCGGATCGAGTGGATCGACACCGATGCCGCCGGCATCTACCCGGTGGACGTCGAGATCGCGGTGGTGGCGATCGGACGCACGTCGCTCGACTACCGCTTCACGATCAGCGCGCGGGACGGTCAGGCGGCCGAGGGCAGCGTGAAGGCGTGCTTCATCGACACCGCCACTGGGCGCGCCGTCCCCTGGCCGGACGAGGTCCGCGAGCGGCTGGCGGCGGGAGGGCTGCAGGATGCTGGTCGCTGAGGCCGTCGGCCGCGCGCTGCCCGCCCTCGGGGTCGACGTCGCGTTCGGGCTGATGGGGAGCGGCAACCTCTCGGTCACGAACGCGATGCGCGACGGCGGCGCGCGCTTCTACGCCGCGCGCCACGAGTGCGGCGCGGTGTGCATGGCCGACGGCTACGCCCGCGTGACCGGGCGGGTGGCCGCGTGCAGCGTCCACCAGGGCCCGGGGGTGACGAACACGATCACGGGGCTGACCGAGGCGGCCAAGAGCCGCACGCCGATGATCGTGCTCGCGCCCGAGCCGCCCAGCGCGGCGCTGCGCTCCAACTTCCGCATCGATCAGGCGGGGCTCGTCAAGGCGGTCGGCGCCACGGCCGAGCGCCTGCACGGTCCGGCGACGGCGGTACGCGACGTGGCCCGCGCGGTGCGCCGCGCGCGGGTCGAGCGGCGGACGGTGGTGCTGATGCTGCCGCTGGACATCCTCGCCGCGGAGTGCCCGGACGCCGAGGTGCCGGCCGACGGGCCCGCGTTCGACGCGCCGGCGCCAGCGGCCTCCGCCGTGCGCGCGATCGCGGACGTGCTCGCCCGCGCCGAGCGGCCGGTGATCGTCGCGGGGCGCGGCGCCGTGCTCGCGGATGCCGGAGCGCCGCTCCGGGCGCTCGCGGAGCGGGCCGGCGCGCTGCTGGCGACGAGCGCCGTGGCCAACGGGCTCTTCGCCGGCAATCCCTACGACCTCGGCATCGCGGGCGGCTTCGCCTCGCCGCTGGCGGCGCGGCTGCTCGGCGAGGCCGACGCGGTCGTCGCGTTCGGCGCCTCGCTGAACCAGTGGACGACGCGCCACGGCACGCTGCCCGGCCCCGAGGCGACGGTCGCGCAGGTCGACCTCGACGTTGACGCCATCGGCGCGCACCGGCCGGTCGACATCGGCGTCGTCGGCGATGCCGCCGCCACGGCGCTCGCGCTCCTCGCCGAACTCGACGGCGGCGAGGCGAACACGTGGCGCACCCCCGAGCTCGCGTCCGAGATCGCGCTGCGCCGCTGGCGCGACGAGCCGTACGCCGAGAGCGCCGCCGCGCTCGACCCGCGCACGCTGAGCATCGCGCTCGACGACCTGCTGCCCACCGAGCGCACGGTCGCCGTCGACTCGGGCGCGTTCATGGGCTGGCCGTCGATGTACCTGGCCGTGCCCGACGCCGCGGGCTTCGTCTTCCCTCAGGCCTTCCAGTGCGTGGGGCTCGCGCTCGGCAACGCGATCGGCGCGGCGATCGCGCGGCCCGACCGCCTAACCGTCGCCGCGCTCGGCGATGGCGGCGCGCTGCTGTCGCTCAGCGAGTTCGAGACGCTCGGCCGGCTCGGCCTGCCGATCCTCGTCGTCATCTACGACGACGCGGCGTACGGCGCGGAGGTGCACCATTTCGCGCCGATGGGGGAGCCCGTCGACCTCGCGCAGTTCCCCGACACGGATTTCGCGGCCCTGGCCGAGGCGGCCGGGTGCCGCGGGCTCACCGCCCGCAGCGTCGAGGACCTCGCCGGCGTGCGCGACTGGCTGGCCGTGCGCGATCGTCCGCTCGTACTCGACGCGAAGGTCGATCCCGCGATCGCCGGCGAATGGCTCGAGGAAGCGTTCCGACACTAGGAGGACTATGTCCCTGCTGACCGATCTCGCAGGCGCCCTGCAGTCAGGCGCCGTCCGCGTCGTCGATCTCACCCAGCCGCTCAGCGAGCGCACGCCGGTGCTCGTCCTGCCCGAGCCGTTCGTCAACACGCCGGGGCTCAGCCGCCGCGAGCTCAGCCGTTACGACGACCGCGGCCCCGCGTGGGCGTGGGACGTGCTCGAGATCGGCGAGCACGTCGGCACGCACTTCGACGCCCCGATCCACTGGATCACCGGCCGCGACGGCGAGGACGTCGCCAGCGTGGCGCCCGGGCGGCTCGTCGGGCCTGCGGTCGTCATCGACCGCTCGGCCGAGGCCGCCGAGGACCCCGACTATCTGCTGCGCGTCGAGGACATCGAGGCGCACGTCGCCGAGAACGGCCCGGTCCCCGAGGGCGCGTGGCTGCTGTTCCGCACCGGCTGGGACGCGCGCGCACACGACCAGGACGCGTTCCTCAACGTCGTCGACGGGGCGCCGCACACGCCGGGGATCGGCGCGGAGTGCGCGCTGTGGCTGGCGCAGGACAGCCCGTTCGTCGGCGTCGGCGTGGAGACGGTGGGCACCGACGCGGGCGCGGCCGGCGGCTTCGAGCCGCCGTTCCCGGTGCACAACTACGTGCTCGGCGCGGGCAAGTACGGCCTCACCCAGCTCGCCAACCTGGCGGACCTGCCCCCGGCGGGCGCCATCGTCGTCGTGGCGCCGCTCAAGCTCGTGCGCGGGACGGGCAGCCCGTCGCGCGTGTTCGCGCTCGTCGAAAGCTAGACGGCGAAGGGCGCTTCGTCGGCGCGGTGCGCGGGCCACACCCGCGGGAGCCGGTCCATGCGCCCGCGCTCGGCGCGGCGGATGGCGCGGGCCCGCTGGGCGAGCATGAACGCCAGCTCGCCGCTGGGACGGAAGGGATCGGCGATCAGGTGGCCGTCGTCGAGCGAGATCGCGGCCCATAGGGCGCCCTCGACGTCGGCGAGGAGCACGACGCCGCGGGGCGGGCGGCGCGAATCGAGCTTCGCGAGCCGTTCGAGGGCGATCACGTCATCGGGCGTTGCGTAGCGGATGCTCAGCCTGCGCCCGCCGGCGTGCGGCGCACGGTCGGGCTCCGGTCTCTTGAGGCGCCACCAGGCTTGCGTGGACATCGGTCCATGGTCCGCCGCCGGGGCGTCGCGCACAAGGCGGTCACCCGTACCTCGAAGATACCCCCTATGGGTATATAATGAAGACAACATGCGCAATCGCTTTCTCGTGGCGCTCGTCTTCACGGTCCCGATCGTTCTGTGGTCGAACGTCGGCGCGAACCTGCTCGGCTCGCCGCTGGCGACCCCGTTCGGCACGGACCGCGAGGTCTTCGAGCTGCTTCTCAGCCTTCCGATCGTCCTCTACGCGTCGTCGGTCTTCTTCACCGGCGCGCTCGCCGCCCTGCGCGCGCGGACGCTCGACATGATGGTGCTCGTCGCCGTCGCCATCGGCGTCGGCTGGGTCTACTCGGTCGCCGCCACGTTCGTCATCGACGGCGATGTCTTCTACGAGGCGGCGGCGATGCTCGCGACCTTCGTCCTCCTCGGCCACTGGTTCGAGATGCGCGCGCGCAGCGGGGCCAACGACGCCATCCGGGCGTTGCTGGACCTCGCGCCGCCCAAGGCCCTCGTACTGCGCAATGGAGAGCCGGTCGAGGTGCCGACCGCGGATGTGGCGGTCGGCGATCTGCTGCTGATACGGCCCGGCGCCAAGGTCGCGGTCGACGCGACCGTGCAGGAGGGCGAGAGCGAGGTCGACGAGTCGACCGTGACCGGCGAGAGCCTCCCCGTGCACAAGGGCCCCGGAGACCGCCTGATCGGCGCGACCATCAACACCAATGGGACCGTTCGGGCCCGCGCGACCGCCGTCGGCTCCGACACGGCGCTGGCCCAGATCGTCGCGCTCGTGCGGGAGGCCCAGAACTCAAAGGCGCCGGGCCAGCGGATGGCCGACCGCGCCGCGTTCTGGCTCGTGCTCGTCGCGCTGCTCGGCGGCCTGCTCACGTTCGCGATCTGGTACTTCGTCGTGGGGCGCGACGTGCAGGAGGCGCTGCTGTTCGCGATCACCGTCGTCGTCATCACCTGCCCGGATGCCCTCGGCCTGGCGACGCCCACCGCGATCATGGTCGGCACAGGGCTCGGCGCCAGGCGCGGCATCCTGTTCAAGCACGCGATGAGCCTCGAGCAGGCGGCGTCGCTGGACACCGTCGTGCTGGACAAGACGGGAACGCTGACGCGCGGCAAGCCCGAGGTGATCGCCGTCGCAACGGCGAACGGCGACGGCGAGGACGACATGCTGCGGCTCGTCGCGGCGGCCGAGCGCGAGAGCGAGCACCCGCTCGCCGAGGCGATCGTCCGCGCCGCCGAGGAGCGCGGGCTGCCCGCCGCGCGCGCCACCGCGTTCGAAGCGATCCCGGGCCAGGGCGCGGTCGCCACGGTCGAGGGCCGGCGTCTCGCGATCGGCAACGCGCGGCTGCTCGAGCGCGAGGGCATCGAGCTCAACGGCCTCGGCGCCCGCGCCGCCGAGTTGGCGGGCGACGGCCGTACGACGGTGAGCGTCGCGATCGACGGCACGGCCACAGCGATCATCGCCATCGCCGATGCGCCGCGGGACACCGCGGCCGACGCCGTCACCGCGCTCAAGGCGCTCGGCGTCCGCCCGGTCATGCTTTCCGGCGACAGCCGCGCCACCGCCGAGCGGATCGCGGCCGCGCTGGGCATCGACGAGGTCATCGCCGAGGTGCTGCCGGCCGACAAGGCGGCCAAGGTCGCCCAGCTGCAGGCACAGGGACGGAAGGTCGCGATGGTCGGCGACGGCGTCAACGACGCGCCAGCGCTCGCGCAGGCCGACGTCGGCATCGCGATCGGCGCCGGCACCGACGTCGCGGTCGAGACCGCGGACGTGGTGCTCATGCGCTCGGATCCGCTCGACGTCGCCACCGCGATCGAGATCAGCCGCGGCACCGTCCGCAAGATGCGCCAGAACCTGGCGTGGGCGGTCGGCTACAACTCGCTCGCGCTGCCCGTCGCGGCCGGCGTCTTCGCGCCGCTCGGCTTCATTCTGCGGCCCGAGGTCGGCGCAATCTCGATGTCGGGCTCGAGCGTCATCGTGGCCCTCAACGCCGCGGCGCTGAAGCGGCTGCGCCTCGACGGCCTACGCTGAGCCCCGCTTGTCCACCGAGACCCACACGTTTCTCTTCGCCGACCTCGCCGGCTACACGGCGCTGACCGAGGCGATGGGGGACGACAGCGCGGCCGACGTGGCGGCGGAGTTCTGCGAACACGTCCGCGGGCTGCTCGCCGACCACGACGCCGAGGAGATCAAGGTGATCGGCGATGCGGTGATGCTGCGGGTGCCGGATGCCGTCACGGCAGCGCGGCTGGCCGCGCGGATCGTCGGCGACTACGGAGCGCGCCACCGGGCGCTCGGCGTGGGCGTGGGGATCCACACGGGCACGGCGGTCCGCCGCGGCGACGACTGGTTCGGGGCGGCGGTGAACGTCGCGTCCCGGGTCGCGGATGTCGCCGAGGCCGGCGAGATCCTCCTCACCGAGGCGACGCACACCGCCGCCGGCGGCGTGATCGCCGTCCGCTCACGCGGCCGTCACAGCTTCAAGCACGTCGGCGAGCCCATCGCTCTCTACGAGCTCGTCTTCGACCGCGGCGATGCGCCCGCGTCGCTGCCCGTCGATCCGGTGTGCCGAATGGCAATCGACCCGGACCTCGCCACCGAGCGCGTCGTGTACCGCGGCGACGAGTACCACTTCTGCTCGGACGGGTGTGCGCGTGCGTTTGCGGCCGCGCCGAGCCGCTACGTGTCCGCGCGGTAGGCCTGCACGGGGAGCCCGGCACCCCGCCAGGCCTGGAAGCCTCCGGCCAGGTCGGTGCCGGTCGAGAGCCCGAGGTCGTGCAGCGTGGCCGCCGCCAGGCTGGACTGATAGCCCTCGTCGCACATGACGATCAGCTGATGGGCGTGGCCGTCGATACGTGGGTCGCGGTGCGCGCTCGCGGGATCGCAGCGCCATTCCAGGACATTGCGCGGGACGAAGACGCTGCCGGGCACCGTGCCGTCACGCTCGCGCTGGCTCTCTGACCGGATGTCGATGAGCAGCGCCCCTCGCGCGATCGCCTCACGTGCCCGCGCGGGATCGAGCCGATCGAGACGGCGGCGGGCGGCGGCGAGCAGGTCTTCGACGGTCATGCGGGCCGCGCCCGCCCCAGTAGGTGGCGGTCGGTCAATCCCCACCGCGGTCCCACGCTGAAGTCGCGCTCCTGGTCGATCGTGAAGCCGGCGGCGGCGATGGCCGCGCCGGTGTCGCGCGCGCAGTGGCAACCGCCGACCATGCGCGGCCACACTCCCCAGCGGTCGAGCGCGTCCTGGACGCGCGCCTTGCGCGGCGACGCGGAGCGGACGTGCTCGAAGAACCGCACCTCGCCGCCGGGCCGCAGCACGCGGCGCGCCTCGGCCAGCGCGACCCCGGGGTCCGGCACCGTGCAG
>DATFRW010000028.1:0-4715 GCA_035262945.1 Solirubrobacteraceae bacterium
ACGGTCAAGCGCTTCTTCCGCGAGATCGACCACATTCGGCTGCAGCCGGAGAACGCGGAGATGGAGCCCATCCGGTCCAAGGAGGTCCGCATCCTCGGGCGCGTCGTGGGTGTGTTCAGGAGCGTGACCTGATGGCGGCGACCCTGACCCTCAGCGTCGACCGCCCAAGCCTATTCGACGACCCCGGCGACGATCGCTCGCGCGGGCCGGCGTCGCGCGGGCCGGCCGCACGCGGCCGCGGTCCGGGTGAGCGCGGCGAGCGCCCAGCGGGCGCCGGCGCGGCCCGGCACGCGGTCACGCTCGACCACATCATCTCGGGCGCGTGGGACGAGCTCTCGGCCCACCGGCCCGTGAGCTGCCCGGTGTGCCGCGGGCAGATGGCGCCGCGCTACGGCGCGGGCGCGCAGCCAGTTGGCGGGCGCTGCCACCGCTGCGGATCGTCCCTCGGTTAGGTCGGCGCCGGAGTCAGCCCAGTCGGCCGCGTGCGGCCGGACGGCGCGGCACTCGCGCGCGGCGCAGGCCAGCGCTACTCTCGATCGTGCAGGCCAGGCAGCCGCGGCGGGAGAGACAACCCGTCGAGGAAAGTCCGGACACCGCAGGGCAAGGTGGTCGGGGAACCGACCCGGGGAAACCCGCGGGAAAGTGCCACAGAAACACACCGCCGATGGCGGGGCCTCTGCAGAGCCCCGCACAGGCAAGGGTGAAATGGTGCGGTAAGAGCGCACCAGCGTCACGGCGACGTGGCGGCTGGGCAAACCCCACCCGGTGCAAGGCCAAGCAGGACCGTTTGCAGGTGGCCCGCCAAGGTCCAGGTCGGCCGCAGAGATGGATGGCTGCCCAACGACAGAATCCGGCTTACCGGCCTGCTACGGAAGAGCCCCGCTCCGGCGGGGCTTTTCTATGCGCGAAGCGCCCCTGCAGCTCGAAGGTCGTGATCACCGGCACGTAGAAGACGAGGTCGGCGGCCACCTTGGCGACGAGGACGCCGAGCGCCATGCCGAACGTGCCGGTCGCCACGGCGACGCACGCGGGCCGGACGATCGTGCTGTCCAGCAGCTCGGCGGGACCGAACTCGAGTGCGAGGCCCCGGCAGACGCGGAGCGCGCCCCGTACGCGATGCGGCCGCCCGGCGACCTTCGCCCTGATCTCGCGCGCCACGATGAACCCGTAGTAGCCGAGGTTGTCGCCGAGCGCGGCGCCGTACGCCGCAGCGACGTGGCTGTCGGTCGCCGCCTCGAGCAGGACATAGCCGGCGAGCGCTCCCAAAAGCGCGATCAGCTCGGCCGGCCCGTAGCGGCGCAGCCACCTCAGGGCGCGGCGTTCGTTCACCGCGCCACGAGCTCGGGGGCCGGCACGTGGCCTGCGGCGCCCACCACCAGCGCGAGCAGTTCCCGCACGTCATCCGCCGTCGTCCCCGGGTTCATCAGCGTGAGCTTGAGGAACGTGCGCCCCTCCAGCCGGGTGCGGGCGATGACGGCGCGGCCCGACTGAAGGAGCGACATCCGGATCGCGTCGTTCATGCGGTCCAGTCGCTCCGGTTCGTCGAGCGGCTGCGGCGCGTAGCGGAACAGGACCGTGTTGAGCGACGCCGGGCGCGCGAGCTCGAGGCACGGGTGGGCATCGACGAGGCGGGCGGCGTCGGCGGCGAGGTCGATGATCGCCTCGAGCGCCTCGCCGAAGAACGCGCGCCCATGCGCGCGCAGCGACACGAAGAGCTTGAGCGCGTCGAACCGCCGCGTGGTCTGCAGGGACTTGTCGACGAGGTTCGGCAGGCCCTCGTCGTCGTCCTCGGGCTCCGGGTTGAGGTAATCGGCATGCAGGCGCGCCGAGGCCAGCGAGGCGCCGTCGCGCACGAGGAACGCCCCGCAGCTGATCGGCTGGAACCACAGCTTGTGGAAGTCGACCGTGACCGAATCGGCCATCTCGATCCCGCGCAGGCGGTGCGCCTCGCGCCGGCTGAGGACGAGCGCCCCGCCGACCGCCGCGTCGACGTGGAACCACGCGCCGTGCTCCTGCGCGACCGCGGCGAGCGGCGCCAGGGGATCGATCGCGGCCAGGTCCGTCGTCCCCGCAGTGGCGACGAGCGCCATCGGGGTGAGCCCGCAATCGGCGATCGAGCGCATGGCGGCGTCGACGTCCGCGGGGTCGAGGCGGCCGTCCTCGTCCGCCGGGACCTCGACGACGGCCTGGTCGCCGAGCCCGAGGATCCGGGCCGACTTGCGCACCGAGAAGTGCGCCGCCGACGAGCAGACGATGCGCAGCCGGCGCGCGATGTCGCTGATCCCGTCGCGGGCGATGTAGCACCCCGCGCGGGCGGCGGCACGGTCGCGGGCGAGCAGCAGCCCCATGAGGTTGGACTGCGTGCCGCCGCTGGTGAACACGCCGTCGGCGCGCTCACCCAGGCCGTACTCGTCCGCGAGCCAGGCGACGAGCCGCTGCTCGAGGTGCGTCGCGGCCGGCGCCTGGTCCCACGAGTCCAGCGACTGGTTGGTCGCGGACACGACGGCCTCGGCGGCGAGCGCAGCGAGCAGCGGCGGGCAGTGCAGGTGCGCCGCGCACAGCGGATGGGCGACGAGCACCGAGTTGCGGACGATCCGCTCACGGACGTCCTGGAGCGTCGCGTCGAGCCCGGCGCCGTGCTCGGGCGCGATCTCGATGTCGAGCAGCTCGTCGAGCTCGGCGGGTGTCACCGCGGCGAGCGGCGAGCCCGCGCCGCAGACCTCGTCGCCCACGCTGCGCGCCGCGAGCGCGAGCGCGCTCGCGTAGGCGGCCACGCTCTGCATTGACCCGTCGAGGAACGCGGGCTCGGCGGCGTACTCGTGCATGGCCATCAGGCGGCCTGGAGCCAGTCGATCTCGCCCCAGCCGGCCGCGGGCGCCGCCGCGTCGAGGGCCGACTCGATCACGTCGAGCCCGAACGCCAGATCGTCGAGCGAGATCGTGAGCGGCGGCATGACCTTCAGCACGCGGCCGCCGGGACCGGCGGTCTCGATGACGAGCCCCTCGTCGAAGGCGAGGCGGGCGACGTCGCGGGCGAGGCCGTCCTCGCCGAGGTCGAGGCCCTGCATCAACCCGCGGCCGCGGACCTCGGTGTCCACTCCGGGGTGCAGCACGGCGATCTCCTGCAGGCGGTCGGCGACGAACGCGCCCTTGACCTCGACCTGCTCGGCGAGCTCGGGGGAGCGCCAGTAGTCGAGCGCGGCGGTCGCGGTGACGAACGCGAGGTTGTGCCCGCGGAAGGTGCCGTTGTGCTCGCCCGGGGCCCACTGGTCGAGGTCCGGCCTGATGAGCGTCAGGGCCATCGGAAGGCCGAGGCCGCTGATCGCCTTCGACAGGCAGACGAGGTCCGGCGTGATCCCCGCGTCCTCGAAGCTGAAGAACGACCCGCAGCGCCCGCAGCCGGCCTGGATGTCGTCGACGATGAGCAGCACGCCGTGCTCGCGGGCCAGGCGCTGCAGCCCGTGCAGCCACCTGGAGCGCGCGACGTTGACGCCGCCCTCGCCCTGGACCGTCTCGACGATGAACGCCGCGGGCTTCTCGAGGCCGCTGTGGTCGTTGGTCAGGTAGCGCTCGAGCACGTCGATCGTGTCGACGTCGCGGCCCAGGAAGCCGTCGAAGGGCATGATCGTCGTGTCGTGCAGCCCGGCGTGCGCGCCGGCGCGCGCGGCGAGGCTGCTGCTGGCCGCGAGCGCGCCCAGGCTCATGCCGTGGAAGCCGTTGGTGAAGGCGATCACGCCCTGGCGGCCGGTCACCTTGCGCGCGAGCTTGAGCGCGGCCTCGACGGCGTTGGTGCCACCCGGCCCCGGAAACTGGATCTTGTAGTCGAGCCCGCGCGGGTGAAGGATGACCTCGTCGAAGGTCTCGAGGAACTCGCGCTTCGCGGCGGTCGCCATGTCGAGGCCGTGGGTGATGCCGTCGGCGGCGATGTAGTCGACGAGACGCTGCTTGAGCCGCGGGTCGTTGTGGCCGTAGTTGAGAGCGCCAGCGCCGGCCAGGAAGTCGACGTACTCGCGGCCGTCCTCGGCGGTGAGGCGGCTGCCGACTGCCCGCGTGAAGACCTGGGGGAAGTGACGGCAGTAACTGCGCACCTCGGATTCGAGGCGTTCGAACGTCTCCACGACGACTCTCCTCACGATCGGGCCGCCGGGGGGGAGCAGTGGCGGCCTGGGGGACGGGCGCGATCCTCTCCGGGCCGGGCGCGCCGGTGTGTGCGGTGCTCCACACGTGGGCGCGCTGCGTGCTCGTGCTCACGTTCTTGACGGCGGGCGCCCCGGCGTGGCCTACTTTGCACGTCCGCTGGGAGGAGACGCAGATGATTGAGCCGTACCAGGCGATCGGGCTCGTTCCCACCATGTGGGGGATCCGTCGGCGCGAGGACATCCGCCGCAACCTCGAGCACCTCGACCACCTCGTCACCGCCTCGACGTGGCTGGGGGGCCTCGACCTGCCGGTCCGCCTCGTCGCGGTGCCGGAGGGAGCGCTGCAGGGCTTCAACGACGAGGTGCTCGACCTCGACCACGAGACCTTCGCGCGCGATTGCGCAATAGACATCCCCGGGCCCGAGACCGACGAGCTCGGGCGGCTCGCGCGGAAGTGGGGCGTTTTCGTGATGGCGCAGGCCAAGGCGCGCCATCCCGAGTTCCCCGGGCGCTTCTTCAACGTCGGCTTCGTGCTCGACCCCGACGGCGCGGTCGTCCTGCGCCACCACAAGCTCGT
>DATFRW010000029.1:0-19790 GCA_035262945.1 Solirubrobacteraceae bacterium
CGGCCTGCATCTGGTCGGGCGTGAGACCTTGGGCTGACATGCGCGCCACGCTCACGCCGCGCGGAGTGACCCGTCATCACCCGCGGCGGGTGATCACCATAGGCCGATGAATCCCGTCCCCTACTTCGCCTACGGCACGACGCAGAAGGGCTACGTTCACCATCGCCGGCTCGCCCACCTGCTCGGCGAGCCGGTCGCCCGCGTGCGGACGGTGCTGGCGCATGCCGTCGTGGTGCCGCGACGCGCGGCGTGCAGCAACCCCGGCTGCCGGTACGTCCATCGGATGGCCGCGCTCGTGCCAGGCCTCGAGCCGCTGCGCGTCGAGGGCGACCTGTTCCTCATCAGCGACGACGCCGTCGCCGTGCTCGACGACCTTGAGACGCGCGGGCCGTATGTCCGCGACCGCGTCGAGGTCGCGGCGCTTGACGGTGCCGGGACGTACGAGGCTGACGCGTACCTCGCCCGCGAGCCTGCCCGCTGGCGAGCGCTCGTCGACCTCGGGGAGGCCGAGGCGCTGCGCACCTATCCGCGCGACCTGGCCGCGAGCGAGCAGCTCAAGGACTGCTGCGCCCGCGCTCCGGACCACTCCGGCCTACACGACGTCGTCGATCCGCTCGCAGGGGTCATGCGACGCTGAGGATCGCGACTCGCGCTACAACGCAGATCGTGGACCGCTCCCCGGCGCTCGCTGTTCAGAACCTCAGCAAGCGGTTCGGCGATCGCGTCGCGTTCGAGGGCCTCTCGTTCGAGATCGGCTACGGCGAGGTGTTCGGGTTCCTCGGCCCCAACGGCGCCGGCAAGACGACGACCGTGCGGACGCTCGGCACGCTCATCGCGCCGACCTCGGGATCGGCGACGGTCGCGGGCATCACGCTCGCGCCCGAGAACGGCGTCGAGATCCGGCGGCGGATCGCGATCATGCCCGAGACGCCGGGCCTGTACCTGCGCCTGAGCGTGCTCGAGAACCTCGAGTGCTTCGCCGACCTCTACGAGGTGCCCGACCCGGCCGAGCGAATCGACAGCGCGCTGCGTGCCGTCAACCTGACCGACCGCGCGCACGATCCGTGCGGCACGCTGTCCAAGGGCCTGCGCCAGCGCGTCGGGCTGGCGCGCGCGCTGCTCAGCGACCCGCAAGTGCTGTTCCTGGACGAGCCGACCGCCGGTCTCGACCCCGTCGCGACGCGCGACGTGCACGAGCTGATCGCCGGCCTCGGCCAGAGCGGCGTGACGATCTTCCTGACGACGCACCGCCTCGAGGAGGCCGAGCGCCTCTGCGACCGCGTCGCCATCCTCAACACCACGCTGCGCACGATCGGGCGGCCGGACGAGCTGCGCGACCGGCTGTTCACCAGGACGCTCGCGGTCAAGACGGTCGCGCCGCTCGCGGACCCCGATCACATCTTCGGCGGGCTCCCGGCGGTCGACGGCTGGCGCGAGGACGGCGCCGCCGGCTATGTGCTTGCCGTGTCGGACTCGGCGGTCGCCGCGCCGGCCGTGGCGCGCGCGCTCGTGGCGGCCGACGCCGACGTGCTCTCGATCGGCGAGGCGCGCCACTCGCTCGAGGACGTCTACCTCGAGATGATCGACGAGGACGCGGAGGTGCAGCGGGCGTGAAGCTGAGCAAGCGGCGCATCCGCGCGATCTTCCGCAAGGAGCTGCGGGAGTACCGGCGCAACGCCTCGCTCGTCGCCGGGATGGCGATCATCCCGCTCGTCTTCCTCATCCAGCCGCTCGTGTCGGTCTTCGCCGTCTCGTCGGGAGCGGCAGCCGAGCTCCGCGACCGGCACGAGTTGCTGTACCTGCTTGCCATCCCGGCCCTCGTGCCGGCGGCGCTCGCCGCGTACGCGGTGGTCGGCGAGCGCCAGCAGGGCACGCTCGAGCCTGTCCTCAGCACACCGATCCGCCGCGAGGAGCTCGTACTGAGCAAGGCGATGGCGGTGTTCGCGCCGTCCGTCGCGATTGCCTACGCCGTGTTCGCGGTCTTCATCGCGTGCGTCGAGCTGTTCGCCCGTCGAGGCGTCCCGTCGGCACTCATCGCCGGCCCCGACGTCCTCGCCCAGGTGATCTTCACGCCGCTGATCGCCGGCTGGTCGATCTGGCTCGCCATCGCCATCTCGACGCGCGCGAGCGACATACGTGTCGCCCAGCAGCTCAGCCTCCTGGCGAGCCTCCCCACCATCGCGCTGACCACGCTGATCTCGCTGAACGTGATCCACCCGTCGATTCGCCTGGCGATCCTCCTCGGAGTCGCGCTCGTCGTCGGCAACAGGCTCGGCTGGCGGGTCGTCTCCGCTGCCTTCGACCGCGAGCGGCTCGTGACGGGCAGCAGGTCCTGAGCGCAAGCACTTGCGCGGCGCGAAAAATCTGATATCACTTTTTCTCGCAGGGCGTCCAAGAGAAGGAGCCTCCCGTGAGTACCACCGCTTCGCCGACCAGCTCCGACGTCGTCGGACACCAGGGAGCCCGCGTCGATATCGCTCAACGTCCCGCGATCGCCGTCAGCGGCTGGCTTGGTGTGCTGGTGCTCGCCGCATGCGTCGCGGGCCTGGTCGTCAGCGCGCAGGACGACAAGAGCCTGGTCTGGCTGCCCATCGTCGTCTTCGTCGTGGTCATCGCCTCGCTGGTGGTCGTACCGCCGGGCCAGACCTCGGTCGTGCAGTTCTTCGGCCGCTACATCGGCACGGTCGGCCGGCCCGGGTTCTGGTGGATCACGCCGCTGACCGTGCGACGCCGGGTCAGCGTCCGCGTCCGCAACTTCGAGACCAACCACCTGAAGGTCAACGACGCCGACGGGAGCCCGGTGGAGATCGCCGCCATCGTCGTCTGGCAGGTCGCCGACACCGCGAAGGCGACCTATGCCGTCGACGACTACACCGACTTCGTGTCGATCCAGGCCGAGTCGGCCCTCCGGCACGTCGCCACCAGCCACCCCTACGACGAGCCGACCGGCGCCGGCACGTCGCTGCGCGGGTCCACCGACCTCGTCGTCGCCGATCTCGCCCGGGAGGTGGCCCAGCGGGTCACCATCGCGGGCGTCGAGATCATCGAGGTGCGGATCTCCCACCTCGCGTACGCCCCGGAGATCGCTCAGGCGATGCTGCGCCGCCAGCAGGCCAACGCCGTCGTCGCCGCCCGCTCGCGCATCGTCGAGGGCGCCGTGGGGATGGTCGAGCTCGCGCTCAACCGGCTCAGCGACGACGGCGTCGTGTCCCTCGACGAGGAGCGGACGGCGAGCATGGCCAGCAACCTCATGGTCGTGCTGTGCGGCGAGCAGCCGGCGTCGCCCGTGCTCAACACCGGATCGCTCTATACGTGAGCGACCGCCGGCAGCTCCTGCTGCGGGTCGATCCGTCGGTCCACGACGCGCTGATGCGCTGGGCCAACGACGAGCTGCGCAGCCTCAACGCCCACGTCGAGCTGATTCTGCGCCGCGCGCTCAGCGACGAGGGGCGCATGCCGAAGCACGCGGGACCACTCCCCAAACGCGGGCGCCCACGGACCAGACCGGCGTAGGATCTCCGGTCGAGGTGTTCGATCAGGACCTCTCGCGGCTGGCAGTGCGGTTCCGCGGTTCTGCGGCGATCCTTCGAGCGCACGGAAGGGAGAACGAGGCGCGGCGGGCCGAACGGTTCTCGGTGCGGATCGGCTTGAGCCTCGAGGATCCGAGCGCGATGCAGCGGATCCACGATCTCAGCCGGAGCGTCGACGAGTCGCCGCGCCTCGTCGTCGCGCTCGAGCGGGCCCTTGACGGAGCGATGTCGCTGGTTGATGCGGACTTCGGCAACGTGCAGCTCGTCAACCCGGCGACCGGCGGGCTCACGATCCTCGCGGAGTCCGGGTTCAGCAGCGAGTTCCTCGACTACTTCTCGCGCGTCGACGACGACGGGTCCGCTTGCGGCCGAGCGGCCAGGCGACGATCCCAGACCGTCATCGTGGACGTCGACGAGGACCCGGCCTTCGCTCCGCACCGAGAGATCGCGGCCGCCTCGGGGTTCCGGGCCGTTCAGTCCACGCCGCTCGTCGACCCCACGGGCCGCCTGCGCGGCGTGATCTCGACCCACTTCCGGCGCCCTCGCCGCCCCCGCGGTCGCGACCTGCAGATCATGGACTGGTACGCCGACAGGGTGGCCACCGCGGTGGCTCGTCAGCTGGTCGCGCCGACGACGCTGTTCGCCGCCAACGCCGAATTGCATGAGCGGACCGCAGATCTGCACGAGGCCACCGCGTCGCTCATGTTCGAGGGCGCACAGGTGGCCCTTGCCGCCGGCCATGCCGTGGAGGCGGCCGAGCGGCTCAAGAAGGCCACCCGTGCCTGGGTCCATGTTGGGAGGGAGCGCGAGCGAGCGCGGGCCCTCAACCAACGCGCGCACGCTTCGCCACGCTGACCGAAAGCGCAACCGCAGGTTGCGCTTACGCTATCGTTACGCAACCATTAGTTGCATGTCTTCGACGAGACGACGGCCGACGACAGGAGATCCCACCATGCACACCCCCCCGATCGTGTCAGCACAGGACTGGGAGGCCGCGCGCGCGGACCTGCTGGTCAAGGAGAAGCAGATGACGCGCGCGCGTGACGCGCTCGCCGCCGAGCGCCGGCGGATGCCGTGGATGGCCGTGGAGAAGGACTACCGCTTCGAGGGGCCCAACGGTCCCGCGAGTTTCCTCGACCTGTTCGCCGGGCGCCGTCAGCTCGTCGTCTACCGCGCCTTCTTCGAGCCCGGCGTGGCGGGCTGGCCCGAGAACGCCTGCGTCGGCTGCTCGATGGTGGCCGACCAGGTCGCGCACGTGGCGCATCTCAACGCCCGCGACACGACGCTCGCGTTCGCCTCGCGCGCGCCGCAGGCCTCCATCGAGGGCCTGAAGGAGCGGAAGGGCTGGCGGATGCCCTGGTACACGATCACCGATGAGTTCGACGCGGACTTCGACGTGGACGAGTGGCACGGCACCAACGCGTTCATCCGCGACGGCGACCGGATCTTCCGCACCTACCTCATCAACAGCCGCGGCGACGAGGCGCTCGGCAGCACCTGGAGTTACCTCGACATGACCGCGCTCGGGCGCCAGGAGCAATGGGAGGACTCGCCCGAGGGCTACCCGCAGACCCGGCCGTACACGTGGTGGAACTGGCACGACGCGTACGAGGCCGGGCCGTCGCAGGAGTTCCTGGATCAGGTCGACCGCGCCCTGAGCACCGCCGCGAACAACGACGCGACGTGATCGTCGCTCACATCGCGGGCGTCCCCGTCGAGGAGACGCTGGTGCCGGTGCTCAGCGGCGCGGGCGCGGCGTTGCTGCTGGGGCGCGCCTGGATCGCGTCACGCGTGCGTCGACGACGCTGACGCTCAGTCCTTGCGCGCGACGATGACCAGGTAGTCGCTGGGAGCCCGGAAGCCGCCGCTGCCGTCGACGTTCGACTCGGCGCTCAAGGCGATCAGGTCGTCGCGCAGCGCCGCCCACCGGCCGCTCTCGCTGAGCGCGTTGCGCGCCTGCAGGAGCGGGCCGTAGAGGTCGGCGAACATGTCGATGAAGAACTCGGGCGATTCGGCCTCGAACTCGAGCGACGCGCGCTCGAAGCGGAGCTCGACGGGGTGCTCGGCGAACAGCTCCCGGACGTGCTCCTCACGGCCCCAGCCGGGGGGCGGCGACGCGTACGCGGGCGGCTTGGGCATGTACGGCCCCATGATGGTCCAGAACCGGCCGATGAAGCCGTCGGCCGCCCAGTTGCCCAGGACGATGGACCCGCCCGGCCGGCACACGCGAACGAGCTCGCTCGCGACGACCTCGTGGCGGGGCGCGAACTGGACGCCGAGAGCGGAGAGGACGTGATCGAACCGCGCGTCCTCGAACGGCAGCGCCTCGGCGTCGGCGGCGATCCATTCGATCGCGACGCCGGCGTCGGCCGCCCGCTGCCGGCCGACGGTGAAGAGCTCGGGCGTCAGGTCGGACGCGATCACCTGCGCGCCCCCCTGCGCGGCCGGGATCGCCGCGTTGCCGGTGCCGGCGGCGACGTCCAGGACCTCGCTGCCGGCGGTGATGCCCGCGCGCTCCGCGACGCGCTCACCGACGTCGGTGACGAGCTCGGCGATGCGCGCGTAGTTGCCGGAGGCCCAGGTCCGCCGGTGCGCTTCCTTCAGTGCCTCAATGGCGATGGTGGTGCTCACGGGAGATGCCTTTCGGATTGGGTGCCGCCATGATCGGCGGCGGGCGTGTGAGCGACCGTGTGAACGCTAGGAACGCCCGTCGAGCAGGGCGGTCAGCGCGGGGTTGTCGATCTCGGCAGCGAGCATCCGAGCCGACTCGAGGGCGCCGTCGTCCCCCATGCGCGACGCGTGCAGCAGGCTGCGCACGACGAGCTCGCGCATCTCGGTCCGCGCCGCGAGCGCGCCGAGCGCGCGGATGAGCTGCGGCGCGCGCTCGTCCGTGCCGTCGTCGAGCTCGACCTGGATCGCCGCGTCGAGCACGTGGCCCTGCATCCACACGTAGCGGTCCGGGAGGCGCGTGCAGCGGGCGCGCGCCTCGTCCATCCACGTGCGGGTGGTTCCCGCCTGCCCCTGCGCGCGATGCAGCAGCCCGAGGTTGCGGGCGGCGAGACCCTCCCAGCAGGGGTCCTGCAGATCGCACGCCATCGCGAAGGCGCGCTCGAACCGCTCGGCGGCACGCGCGGTGTCGCCCCGCTCAAGGTCGATCTCGCCGCGCAATGCCTCCGGGAACGGCAGGAAGGCGAGCCAGCGCTCGGCGTCGATCAGCTCCAGCGCGCGGTCGAGGGCGACGATCGCCTCGCCGCTGTCGCCGCGCAGCAGGTGGGCGCGCCCGAGCAGCGACAGCGAGAACGCGGCCTGGCGGCGGTCCCCGCAGCGCTCCGCGTGCTCGATCGACGCGGCCACGGCCGCGAAGGCGCCCGGGTAGTCGCCCATGTCCGAGCGGTTCATGCCCTGCACGGCGAGGATGGCGGCGCGCTCGGAGTCCGCGTTGGCGAGCCGGGTCGCGCGGGCCAGGCGCTCCTCGACCGACGAGCGGCGCCCCGCCTGGATGTCGGTGTACGCGAGCTCGCGCAGGGCGCCGACCAGGACCTCGCGCTCACCGACCGCCTCGGCGGCGGCAAGCGCCTCGTGCAGGAAGAGGGCGCCCTCCTCGTCGCGCCCGCGCACGGCGTGCACCAGCGCGCTGCCGAGCGCGAGCAGCGACCGCGCGTGCAGCGCGCCGTCGCCGGACGCGGACGCCTCGGCGCAGGCCTGGCGCATGAGGCCCACGCCGTGCTCGGCCGCGCCGGCGCCGACGGCAGCGGTGCCGGCGTCCAGATGCGCCCGCGCCGCGGCGCGGCTGCCCGCCGCCGACTCGCCCTCCACCCCGGGCCCCGCGGCGCGCCGCACGGCCGGCGACGGCTCGACGCCGAGCTCGCGGCGGAACAGCCGCCGGCACGCCTCGGCCTGCGACAGCGCTCCGGCGCGGTCGCCGCGGGCGGCGAGGCTGCGGACGAGCAGCTCGTGGTGGCCCTCGTCGAAGGGGTCCACGGCGACGAGGCGAGCGGCGAGCTCCGCCGCCCGGTCGGGGTTGCCCGCGGCAAGCTCGTCCAGGGCGCTGTCGTGGAGCACGGCGACGATGCGCCCGGCGTACCGGCCGCGCGCGACCACGAGCCATGACTCGAACGCCGGGCTGGCCCCGAACTCCATCCCCTCGAGAAGCTCCCCGCCGGCCTGCGCCCCGTCGCGAACGTCGACCTCGACGTCCGGCGCGAGGATCAGCTCGACCGGATCGCCCGCGATCGTCGCCACACCGTCGAGCGCCCGGCGCAGCTGCGCGAGATTCCAGCGCAGCGTCCCGAGCGGATCGTCGGCGTCGGCGAAGAGCAGCTCGGCGAGATGGCGCCGGCTCGCCGGGCCGTCGGACAGCAGCAGATAGGCAAGCAGCGCCCACGTCTTCCGGCCCTTCGGAGCCGGCGCCGGCTGCCCGTCGCGGAGGATCGCCGGCGAGCCGAGCAAGCTGACGCTGGTCTTCACGGCCCCACATTGTCAGACTGCGCCGCCTCCGACCATGCCTCGCTATCTCATCCGCCGTGTCCTCGGGGACGTCAGCGAAACGCAGCTCGAGGCTGCCGCCGACCTCTCACGCCACGTCCGCGACGATCAGTTCCCCGACATCGTGTGGGAGCACTCACACGTCGTGCGCACACCCGAGGGGCTGACCTCGTACTGCGTCTACGCGGCGCCGACCGCGCAGCGCGTGCGCGCCCACGCGACGGCGGCGGGCCTGCCGGCCGACGAGGTCTACGAGATCGCGCGGGATCTCGTGCCCTGATCCGGCGGCGTCAGCTTCCGGCGTCGTCTTCGTCGTCGTCCCAGCCGAGGAAGAGGTCCGCGTCTTCGACGTCCGTGTCGAGGGGATCGGCGTCGGGCTCGATCATGTCGGGATCGTTGCGCGGGTGCGACGACTGGGCGTGCCCGAGGTCGGCCTCTCCGAAGTGCTCGCGTTCCGGATGCGACCCCCAGCGTTCCATAGCGGGGACGATAGGCGTCTCGGCGCGGATCACAAGTCGGCGTGAGCGCGCGGCCCGCGCATGCGTTGGTTGGTAGGACCGATGAAGCCGACGCCCATGGACGTGCTCCGCGCGCGCCGCGCGGGTACAAGCGACGAGCATCGCGTGGCGCTGGTCGTCGAAGGCGGCTGCATGCGCGGCGTCATCTCCGCGGGGGCGGTCACGGCCCTCGAGCACCTACGCCTCGCCCAGCGGTTCGACGCGGTCTACGGAGTGTCCGCCGGCGCCGTGGCGTGCGCGTACATGCTGGCGGGCCAGGCGGCCCTCGGCACGACCATCTACTTCGACGACCTGCCTAACGCGCATTTCGTCCGGGCGCGCCGGATCCTCGCCGCCCGCCCGCCCATCGCGCTGGACAAGGCGATGGACGAGATCGTCGCGCGGCGAAAGCGCCTCGACGTCGCCGCCGTCGAGCGCGCCCGGCCCGAATTCCACGTGCTCGCCACCTGCCTCGAGCACCGGGCGCTCGAGCGCGCGCACGGCCCGCTCATCGAACGGCTGCGCGCCGCGGCGCGGGTGCCGCTGCTCAGCGGCCCGCCCGTGCGCCTCAACGGCTGCCGCCTCTATGACGGCGGTCTGCTGAGCCCGCTGCCGGTCGAGCTGGCGGCCGCCGACGGTGCGACGCACATCGTGGTGCTGCGCACGCGCCCCGACGGCCCGACCCTCAGGCGCCACCGCCACGTCGAGCGGGCGGTGCTCAGCTGGCTGCGCCGCGCGCACCCGGAGACCCGATCGATGCCGGTCGTGCCCGGCGGCAGCTACGAACGCCAGCTGGCCGCGCTGCCCGCCGGGCTCACCACGCACCGCGACGCGCAGGTGCAGGTCATCGTCCCGCACACGGCGCCGATGTCCCAGAGCGAGATGAGCCCGATCGCGCTGCGGGTCGGCGCGTGGGCGGGGCTCACCAGCGTCGAGCGTGCCGCGGGCGAACGCGTGGACCGCGGCGTCCTCGCCGCCTGGCGTTGACCGACCGGCACCGCGAAACGGGCAGACCTTCGGGCAGACATGCCCCTCCCGGGTTGTCCGCCTACCGCCCCTGCGGTGTGATCGCCCGGGGTGGCACGCTCGATCCTGAATTCCTTCTCGACGGTCGAGATCGTCCTGATCGGCGTCGGCGGCTCGGTGCTGCTCACCATCGGCGCCGTGCTGCTGGCGCGGCGGTTGTTCCCGCAGCTGGCCGACAGCCAGTTCGAGCCCGTCGCCGACAGCCTGCGGGTGGTCTACGAGCTGATCTTCGCGCTGATCCTCGCGTTCGTCATCGCCGCCGTGCTCGACGAGATGAGCAACGCCGAGTCGGCCGTCGCGTCGGAGGCCACGACGATCGCCGAACTCGTGCGGGCCAACGACGCGCTCCCGGAGGGCGACCGGCCCCGGCTGGACGACTCCGTGTCGGCGTACGTGCATGCCGTGGCCGACGACGAGTGGAAGACGATGAAGGACGGCAAGGCCAGCGCGCAGGCGACCGCCGCGCTGGAGGGCATGTACGCCGAGTACGGGCAGGTCAAGCCCGAGGGCGCCGCGCAAACCGAGTCCTACAGCCAGGCGCTGGACGACCTGCACGAGGTGGGCACCCAGCGCCGCGATCGGCTGAACATCGCCCAGGCCGACCTTCCGACGATGCTGCGCGTGCTCGTCCTCGTCGGCCTCGTGCTGCTGCTCGTGCTCGAGTATCGCCCGCACCTCAAACCGGTCGCCGGGCTCGTCTTCATGGGCACTTTGTCGATGGTCGTCACGTCGGCGTTCCTGCTGACGGTCATCCTCAACTACCCCTTCGCGGGACAGGTGTCGGTCAGCAACGCGCCGTTCAAACAGGACGACCTCGCGCGGTTCTGGAGCGACCAGCTCGCGTACCGACCCAAGCCCGGTGACAAGGTGGTGCCGCTGACCGCGCAGAGCCTGCAGGGCGTCTACAACTCCGACGCCTACGGCACCCTCATCCTGCGTTGCTACGACGACAACGCGCGCCATACGGTGCGCAACTGCACGCGCGGCGACACCCAGCTTCGCGGGGTCTACCGCTACCACGACGGCACCATCACCGGCGACATCGTTCGCGGCGTCTTCCAAGGGTGGTGGACGCAGGGGCCCTCGCACCGAACGCTCTACGACGCCGGGCGCGTCTCGCTGCGGTCCGTCAAGACATCGAACGGACCGCTGATCGCCGGGAGCTGGAGCTACCAGTACGGGAAGTTCGAGCCGGGCTGGGACCTCGAGGAGATCGGCGGCGCATACCCGCCGGACCTGGAACGGCGGCTGGAAGAGCCCAGCAGCTTCCGCCCCGACCCGCGCACCCGGCAGCGCTGACCTCTACCCGGCGCGGACGACGAACGCGGCGCCCGAGATCGCGATCTCGTTGTCGTAGCCGCCGGCGAAGAGCGTGCGGCCGCCGCCGACCGGCGTCGCGGTGGCGAACGCGCCCGCCGGAACGGCGCGCGCGACCGGCTCGGACCGGCCGGCGGCCACGTCGAGGATCTCGGGCGCGCTGCTGTCCCCTCCGACGAGCACGCGGCCGTCGCGGAGCAGCGCTACCGCGCCGGGCAGCTTGTAGCGCGGGGTGCGCAGCGCGGGACCGGCGGTGAAGCGGCCGGCCGCCGGGTCGTAGATCTCGGTCGACGCGAGCCGCTCGCGCGTCTCGGTGTCCTCGCTGCCGCCGATGACCAGCACGCGCCCGTCGGCGAGCAAGACCGCGGCGTGCTTGCCGCGCGCCGTGCGCAGCCTGCCCGCGGGGGCGAACCGGGCGGTTGACGGGTCGAAGATCTCGGCGGCACCGATAGCACGGCCCGCGCGCCCGTAGCCTCCGACGACGAGCACGCGGCCGTCCGGGAGCAGCGTGGCGGTGTGCCCCTGGCGCCCGTGGAGCAGGCGCGGCCCGGGCCCGAACCGGGTGCAGGCGGTGTCGCAGACCTCCGTGGTCGCCAGCGCGCCGTCGCCGCCCATGACCAGCACGCGCCCATCCCGGAGGGCGACCGCCGCGTGCCCGCCGCGCGGAGTCGCGAGCGACCCGGTCGCGCGGCAGCCGGAGCGGTTGCAGAGCTCGGCGCTCGCCAGCGCGCCGGTGCCCTCTCGCGCGTACCCGCCGATCAGGGCGACGCGCCCATCGCGCAGCCGTGTCGCGGTGTGCGCGTCGCGCGCGCGTGTGAGACGAGGCCCTGGTGAGAGGCGATCGCTGCGCGGGTCGTAGACCTCGGTGGTAGCGGTCGCGGTGCTGCAGCCGTCGGTCGCGCAGCCGCCCGCCAGCAGGACCGTGCCGTCCGGCAGCACGGTCGCGGTGTGCGCGGCCCGCGGCGTCTGGAGGGCGAGCGGCTCGCGCCGGTCGCGGTCGCTGCCCCCGCACGCCGCGAGCACGACGGCAAGCGCCGGCATGACGACGGCTGCGCGCTGGGGCCGCATGTCCCTCTGTACCCCACGGGGGCGCCACCGGTTCCGCGGGCGACTCTGCATAGAGTGCCGGGGGAACGCATGCGTATCGGAGTCACGGTCCCGAACGTCCACGAGACGCTGGCCGAGCGCACGACGATCGAAGCGGTTGCCCGGACGGCGGAGGATCTCGGGTTCGACTCGATCTGGTGCAACGACCACGTCGTGATGCCCAGCGCGCCCGACGGCGCCGAGGCCGAGCCGGCCTACGCCGCCGCCTACGGCCAGCAGCGCGGGCAGAACATCTACGACCCGTTGATCACGCTGGCGTACCTCGCCGCCGCGACCGACCGCGTGCTGCTCGGCACGTCGGTCTACCTGCTCCCGCTGCGCCATCCCATCGTGGCGGCCAAGCAGGTGGTCTCGCTCGACGGGCTCTCCGGCGGGCGTTTCGTGTTCGGCGTGGGCGTCGGATGGCTGGAGGGCGAGTTCGAGGCGGTGGGCGTGCCGTACCGGCAGCGCGGCCGGCGTACGGACGAGGCGATCGCGGTGTTCAAGGCGTTGTGCGCCGGCGACAGCGTCGCGTTCCTGCCGGAGCCCGTGCAGCGGCCGCATCCACCGCTGTGGATCGGTGGACGCAGCGATGCCGCCATGCGGCGCGCCGCACGATCGGGCGACGCGTGGCACCCGTCGCATCTCACGACGGACGAGCTGCGGCAGCGGATCCCGCAGCTGCACGCGGAGTGCGAGCGTGCCGGGCGCGCCCCGGACGACGTCGCCGTGGCGACGCGCCGCAAGGTGCTGCGCTCCTCTTCGGCACCCGAGGGCGAGCGGGACAGGGTGCTGCACGGCGATCCCAGCGCGATCGCAGAGACGGTGGCAGAGCTCGAGCAGGTGGGCGTCTCGCACCTCATCGTCGAGCTGCCCGGCTCCAGCGAGGCGGAGCTGCTCGAGAGCCTCGACTGGTTCGGGCGCGAGGTCCTCGTCGTGATCACGCGTGGCTGAGCTCGAGTTCGCCTACGTGGGCCTCGGCGCCCACGAGGAGGTCGTCTACTCGGTCGCGGCCGAGCTCGGCTACTACGCGGACGAGGGCGTGGACGTGTCGGTACGGGACGGCGTGCGCTGGGACGACGATCGCCTGCGCGGGGCCGCGGTGGTCGGCCTCGGGCGCACGCTGCTCATCAGGCTGCTCGCCGGGACCCCGTGGACCATGCTCTGCGTCAACACCGAGCGCCCGCTGTTCTGGCTGATGGCGCACGCCGAGTTCGCCGACGTGTCCGAGCTGCGCGGTCGCAAGGTGGCGATGCACCCGGCGCTCGTGGCGCCGGGCTGCTTCGCCCGGATCATCCTCCGGGGCCGGGGCCTCGACCCCGACGAGGACATCGAGGCGATCCCGATGCATCCGGGCGACTACGCCGAGCACGTGCGCCTGCTGAAGAGCGGCGCGCTCGATGCCGCGGTGATCGGCAGCACGCTGTCGCCGCAACAGCTCGAGGCCGAGGAGGGCCTGCGCCTGCTCCTGTTCTTCGGCGACGAGCTGCAGATCCCGACCACCGGCGTGGCGGTCGACCCGAGCGTGCTGGCGCTCGACGACCCGCGGGTCGGGTCGCTCGTGCGGGCCAACCTCCGCGCGCTTCGAACCCTGCTCGACGACCCGGCGCTCGGCGCCGACCACGTCCGCCGGCTGCTCCCCGCGACCGACGACGCCTCGGCGCGCGACTTCTACAACCGCTACGTCGGCCCGTACTTCAAGCGCGACGGGCGACCCGACCCCGCTGTGGTGGCGGCCGCGCTGCCGCGCGTGGCGGAGGAGCTTCGGATCGTCACCGGGCGCGCCGTGGCCGTGCCGCCGACGGACGAGATCTACCGGCGCGACTGACCCCTGTCGCAACTCGGCCCTCTGTCTGGTTTTCGCTGCTGCACGGCCTGCCCACCTCATCCTCGAGGCCGCGTCGGCGCGCGTCACCGCCTGACGAGCTCGACTCTGGCCCAGACCCGGAGATCGGTCTAGGATCGCCCGCGGGATGAACCAGCTGTCTCGCAAAGAGTTCGACAAGGCGCTTCGCCGCCTTCAGCGCGAGCTCGTGATCATGCAGGAGTACGTCAAGGCCGAGGGCCTGAAGATCCTCGTGATCTTCGAGGGGCGCGATGCGGCCGGCAAGGGCGGGGTGATCAAGCGGATCACCGAGCGGACGAACCCGCGTGTGTGCCGCGTGGTCGCGCTCCCGGCGCCGACCGAGCGCGAGAAGACCCAGTGGTACTTCCAGCGCTACGCCGCGCACCTGCCCGCCGCCGGCGAGATCGTCCTGTTCGATCGCTCGTGGTACAACCGCGCGGGCGTCGAGCGCGTCATGGGCTTCTGCACCGAGCAGGAGTACGAGGAGTTCATGCGCTCGTGCCCGGAGTACGAGCGGATGCTGGTGCGCTCGGGGATCCAGCTCATCAAATACTGGTTCTCGGTCTCGGACGAGGAACAGGAGCGTCGCTTCCAGGCCCGCTCCAAGGACCCGGTGCGCCGCTGGAAGCTGAGCCCCATGGACATCGAGAGTCGCGCGCGCTGGGTCGACTACTCGCGCGCCAAGGACGAGATGTTCCGCTACACGGACATCAAGCACGCGCCCTGGTACGTCGTCGACGCCGACGACAAGCGCCGTGCGCGGCTGAACTGCATCGCGCACCTGCTCTCGCTCGTCCCCTATCAGGACCTGACTCCGCCGCCGCTGAAGCTGCCGCCGCGCGGACCCGACGACACCTACGTCCGCCCGCCGCTCAACGAGCAGACCTTCGTCCCGCAGGTCTACTGACCGCGCCTCACAGGTCGAGGTCGAGCGCCGACACCGGCCGGCTGACGCAGACGAGGACCCGGCCGTCGGGCGGCGCTTCGAGGGGCTCGGGGTTGTAGGCGACGGCGCCCGCGACCAGGCCGCTCTCGCAGTTGTGGCACACGCCTTGGCGGCACCCGAAGCCGACCGGGACGTCGCAGGCCTCGGCGAGGTCGATGAGGTTCGGGAAGCGGTCGTCCCACGGCACCGCCAGGCTGCTGCGGACGAAGGTGACCAGTGGCCCGCTGCCCGGCGGGCCGTCCGGGGCGTGCGGCGCGCGGTCGCCGCTCTTGACCAGCCCGGACGCGTAGACGGGCACCGCGCCGAAGGCCTCGGTCGCGATGTGCTCGGGCTTGACGCCGCGAGCGGTCAGCGCCGCGCCGATCGCGCGCATGAAGCCGTCGGGCCCGCACAGGTAGTAATCGCCGTCCGTGGGGACGCCCGCCTGATCGAGGACGGCGAGGTCGACGCGTCCGGCGACGTCATAGTCGGCGCCGATCGCGTCGCCGTCAGCGGGACGGCTGTAGGCGACCACGCGATGGCCGTCGGCAAGCGTGCCGAGGAGCGCGTCGACCTCCGCGCCGAAGGCGTGCGCGTCGCGGTTGCGCGCGCCGTGCACCCACCACACCGGCCGCGCGCTGTGCCCCCGGGCGAGGGCGTGGAGCATCGCGAGGACCGGCGTCGCGCCGACGCCGGCGCTGACCAGCACGACCGGGCGATCCCCGTCGCGCAGGACGAAGCTGCCGCGCGGGGCGGCGACGTCGAGGACGTCGCCGACCTTCACGTGCGCATGCAGGTAGCGGCTCGCAGCGCCCTCGCGCTTGACGCTGATGCGGTAGCCGCGCTCGCCGAGGACGTCGGAGAGCGAGTAGCTGCGCGTCAGTGGCGGCGCGTCGGCATCGGGCTGCACGCGGACGGTGAGGTACTGCCCGGGCTGCACGTTCGGGCTCGCCGGTTCGCCGTCGGCTGACACGAGCCGGAACGAGCTGATCGTCGCGCTCTCGCGACGCACCTCGGCGACCCGCAGCGGCTTGAAGCCGGGCCACGCGGGCGCCGACGACGCGTCGCCCTCGGGCTTGGCGAGCAGTTCGCGAAAGCTGCCCTGCCAGCCCTCGCTCAGCGCCGGCACGCGCAGCGCTCGTTCCATCAGCGCGCGCGACTTGTTGGGGAGGTAGAGGAGCGCGTCGATCTGCGCGATCGTCAGGCGCTCGGGTCCGTCGGCGACCTTCACGATCTGGTCGCCGGCCTGCACCGGGCCCTCCTCGAGGACGCGCAGATAGAAGCCGGGGCGATGGTGCGCGACGAGCAGCGAGGGCATCGCCGGGTCGTCCATCCGGATGCCCACGCGGTAGCAGGTGACGCGCGGCTGGGTGACCTCGAACAGCGCGGCGCCGATCCGGTAGCGGTCGCCGACGCAGACCTCGTCGTCGGCGAGTCCCTCGACCGTGAAGTTCTCGCCGAACTGCCCGTATCCGAAGTCGTCGCGGCCGAGCTCCCGCTGCCAGTAGCGGTAGGACTCGATCTGGTAGACGAAGACGGCGCGGTGCTCGCCGCCGTGGGCGAGCCGATCGGCCTGGTCGTCGCCGTCGATGTTGATCCGCCGGACCATCCGCGGCCCGTCGACCGGCTCCTTCCAGATCGCCGTGCGGACGGTCTTGCCCTGCCACGCGACCTCGCGCGGGCCGCCGACATTGACCGAGAGCAGCCGGCCGACCGTCATGCCGTGCAGGGTGAGGTGGTCAGGACACGGCGGGGGCGCCGCAGCGAGGCGAGCGCCAGCACCGTGAGCGCCGGGGTCAGGAGCGCGGTGGCCAGGATGCCGACCTTAGCCTGGTCGAGCAGGGCGCCGTTGAAGGCGCGCGAGGCGATCAGCAGCGACGCGGTGAACCCGATGCCCGCCGACAGCGCCGTGCCGCGCAACTCGAGGCGGCTGAGGCTGAGCACCGCGCGACCGCTCGTGCCCTTCGATGCCGCCCACGACGCGATCACGATGCCGATCGGCTTGCCGACCAGATAGGCCAGCACGATGCCCCAGGTGATCGGCGAGGTCACGGCCGAGGCGAGGAGATGGTGGTCGACGTGCAGGCCGGCGTTGGCCAGCGCGAAGACCGGGACGACGACCAGGCTCGTCAACGGATGCAGCCGATGCCGGATCCGATCGTTCGGTGAGATCGGCGCGGGCCCCTCCGGCTTGGGCTCGTACGCGTTGGTCAGCAACCCGATCAGCAGGCCGCTCACCACCGGATCGATCCCGGATTCGAACAACGCGAGCCACAGCGCGATGCCGGTGAGTACCGAGAGCGGCGTGAAGAGCGCGTGGGACGTGCCGCGCGCGCGGAACTGGCGGCCGGCGACCGTGCGCATGGTCATCAGCAGCGCGAACAATGCGACGGCGATCGCCACCGCGGCTGGGTCGATCCGGCCCGGGTAGACGAAGCTGATCACCAGCAGGGCGACGACGTCGTCGACGACCAGCAGCGTGAGCATGAAGACGCGCAGCCCGTCGCCGCGAGGGCCCGCGGCGATGGCCAGCGCGCCCAGCGCGAGCGCGGTGTCGGTCGAGATCGCGACGCCCCAACCGCCGGCGCCGACGCCGGTCGCGCCCGCGGTCACCGCCAGGTACACGGTCGCCGAGGCGAGGATCCCGGCCAGCCCGGCAAGCACCGGCACGGTCAGCCGCCGTCCCTCTCGCAGCGATCCGAGGTCGCGCTCGCGCTTGGCCTCGAGTCCCACGACGAGGAAGAACAGGGTCATGAGGCCCTCGTCGATCCAGGTGCGCAGGTCGGCGCCCAGCGTCCACGGCCCGATCGTCGCGCCGACCCTGGCACCCCAGAACGACTCGTAGGTCGCGTGCCACGGCGAGTTCGACCACGCCAGCGCGAGCGCCACTGCCGCGACCAGCAGTAACGCTGCGCCGGCCTCCCGGCTGCGGCGCTGCCTCGGGCGCGGCTTCGGAGCCGGTGCCGGGCGCTTGCCGTTCGACTGCGCGGCCCGCAGCTGCAACAGGAGGTTCGGGTCCTGCAGCGCGGCAGCCGCGGCGAAGCGCTCCGGCGACGGGCGCAGGCGGCGGGTGAGGCTTCGGGTCGTGTGCTTGAGGGTCATGGTCGCGCTCCTCTCGGTCACTGAGATGAGTCGCGTCGCGGCCGCGCGTCTTACCGCTGGTCATGCGCGTCCGTCCTCGTCGCTCAGCGGGTGGCCGGCGGCGGCCAGGCTGGCGCGGAGCTTGCGTCTGGCGTCGAAGAGGTTCTTGTAGATCGCGTTGCGATTGGAGTCCAGCTGCAGCGCCAGCACGTCGATGGCGACGTCGTTCAGTGCGATCGCGACGAAGACCTCGCGCTGGCGGGGGGTCAGGTCGTCGTCGACGGCCTTCACCAGCGCGTCGAGCTGCTCGCGGCGCTCGGCCTGGTCACCGGGCCTGATCGCGAGCGTGTCGGGGACGTGCTCCCACACGAGCTCCTCGGCGCTCGGCGGATGGCGGCGCCACGCGTGTCGCGCGACCTTGGTCGAGACCTCGAAGATCACGAACTTGTAGGCCCACGTCGTGAAGCGGCTGAGGCCCTCGAAGTCGTCGAGCCGCGCAAGGATCTTCATCATCGCGTCGTCGGCGCACTGCTGTGCGACGTCGTCGAACTCCGGGCCCGACAGCGCGCCGAGCTGCCCGCGACGCCGGTGCAGCTCGTGGAACGCCGCGCGCTGGAGCACGTCGTGGAGCTTCGCGGTCGCGTGCTCGTGGCGCGGATGGTCAGCGCGCAGGTGCTCGACCCATCGGCGCGACGCTCGGTCGCCGGCAACCGACACCCGCGGGATCGTAGGTAAGACGGCCGCGCGCCGCGCGACGAATGCTCACGACGGTTCCCCCACAATCGGAGCGCTGAGCACACGATGGGTCTCTCATGGCAGCAAGGGCCGCTCGGCCGAAACCCCAACGGGCAGTTCCTGGTGCCCGGCATGCCCGAGCGCGTGCTCTACGCCGAGCCGCTGCGCCGGCAAATGCGCGCGGAGCTCGGCGGGCGCACCGTCGTCCAGAGCGACGACGCGGTCCTGCTCTTCGAGCCGGGCCGCTACCCGGTCGCGTACTTCCCGATCGCCGACTTCGCCGAGGGCGCGCTGCTGCCGGGGGACCGGCGCACCCAGCATCCCGAGCTCGGCGAGACCGTCTGGTTCGAGGTCGCCGGCGGCACGCGCCATGCCCCGCGCGGCGCCTGGCAGCACGTCGCGCTCCCCGATCACGCCGACATCCTGCGCGACAAGGTCGCCCTGGCCTGGGGTGCGATGGACGCGTTCTACGAGGAGGACGACCGGATCCTCGGCCACGCCGCCGATCCGTATCACCGCATCGACATCCGGCAGGCGTCGCGGCACCTCGTCGTTCGTGCCGGCGATCGCGTCGTCGCCGACACGACGAGCCCGCTGGTGCTCTACGAGTCGGGCTTCGCCCCCCGGTGGTACGTGCCCCGCGACGACGTCATCGACGAGGCACTGACGCCGGTGGACCTGCAGACCTTCTGCCCCTACAAGGGCGTCGCCTCCTACTACGACATCGACGGCGCCATCCACGCCGCGTGGTCCTATCGCGCGCCGTTCGACGACATGGCGGCCATCGGGGACTTCGTCTCCTTCGAGGCCGACCGCGTCGAGGTCACGCTCGACGGGGAGCGCCTCGAGCTCGAGCCCGGGCAGACCGTGGTGTCGCACGGCGTCGACCGGAACCTGGCCATCGACGAGGCGGGAGCGCTCACGGCGACGACGTGATGCCGGGCGGGTTGCGATGACAATTCGGACGATGACGCATCGCGCCCGTGTCGAGTCCATGCTCGCCAACGCCTCGGCGAATCACGCCGCGCTCCTCTCTGAGCTCCCGCGTGATATCCAGGCATCGCTGCCGGTCGACGCGCAGGGGATCACCGAGGCGATCGACTACCTCGCCGAGGCGGCGGGCCTGTCCCCGGCGGCGCGGCGGACGCTCATCCGGCCCCATGCGGTCAACCCCGCGGTGATGCACGCGCGCGTCTTCGGCGGAGCGCCGCTGGCCGAGGAGACCGTCATGGGGTCGTTCGTCGAAGGGGCGCGCGTGCGGG
>DATFRW010000030.1:0-11028 GCA_035262945.1 Solirubrobacteraceae bacterium
ACCAGCTCGAACTGCTCTTCGAGCGACGTCGCCGCGAACAGCTTCTGGACGCCGCGGCTGCCGCGCACGAGCACGAGCCGGCGCCCGGCGCGGCGGCAGCGGCGTCTCACCGCGAGGAGTCGAGCCAGCCCCGTGGTATCGAGGAACTCGAGCTCACGCAGGTCGATCAGCAACCTCCCGGGCGCGGTGCGCTCGATGCGACGCATCTCGTCGTCAAAGTCGTATGCCCGCACCAAGTCGAGCGAGCCGCACACGGTCACATGCACGGTGTCGAAGTCGGGGTGCTGGACCGTGAGCTGAAAAGCTGACACGGCACCCTCCACGATGGATGTCGCTCAGGTACCCCCTTTTGGCGTGCGTTTAACGCCGATCATCGGGAAATCGCGGCGTCGTGAGCGGCCCGGTTGATTTTCAACTCCCGGCGCACGCGTCCGCTCCGATCGAGGACCGTCAGCGTCCCGCGCGACAGCGACGGCGTGACGACGACGCCGGCGCCCGCCTGCAGGTTGTACGAGCCGTACGGCACGCGGGCGACATGGCGCACGCGCCCGTCGCGCAGGTCGTGCGCGCGGACGCTCGCGCCGTCGCCGCTGGCGACGAACGCGACGCCGTGGCCGAAGCTCACGTGCTGGGGGGCGTCGTCCGCGCCGAGCAGCACGGCGCGTCCACCGCGCGCGGGCAGCACGGCGATCCGCCGCTCGCGGCCGGCGGTGACCCACACGCGCCGTCCGCTCGGCGAGAACGCGACGTCGTGCGCGAGGAACGGCGGGCGCACGCGCCGGCGCAGCCGCGGGCGCAGCGGGTCGGCGACGTCGACGACGGCGAGCGCGGCCGCGCTCGAACCGAGGGCCGCCCAGAGTGTGTGCCCGGCCGGGTCGAGGGTGACGTGGCGCGCCCCGGCGCCGACCTCGACGCCCGCGACGATCCGGCCGCGGCGCAGGTCGACGACCACCACCTCGCCGCGCGCGCCGTCGGTCACGAACGCGTGCGCGCCGTCGGGTGCGATCGCCGCGTAGCGCGGCGCACCCAGCCCTCGCACCACGCGCCGCATCCGCGGCGGGCGTGCGGTCAGCAGCGAGAGCGCGCCGATCGCCGGGTGCGCGACGACGACGTGCCCGCCGGGTCCCGTCTCGATGCCGCGCGGATCGTCGGCGGTGCGGACGCGGCGCACGACCCGCCCGTCGCCCAGCGACACGACGACGACGTGCGCTTCGGTGTCGGAGGTGACGAACGCGAGCGCGTCGCGGCGCCGAGGCGCGCGGAGCCCGGCGATGACCGGGAGCGCCGCCGCGCCGAGGCCGATGAACGCGCGCCGATCGAGCTCCATGTCGCTCACTACGGCTGTCCGCGCCGCACAGGTCCGTTGTTTCGTACCTACCGCGGATTGGGTAGCCCGCCTGCCTCATCTGATGCCCGCTCTCTTTCACGGATACGGAGCGGTCGACATCTCCACGTGCACGGCGCTGGCGGTTGCCCAGGGGCTGACCGTCGTCCTCCCGCGCCGCCCACGACGGGTCGGCCCTCGCATTCCTCGCTCCTGGGCGGCGGCGCTGCCGCCCGCCGCGTTCACGGCCACCGTCGCCGCGCTGGCACTGCGCCCGTCGCTCGGCGTGGCGGTCGTCGCGCTCGCGTTCGTGCTCGTGCCGCTACTCGGCGCGCTCGCCATCGCCGCGTTCGCGCGCGGTGGTCGCCCCCAAGCCGCGCTGCTCGTCCTGCCGCTGCTGCTGGTCGCCGCCATCGACCGGGGGCTGCCGGGCGAGCTGGCCATCCTTGCCCTCGTCATGCTCAGCTGCGTGGCGCTCGGCTCGCTGCTCGCCGCTTCGGCGCGCGGCCGCGATCTCGCGCTCGCCGCCATGCTCGTCGCCGCTCTGGACCTCGTGCTGCTCCACGCCGGCGGGATCCGCGCGGCGACGGCCGCGCTGCTCGACGCGCATCTGGGGGAGATCCCCGACTTCGCCCAGCCCGTGCTCGGCTCGATGACTATCGGCTACGGCGACTTCTTCATCGCCGGGCTCGCGGGCGCGATCGCGGCGCGCTGGCCGTCGCGGCAGCGGGCGATCGCCGCCGGCACGACCGCCTTCGCGCTCGTGCAGTACGCGCTGTCGTCGAGCGGCGAACTGCTGCCGTCGACGCTGCCGGTCGCCGTCGCGCTCGCCGCCGCCGCGGTAGCCGTGCGCGTGGCGCGTTCGCGGGTCCCGTCGCCCGCCTGATCCCGCCCACTCGTGTGCTGAGCCCCCGCAGGTGGTTTGCTAAGCTAATTATCAATGCGAACGAGTTCCCAAGCCGACCTCGCGGTCAGGCTGCGCCTGGCGATCGCGCGCACCGCACGGTGGCTGCGCCAGCAGGCCGGCGAGGAGCTCAGCCCGTCGCAGGTCGCGGCGCTTGCGACCATCGATCGTCACGGGCCGTTGACCCCGAGCGAGCTCGCCACGCGCGAGCGCATCAAGCGGCCCACCGCGACGCGCGTCATCGCGCGCCTGGAGGAGTCCGGCCTCGTCGGCCGCACGCGCGATCCGGAGGACGGGCGCTCGTCGCTCGTCGCCGTCGCGCCCGCGGGCCGCGAGCTGCTCGAGCGGGTGCGCACGCGCAAGGACGCCTACCTCTCCCGGCGCCTGCGCGAGCTCACGCCCGACGAGCGCGCCACGCTCGACCGCGCGGCCGCGATCCTCGAGCGCCTGCTCGAGGAGGATCGCGCGTGAGCGCGGGCCTCCGGCGCGCCGTCTCCTCCCTGGCAGTTCCCAACTACCGCCGGTACTTCACCGGTCAGGTCATCTCGGTGTCCGGCAACTGGATGCAGCAGGTTGCCGTGCTGTGGCTGATGGTCAAGCTCACCGGCAGCGGCGTGTCGGTCGGGTTGACCGCCGGGCTGCAGTTCGTGCCGATCCTGCTCTTCGGCGCCTGGGGCGGGCTCATCGCCGACCGCCTGCCAAAGCGGCGGGTCCTGATGGTCACCCAGGCCCTGATGGCGCTTCCCGCCGTGCTGCTGTGGGTGCTGACCGCTGCCGGGTCGATCACGCCGTTGATCGTCTACGCGCTCGTCTTCCTGCGCGGTGCGGTCAACGCGGTCGACAACCCGGCGCGCCAGAGCTTCGTCTCGGAGCTCGTTGGCGCCGACCGGGTCGTCAACGCCGTCTCCCTGAACGCCGTCGTCGTGCAGAGCGCGAGGATCGTCGGGCCGGCGACCGCCGGCGCGGTGATCGCGTTCGCGGGCGTCAGCACCTGCTTCGCGCTCAACGCCTTGTCGTTCGTGGCCATGCTCATTGCCCTGGCGCGCATGGACCCGTCGCAGCTGCACGCGGTGACCCCGCCGGCGCAGCGCGCCAAGGGCGAGCTGCGCGCCGCGCTGCGCCACGTGCGCCACGCGCCGACCCTGTGGATCCCGCTGGCGATGATGGCGCTGGTCGGGACGCTGTCGTTCAACTTCCAGGTGCTGATGCCGTTGCTGGCAAGCGAGACCTGGCACGGGACCGCGGCGACCTATGCGCTGCTGACGGCCGCGATGGCCGTCGGCTCGGTCGCTGGTGCCCTGGCCTCCGGCGCGCGCGGGCGGGTGTCGCCGCGGCTGCTCGTCGTGTCCGCCGTCGGCTTCGGCGTGCTCGAGCTCGCCGCCGCGCTCGCGCCGTCGCTGGCGCTGCAGGTCGCGGCGCTCGTCCCCCTCGGCGCGATGACCGTGACCTTCTCGGCGGGCGTGAACTCGACGATCCAGCTCGCGGCCGCCCCGGCGATGCGGGGCCGCGTGATGGCGCTCTATTCGATCGTCTTCCTGGGCTCGACGCCGATCGGGGCCCCGCTGGTCGGCTGGCTCGCCGAGGTGGCCGATCCCCGCGCCGGCATGGTCCTCGGCGCTGCCGCCGCGCTGGCCGCGGCGGCCTTCGCGACGGTTGCCTACGCACGCGTAGACGGCAGCCGGCGGACCGCCGAAGCGGTCGCCGCCGCCTGACGAGTGCCGCGCCGACAGCCGGGTATAACCGCCCTTGGCGCTTATGGCAGGGAGGGTGCCTGTGCACGGCACGCGGCGGGCCTCACCGGCCCGCCGCGCCCGTTTCGCGGCGTCGCCGCTCAGCGGCGACGCCGCCAGAAGATGAGCACGAGGAACGCCGCGATGGCCGCGATGACCTTCGGGTCCTTGAGGCGCTGAGCGAGGACGCCGCCGGCGATCGACAGGACGGGGAGGCCCTCCGGCTCTGCCGCGGGCGCGGGCGGAGGTGGCGGCGGCGGGGCCGCGGCCGGCTCCCCTCCCGCCGGTCCAGCGGCTCCGGCCGGCGCGCCGGCCTCGGCCGGCCCAGCGGCTCCGGCCGGCCCAGCGGCTCCGGCCGGCGTGGCCGCCCCGACTGGCGCGGCAGCTTCGCCCGCCGGAGCCGCCTCCGGCGCGGCCAGCATCGCCGCGAGGTTGTTCGCAAACGTGTCGATGAGCCGCGCCGAGACGTCGCCGATGATCCCCTGGCCCATCGCGGCGGCCTTGCCGCTGATCGCGACGTCGGTGTGGATCGCGCCGTGGGTGGCGCCGTTCTCCTGGCTCAACCGCATCTCCACCGTCGCGTCCGCGGTGCCCTGGCCGCGGCTCTCCTTCGCCTTCGCGCTCATCACCGCGCGCCGCGCCTCGGCGTCGGACTCGACGACCTCGACGTCACCCTTGTACGTCATCGAGACCGGCCCGAGCTTGACCTTGATCGCGACCTTGTAGGCGTTGTCGCCTGTCTTCTCGACGACCGACGCGCCCGGCACGCACGGCGCCACGCGCTCGACGTCGAGCATCGCGTCCCAGACGTCGTCGATCGGGGCGCTGACGGTGAAGGTGTTGTCGAACTCCATCGGTTTCCTTATCTCCTTATCGCTTCGGCCACGGCTTCCAGCGCCGCCAGGCTATGGCCGCTCAGCAGCGCGTCGACGTGCGGCATCGCGGCCACCATGCCGCCCGTCAAGGGCTCGAAGCCTGTCGCGGCGGCGCGCGGGTTGACCCACACGATCCGGTGCGCGAGCCGCGCCAGCCGCTCCATCTCCCGCGCGACGAGCGCCGGGTCGCCGGCCTCCCAGCCGTCGGAGAGCACGACGACGACCGCGCCGCGCGCCACGCCGCGCCGTCCGAAACGGTCGTTGAACGCCTTGAGCGCCTCGCCGATGCGCGTGCCGCCCGACCAGTCGGGCGCCGCGTGCGCCGCGCGGGCGATGGCGGCCTCGGGGTTGCGGCCCCGCAGCGCGCGCGTCAGCCGCGTCAGCCGCGTCGCGAACACGAACGCCTCGGCGTGCGCCCCTCCGCCGGCCGCGCTCTGCAGGAACTGCAGGTAGGCGCGGGCATAGGGCTCCATCGACCCGGAGATGTCGCACAGCAGCACGAGCCGCCGCGGCCGCGTGCGGCGCCGCCGGCGGGCGTGGCGCACGGGATCGCCGCCGGTGCGCAGGCTGGCGCGGATCGTCCGCCGCAGGTCGATGTGCTCGCCCCGGCGGCCGCGGCGCGCGCGGCGCGAGCGCTGCTGCGGCGTCGCCAGCTCGAGCTGCGCCATGAGGCGGCGCAGCTGCGCGAGCTCCCACGGGTCGAGCGCGGCAAAGCTGCGCTCCGCCAGCCGCTCGCGATCGCTCGCCATCGCGACGGGCGCCTCGCGCTCGTCGTCACCGCCGTTGCTCCGCGGCTCCGCGCCCGCGCTCATCCAGCCCGGCACGGCCATCGGCGCGACGCTCGTGCGCGCGCGCGGCGGCGGCGCCCGGCGCTCCCCGGCTTCGGTGCCGGCGGGCGGCGGCGCGTTGGGATCGCCGCGGGAGTCGGCGGGATCGACCCGCCCGTCGAACACCGCCCCGAAGACGCGATCGAACGTGTCGACCTCCTCGCGCGTCGAGACGAAGACCGCGCGCGCCGTCCAGTACAGGCGGGCCCGGGTGTGCGGCGGCGCGAGCGCGAGCGCGCGGGCGAAGCGCGCCGAGCGATCCGGCGTGACCGGCAGACCGGCCGTGTGCAGGCGGCGCCCGAACGCCGCGGCCAGCGCCGGCCCGTCGACGTCAGCCATCGACCAGCGCCTCGAGCCCAGCCGCGCGCACGAGCTCCTGGTCGTCGCGGTACTTGAGGACCGAGCCGAGCGTGCGGTCGGCGGCGGCGGCGTCGAGGCGCTCGACCCCGAGCAGCTCGAGCGCCGCGACCCAGTCGATCGCCTCGGCGATCCCCGGCGGCTTCTGCACGTCGCTCGCGCGCAGGCGCTGCAGCGCGCCCGCCACGTCGACCGCCAGGCGCTGCGAGGTTCCCGGCACGCGGCGGCGGACGATCTCGACCTCGCGCTCGGGGCTGGGATAGTCGATCCAGTGGTACAGGCAGCGGCGCTTGAGCGCGTCGTGGAGGTCGCGCGTGCGGTTGGAGGTCAGCACCACCGCGGGCGGATGGGTCGCGTGGATCGTGCCGATCTCCGGCACGGTGACCGACGCCTCCGCGAGCAGCTCGAACAGGAACGCCTCGAAGTCGTCGTCGGCGCGGTCGAGCTCGTCCACGAGCAGCACGGCGGGCCGCGGCCCGGGATGCTCGAGCGCGCGCAGCAGCGGCCGCCGGATGAGGTAGTCGGCCCCGAACAGCTCGGACTCGTCGATGTCCGCGCCGCTGGCCTCGGCCAGCCGGATCCGCAGGAGCTGGCGGGGGTAGTTCCACTCGTACAGCGCCTCGGCGGCGTCGATCCCCTCGTAGCACTGCAGGCGGATCAGCGGCGTGTCGAGCACCGCGGCGAGCGCCTTCGCCGCCTCGGTCTTGCCGACGCCCGCCTCGCCCTCGAGCAACAGGGGCTGGGGGAGGCGCAGGCTGAGGAACATCGCCGTGGCGAGGCCCTCGTCGGCCAGGTAGTCCACCTGCTCGAGCCGCGCGGCGAGCGCGTCGGCGTCCGGCACGAGTTCCCGGACCGCGTCCTCCGCACCAGGGCGGGGCTGGCTCACGGGCGCCGCACCGCCTCGTAGTCCTCGGCGGTGTCGACGTCGCGCGGGATCGGCCCCGGCACCGAGACCTCGACGACGTCTTCGGCGCGCTGGTCGAGCAGCTTCCAGACGCCCTTGTCGCCGTGCAGCGCCGCGAGGTCGCCGAACACGGCGCTCGAGAACGCGATCGGGTGCCCGCGCCCGTTGTCGTAGCGGCACACCGCCAGCGGTGCGTCGCCGCGGCCCGCGAGCAGCGCGTCGATCGTCGCGGGCGTCACGCCCGGTTGGTCGCCGAGCATGAGCACGAGCACGCCGCAGCGCAGGTCGACCGCGCCGAGCGCCGCCGCGATCGACGACGAGCACCCCTCGCCGAACGCCTCGTTGACCACGACCTGGGCGCGGCGCAGGTCGACGACCGCGCGCACCCAGTCGGCGTGGCCGCCGATCGCCACCACGACCTGGTCGAACCCGGAGCGCTCGGCCACGCCGACGACGTGTCCGAGCAGCGTCGTGCCCCGGAACTCGAGCACCTGCTTGGGGCGCCCGAGGCGGCGCGAGCCGCCGGCCGCGAGCACGAGCCCGCAGACGAAGCCGTCAGTGCGCCGCGACAAACCGCGCCGGGTCCCGCTCGAACGCTGCGCGGCAGCCGTCGCAGCAGAAGTAGACGGTTCGCCCCTCGTGTTCGATGTGCGGCGTTCCTGGCGCCGCTGCCACTGCCATCCCGCACACCGGATCGACCGCGGGGTCAGACCCCTTGAGTGGAGCGGACTCAAGGGGTCTGACCCCCACGACGTTCGCCGCGCGGCGCACGGCGACGACGCGGGCGAGGATCGACAGCGCGACCTCCTCCGGCGTCCGCGCCCCGATGTCGATGCCGGCGGGGGTCTCGAGCGCGGCGACGCGCTCCTCGTCGACCCCCTCGGCGCGCAGTTCCGCCTTCACTGCGTCGCCTCGCACGCGGCTGGCGACGAGTCCGACGTAGGGGATACGCACCCCCAGCGCGTGTCGCAGCGCGGGCAATTCGTCGCGCCCGTGGGCGGCCACCACGAGCGCGAGGTCTCCTTCGGCGGGCGCCGCGTCCGCGCCCGACGCGACCTCGAGGTCGAGGTCGGCACCGAGCCGCGCGACCGCCGCCGCGATCGGCGTCTCCCCGAGCACCACCAGCCGCGGCGCCGCGAGGATCGGCTCGAGGAAGATCTCGAGCGAGCCGCCCGACAGGCACGGGTTCTGCACCGTGACCGCGCCCTCTGCGGCGGGCGCGTCGTCGTCGCCGGGCAGGATGCGCAGCAGCACGCCGTCGCCGGTCTCCAGCGCCCGCAGGGCGTGGAGCCGCACGCTCTGCTCGGCGCACGCGCCGCCCACGAACCCCTCGATGGTGCCGTCGCCGAGCACGAGCGCGGCGTCGCCGGAGTGCACGCTCGTCGGCCGCTGCGCGCGCACGACGGTGGCGACGACGAACGGCGTGCGCGCGGCGCGCAGCTCGCCGGCGCGGCGGCTGAGGTGGCCGGGGATCATTGCGGCGGCTCGGGCCTTCCCTGCATCGCCGCCCACACCCGCGCCGGCGTCATCGGCATGTCGATGTGGGTGACGCCGTGCGACTGGTGCAGCGCGTCGATGACCGCGTTGACGACCGCGGGCGGCGAGCCGACGTTCGGCGACTCGCCGACGCCCTTCGCGCCGATCGGATGGTGCGGCGACGGCGTGACCGTGGAGCCGAGCTCCCAGTCGGGCACCTCCATCGCCGTGGGGATCAGGTAGTCCATGAACGACCCGCCCAGGCAGTTTCCCTGCTCGTCGAACGCGATGAGCTCCATCAGCGCGATGCCGACGCCCTCCGCCAGGCCGCCGTGGATCTGGCCCTCGACGATCATCGGGTTGATGCGCACGCCGCAGTCGTCGACCGCGATGAAGCGGCGGACCTTGACGTGGGCCGTGCCCGGGTCGACGTCGACGACGCAGATGTAGGCGCCGAACGGGAAGGTCAGGTTGGGCGGGTTGTAGACCGTGGTCGCGTCGAGGGCGCCCTCGACGCCCTCGGGCAGGTCGGCCGCGCCGTGCGCCGCCATCGCGACCTCCTGGATCGTCTTGCCCTGCTCCGGGTCGCCCTTGACGTACCAGCGCCCCTTCTCCCATTCGAGGTCGTCGGGGTTGGCCTCGAGCATCCCGGCGGCGATCAGCCGCGCCTTGTCGCGCACCTTGCGCGCGACGACCGCGGCGGCCGCTCCCGACACCGGGGTCGAGCGGCTGCCGTAGGTGCCCAGGCCGTACGGGGTTCGGTCGGTGTCGCCGTGGACGACCTCGATGTCCTCCGGCGGGATCCCGAGCTCCTCGGCCACGATCTGCGCGAACGTCGTCTCGTGGCCCTGGCCTTGGGTCTGCACGCTGATGCCGAGCACGGCCTTGCCGGTCGGGTGCACGCGCAGGTCGGCGCCGTCGGCCATGCCAAGGCCGAGGATGTCCATGTGCGCGCGCGGGCCCGCGCCGACGGTCTCGGTGAAGAACGAGACGCCGATGCCCATGAGCTCGCCCTTCGCGCGCTTCTCCGCCTGCTCCCGGCGCAGATCGTCGTAGCCCGCGATCTCCATCGCCAGGCGCATCGCTGCTTCGTAGTTGCCCGAGTCGTACGTCCAGCCCGTCTTGTTGGCGTACGGGAACTGCTCAGGGCGGATGAACGAGCGCATGCGCAGCTCGATCGGGTCGACGCCCATCTCGAGCGCCAGCGCGTCGACCATGCGCTCGACGAGGTAAGCCGCCTCGGTCACGCGGAACGAGCACCGGTAGGCGACGCCGCCCGGCGCCTTGTTCGTGTACACACCGGTGACCTTGCAGTGCGCGGCCTGCAGGTCGTACGAGCCGGTGAAGATCGAGAAGAACCCGGCCGGGTACTTCGTCGGCTGCGCGGTGGCGTTGAACGCGCCGTGGTCGGCGATCGTGTCGACCCGCAGGCCGACGATCTTCCCGTCCTTGGCCGCGATCTCCCCGTGCATGATGTAGTCGCGGGCGAACCCGGTGGAGGTCAGGTTCTCCGACCGGTCCTCCATCCACTTCACCGGCTTGCCGGTGAGGATCGAGCCGACGATCGAGCACACGTAGCCGGGATAGACCGGCACCTTGTTGCCGAAGCCGCCGCCGATGTCCGGCGAGATGATGCGGATCTTGTGCTCGGGCAGCCCAGCGACGAGCGCGTACACGGTGCGGTGGGCGTGCGGCGCCTGCGTCGTCGTCCACAGCGTGAGCTGGCCGGTGACGGCGTCCATGTGCGCGACCGAGCCGCAGGTCTCCAGCGGTGCGGGGTGGCAGCGCGGGTAGATCATGTCCCGCGTGACGACGACGTCGGCCTCGGCGAAGACCCGGTCGGTCTCGTCCCGGTCGCCGGCCTCCCAGTCGAAGATGTGGTTGTTCGTCTGGTCTTCCTTGTCGTCGCGGATGACCGGCGCCTCGGCTCCCATCGCCGTGCGCGCGTCGACCACCGCGGGCAGCGCGTCGTACTCGACGTCGATGAGCTCGAGCGCGTCGCGCGCCGCGTAGCGGTCGTCGGCGACCACGAACGCGACCTCCTGGCCCTGGAAGCGCACCTTGTCGGTCGCCAGCACGGCCTGTGTGTCGTAGGAGAGCGTCGGCATCCACGCGAGGTTCAAGCCCTCGAGGTCCTTGCCGGTGATGACCGCGCGGACCTTCGGGTGCGCGAGCGCCGCCGACGTGTCGATCGAGACGATGCGCGCATGCGCGAGCGGGCTGCGCAGCACCGCGCCGTGCAGCATGCCCGGCAGGTTGACGTCGTCGACGTAGTGGCCCTGTCCGCGGATGAAGCGCGGATCCTCCTTGCGCTTGAGCCGGCCAAAGCCGATCGGCCGTTCCTCGATGGTGGCCATCAGGCCGTCACCTCCTCGCCGGCGCCGGCCGCGGCGTCAGCAGCCTCGTGTTCGGCGGCCCATTGGATCGCCTTGACGATGTTCGTGTAGCCGGTGCAGCGGCAGATCTGGCCCGAGATCGCCTCGCGAATCTCGACCTCGCTCGGATCGGCATTGCGATCGAGCAGCGACCGCCCGGTCATGATCATGCCCGGCGTGCAGAACCCGCACTGCAGGCCGTGCTCCTCCATGAAGCCCTGCTGGACCGGATCGAGACGGCCGTCGCGCTCCATCG
>DATFRW010000031.1:0-6868 GCA_035262945.1 Solirubrobacteraceae bacterium
CAAGTCCATCTTCACGCAGCGCGGCGGCGCGCAGGCCGCCAAGGAGGACGCCGAAGAGCTCAAGGACGTCGCCCAGGGCCCCGGCAGCACGACCGAGAAGGGGAAGGAGGCCTTCGAGGCGATCAAGGACCCCGGCGCGCCCGGGGACGGAGCGGCGGCGGGCTCAGACGCCCGGCCTGAATAGCGCGGACTCGGCAGCGTCGCCGAGCAGACGTTCGACCCCAACGAGCGCGGCGAAGCGCCCGTCGGGGAGGCATGCGCGTACTCGACGACGCGCGCCTTCAGGTCGTCGTGGCGGCGGCGGGCGCGGGCGCGTCCGCGGGCGCACGGCCGGGGAGCAGCCGGCCGCCCACCGCGGCGAGGAAGGCGAGGCCGGCCGCGACGCCGATCGCGGGGATGAACCCGTCGGTGAACGCCTGCGGGGAGCCGTAGCCGCCCGCGCCGGCGAACACCGCGACGACGACCGCGACGCCGAACGCGGCGCCGAGCTGGCGCAGGGTGCTGAAGGCGCCGGAGGCCTTGCCGATGTCGGCCATCGCCACGCCGCCGACGACGGTCTTCGTCAACGCCGGAAGCGCCATGGTCACGCCGAGCCCGATGATCGTCATCGGCGCGACGAGCTCGCCGTACGCCATGTCCGCCCCGGCGACGAGCGCGATCCACGCCAGCCCGGCCGTCTGGAGGGCGAGCCCGCCTGCGATGAGCGGGCGCGCGCCGACGCGATCGGCCAGCGCGCCGGCCCGCGGCGCGAGCAGGAACGGCACGACGCCCCACGGCAGCAGGCCGAGGCCCGCCGCCAGCGGACGGTACCCGAGACCGACCTGGAGGAACTGGGCCATCAGGTAGATCGCGCCGGTGAGCGACGCGTTCCAGAAGAAGACCGTCGCGTTGCCCGCCGAGAACGCGCGCGAGCGGAACAGCTGCATCGGCAGCATCGGCGAGCGCGCCCGCAGCTCGGCGAGCACGAACGCGGCCCCGAACGCCAGGCCGCCGAGCAGCGATCCCAGCACCTCGGCACTCCCCCACCCCGCGGCGTTGCCTCGCACGAGGCCCCACACGACCCCGAACGCGGCGACGGCGGCGAGCGCAAGCCCGCGAATGTCGAGCCGGGCCTTGGGGCCGAAGCTCTCCGGCACGCGCGTCAGCACGAACGGGATCGCGAGCGCCGCGATCGGCACGTTGAGCCAGAAGACCCACTGCCAGGAGATCCCCTGGGTGATCGCTCCGCCCGCGACGGGGCCGAGCAGCGCGGCCAGGCCGGTGACGCCGCCGTAGATGCCCATCGCCCAGCCGCGGCGCTCGGGCGGGAACGCCGTGTTGAGCACGGCCAGCGCCAGCGGCAGGATCGTCGCCGCGCCGGCGCCCTGCACCGCGCGGGCGGCGATCAGCGTGCCGACGTTCGGCGACAGCGCGCACGCGGCGGAGGCGAGTCCGAACAGCGCCAGCCCGGCCGCGAACACCCGGCGGCGCCCGAAGCGGTCGCCCAGCGCCGACGCGGTCATGAGGAGCACCGCGAAGCTCAGCGTGTAGGCGTTGACGGTCCACTCGAGCTGCTCGGAGGACGCGCCGAGGTCGCGCCTGATCGTGCTCAGCGCGGTCGAGACCACGAGCAGGTCGAGGACGACCATGAAGGAGGCGGTCGCGGCGAGCGCGAGGACCCACGTCTGCGTGCGTCGTGACGTCGTCATGCTTGGGCAGACACCGAGCGTCGCGCGGATCCACCGGTGAGTTTTCGCCCCGGTTCGTGTCCTTACGAGAGTGACCCCCAACGACCTCGAAGCCGCGCGCGCCGGCGACGAGCAGGCGTTCCGCGAGCTGACCGACCCGTACCGCCGCGAACTGCAGCTGCACTGCTACCGGATCGTCGGCTCCTTGCACGACGCGGAGGACGCGCTCCAGGAGACGATGTTGGCCGCGTGGCGAGCGCTTGACGAGTTCGGCGAGCGGTCCTCGCTGCGCACGTGGCTCTACCGCATCGCCACGAACCGCTGCCTGAACGCGCTGCGCGCCACCTCGCGGCGCCCGCAGTCGGAGCCGATCCGCACGGTCGAGCCGACCTGGCTCGAGCCCTACCCGGACGTGCTGCTCGACGACCTGCCCGACGCGGCGCCCGGGCCCGGCGCGCGCTACGAGACGAAGGAGGCGGTGACGCTCGCCTTCGTCGCCGGGCTGCAGCACCTGCCGCCCGGGCAGCGAGCGGTGCTCGTGCTGCGCGACGTGCTCGGCTACCGCGCGGCCGAGGTGGCCGACATGCTCGCGATGACCGACACCTCGGTGAACAGCGCGCTCCTGCGGGCGCGCGCCTCGGTCGACGCGCGCCTGCCCGACCGCGGCCGCGCGCCGCTGCCGCGCTCGGCGCGCGAGAGCGAGATCGTCGGCGCGTACGCCGATGCCTTCGAACGGGGCGACGTCGACCGCATTGTCACCTTGCTCGCCGACGACGCGCTGATGACGATGCCGCCGCTGCCGCTCGAGGTCCGGGGGCACGGGGCGATCCGCGAGTTCTTCCTCGGGGTCGCGTGGTGGGGCATCACCGAGGTCCGCCTCATCCCCACCCGCGCCAACGGCCAGCCGGCGTTCGGCCTGTACCTGCGCGACCCGCACGCGCCGCTCCTGCGCGCGCACAGCATCGTCGTGCTCACGCTGGCGGACGACCGCATCGCCCACATCACGCGCTTCGGCGACCTCAGCCTGATGGCGCGCTTCGGCCTGCCACGGAGCCTGGACGCCTAGAAGACGGGCGTCTCGGTGTAGGCGCCGAAGACCTCCTGGAGCGCTTGGACGATCTCGCCTTCGCTGACGTGGGCGCGGGCGGCGTCGAGCAGGCCGGGCATGAGGTTGCGGTCCTCGTGGGCGGCGGTCTGTTTGAGCGCGGCGAGGGCGCGTTGGACCGCGTCGCTGTCGCGGCGGGCGCGGACGGCCTGGACGCGGCCGATCTGCTTGCGCTCGAGCTCGGGGTCGATGCGCAGGATCTCGAGCTGTTGTTCGTCGGCGTGTTGGTAGGCGTTGACGCCGACGACGATCCGCCGTCCGGCGTCGATCTCGTTTTGCAGCTCGAACGCGGCGTCGGCGATCTCGCGCTGCGGGTAGTTCTGCTTGACCGCCGCGACCATGCCGCCGAGCTCGTCGATGCGGGCGAAGTAGTCGTAGGCGGCTCGTTCGAGCTCGTCGGTGAGCGCCTCGACGAAGTACGCGCCGCCCAGCGGGTCGATCGTGTTGGTCACGCCGGTCTCGTGGGCGATGATCTGCTGGGTGCGCAGCGCGATGCGCACCGCGTCCTCGGTGGGCAGCGCGAGCGCCTCGTCGTAGGAGTTGGTGTGCAGCGACTGCGTGCCGCCCAGCACGCCGGCCAGCGCCTCGATCGCGGTGCGCACGATGTTGTTCAAAGGTTGCTGCGCCGTGAGGCTCACGCCCGCGGTCTGGGTGTGGAAGCGCATCAGCCACGAGCGCGGGTTGCGCGCCCCGAAGGTGTCGCGCAGCTCGCGCGCCCAGATGCGCCGCGCGGCGCGGTACTTGGCGATCTCCTCGAAGAAGTCGATCTGCGCGTTGAAGAAGAACGACAACCTGGGCGCGAAATCGTCGACGTCCAGCCCGCGGTCCACGGCCTGCTGCACATAGGTCAGGCCGTCCTTGAGGGTGAACGCCAGCTCCTGGGCCGCCGTCGAGCCCGCCTCGCGGATGTGGTAGCCGCTGATCGAGACCGGATGCCAGCGCGGCATGTGGCCCGAGCACCACTCGATCATGTCGCCCAGCAGCCGCATCGCCTCATCGATCGGGAAGCACCACTCCTTCTGGGCGATGTACTCCTTGAGGATGTCGGCCTGGATCGTCCCGCTCAGGCGCTCGGCCGGCACGCCCTGCGCCTCGGCCGCCACCACGTAGTAGGCGAGCATGATCGCGGCGGGCGCGTTGATCGTCATCGACACCGACACGTCGCCCAGCGGGATGCCGGCGAACAGCGTCTGCATGTCATCCAGCGTGTCGACCGCCACGCCCTCGCGCCCCACCTCGCCCAGCGAGCGCGGATGGTCGGAGTCATGGCCCATCAGCGAGGGCATGTCAAACGCGGTGCTCAGCCCGGTCTGCCCGTGGTCGAGCAGATAACGGAAGCGCTCGTTGGTCTCCTCCGCCGTGCCGAAGCCCGCGAACTGGCGCATCGTCCACAGCCGCCCGCGATACATCGACGGGTACACCCCGCGCGTGAACGGATAGCCGCCGGGCAACCCGATCTCGCCCCGCTCCGGCAGATCCGCCTCGGTGTAGAGCGGCTTGATCTCCAGGCCGCTGAGCGTCGTGAACGGCACATCGCGCTCGCGGCCCAGGCCATAAGCCTCGCGCCACTCGTCGTACGTGGTCGGGATGAGGGGGGTCGTAGCAGCCATGAGGGCGTGAGATATTCGGACGTCCGCGTATTTCGGGGAGGTCGAATGCTACGGGGTGAAGTCGCCCGCGTCGAGGCGCAGACCCCGCAAAATGGCGGTCAGGCGCTCGAGATCGCGCGGCGGCAAAGCGCCGATGCCGAAGCAGTCGGCGTTGAGGACCTCGGTTGCGGCCTGCGCGGTCCGGCGCCCGGTGGGCGTGATCTCGGCCAACGTGGCGCGGCGGTCCTCGGAATGGGGCACGCGGCGCACCAGCCCATCGGCCTCGAGCTTGTCGATGATGTTGGTCACCGACGTGCGGTGGACCTGCAGGCGCTCGCCGATCTTGCCCAAAGGCAGCGCGCCGGTACGCGTGAAAGAGAGCAGCATCAGCGCCTCGTAGCGCGGGAAGGTGAGCCCGTGCGGGCGCAGGAGGTCGTTCAGGCGGGCCATGAGGACCTGCTGGGCGCGCATCACGGAGGTCACCGCGGCCATCGCGCGCGAGGGCTCCTCCTCCCAGCGTGCCTCCCAGTGGCGGCGGGCTTCGGCGATCGGATCGATGCGCAGCGGGCTCACGGCCCGTCAATCATGCCGTCCGGTCCGGTCCTCAAGCGGGCGCGAGGTCGCGCATGCCCACCGCGGCGAGCCGATCCCGCTCGTAGCAGGAGATGCGCTGCGCCTCGGCGCGCTCGCGGACGAGGTCGACGAACGGCTCGGCGGCGGGCGCCCGATAGCGCTCGGGAAGGACTGCGACGACCCGGCGCACCGGCGCGTCCGGGCCCAGCGAGCGCAGCACGATGTCCTCGCGCACGGTCGCGACCGCGAGGCCGGGAATGAGCGTGACGCCGACCCCCGCGGCCACGAGCCCCTGCTTGCCGAGCCACTGCTCGGAGCCGAAGCGGATGTGCGGCTCGAAGCCTGCGGCCGCGCAGGCACGGAAGAGCGGGCGCCGGCAGCCGGCGGGGCCGCCCTCGATCCACGACTCCTCGCGCAGGTCGCGCAGGCGCAGCTCGGGCTTGCGCGCGAGCAGGTGGTCGCGCGACAGCGCCACGAGCATCGGGTCCTCGACGACGTCGAGGGCCGCGAGGCCTTCGAGATCGTGCTCGAGCGGGTCGGTGGCGAGCGTGACGTCGAGCTCGCCGGCGCGCAGGCGCGGGATGAGGTCGGCGGAGATGCTCTCGAGGAGCATGAGCTCGACGGCCGGATGCTCGCGCGCGAACGTCGCGATCGCCTGCGGGACGACGGTCGCGTTCGCGGTCGGGAACGCGCCGATGCGCAGGCGGCCCGCCTGCAGGGTCGCGACGGCCTCGACCTCCGACCGCGCGGCTGCCATGCGCTCGAGGATCGCCTCGGCGTGCGCCGCGAGCACGCGGCCCGCCTCGGTCGGGCGAACGCCGCGCGGCAGGCGCTCGACGAGCTGGGCGCCCGCCTCGCGCTCCAGGGCGGCGATCTGGCGGCTCACCGCGGGCTGGGTGAAGGACAGCGCCTCGGCGGCCGCGGAGAACGATCCGCGCTCGATGACCTCCCGGAACACCTGCAGACGGGTTGCGTCGAACATGCACGGAGCGTATAGCAGCTAGTCGAAAAGATCATTTGTGGTTATGGCTCGCGGCGATCAGCATGGATGTCGTGACCCCGATCCTCCACCCCGCCATCCGGTCGGCCCTCCTCGACAGCCTCGACGAGCCGCGGCTCGTCGACACCCGCCCGCCCCGTCGTGCGCGCTCCCTCAGCGTGCGACGGAGGCGGGTTCGCAGCTAGCGCGTTCGCGCCGCGATACTTGCGGCGTGGCTGACGCGGACCGAGACGTCTCGGTGGGTGTCGTCGGCGGCGGCCTCGGCGGCCTGACCGCGGCGCTCGCGCTGCTGCGCGCCGGGTTCGACGTCCACGTCTACGAGCAGGCCTCCACGCTGCACGAGGTCGGCGCCGGCATCCAGGTCAGCCCGAACGCCTCGCGCGTGCTGCACGGGCTGGGGCTCGCCGACGACCTCGCGCGGACGGGCGTGCGCCCGCGGGCCTGGCACCAGCGCCGCTGGGACGACGGGCGCACGCTGCTGCGCACCCCGCTCGCCGATCCGCTCGAGTCGCGCTTCGGGTTCCCGCACTACCAGATGCACCGCGCCGATCTGCTTGCGGCACTGGCGAGCGCCGTGCCCCCGAAGCGGGTGCACCTCGGGCACCGGTTGGAGGCGTTGGACGACGACGGCACCCGCGTCGAGGCGCGCTTTGCGAACGGCGCGACGGCCGAGGTCGACGTGCTCGTGGGCGCGGACGGGATCCACTCGACCGTGCGCCGCGTCTTGTTCGGCCCGGAGCATCCGCGCTTCACGGGCTGCGTCGCCTATCGGGGCCTCGTCCCCGCGGAGCGCCTCGCCGACCTCGGGCTCGACGTGGAGGCGTCGATCTGGATGGGCCCGGGCGGCCACTTCGTCCACTACTACGTCAGCGGCGGGCGCCTCGTGAACTTCGTGGCGATCGTCGAGCGGGACAGCTGGACGCGCGAGTCGTGG
>DATFRW010000032.1:0-4282 GCA_035262945.1 Solirubrobacteraceae bacterium
AGCCGCTCGTACGCGAGCATCGTCCGGGCCAACGTCTTCACGCTGTTCAACCTGATCCTGTCGGTGTTCGGCGTGCTGACGCTCGTCTTCGGCGACTGGCGTGACGCGCTGTTCCTCGGCACGCTGCTCGCCAACACCGGCATCGGGATCGTGCAGGAGGTGCGGGCCAAGCGCTCGCTCGACCGGCTGGCGTTGCTCGTCGCACCGCGGGCGCACGCGATCCGCGATGGCAGTCCGCGCGAGGTGCCGGCGGGCGAGGTCGTGGTCGGCGACCTGGTGACCGTGCAGCCCGGCGACCAGGTGCTCGCCGACGGCCGCGTCACCGATGCCAGCGACCTGCATCTCGACGAGTCGATCCTCACGGGCGAGTCCGAGAGCGTGGCCCGCGCGCCGGGGGAGGAGCTGCGCTCCGGCGCGTTCATCAGCGAGGGCTCGGGCTCCTACGAGGTCACCGCCGTCGGGGACGAGAGTTATGCCGGGAGGATCGTGGGAGAGGCGCGGTCGTTCCGCCACCCGCGCTCACCGCTCGAGCAGGCGGTCAACCGGCTCTTGCTGGCCCTCGTCGTGCTCGTCGTGGTGCTCGGCGGCCTGCTCGGCTATGCGCTGTGGCACCGAGACGCCAACATCAGCGAGGCGGTCTCGACCGCGACGGCGGGCGTCGTGAGCCTCGTGCCCGAGGGGCTCGTGGTCCTCGTCAGCCTCACCTACGCGGTCGCCTCGGTGCGCATGGCGCGCCGCGGCGTGCTCTCCCAGCAGCTCAACGCGATCGAGTCGCTCGCGTCCGCCGACGTCATCTGCACCGACAAGACCGGCACGCTCACCGAGTCCGCGCTGCGGGTTGCCTCCACGGTGCCGGCGCCGGGCGTCGACGACCTCGATCGCCAGCTCGCGCGCTACGGCGCCAGCTCCTCGCTGCGCAACGGCACGCTCGAAGCGATCGCCGACGCGCACCCGGGGGAGACCGAGACGGTCGTCGACGAGGTGCCGTTCAACTCGCGGCGCAAGTGGAGCGCGGTGCAGCTCGCGGACGTGACGCTGATCCTCGGCGCACCCGAGCACTTCGACCTCGGCCCGCTGCGAGCGAAGGCCGACGAGGAGCGCAGCGGCGGCCGGCGCGTCGTCGCGTTCGCGCGGCTCGACGGGCCGTTGCCCAGCGGCGAGCCCGGCCTGCACCCGCCGCCGGGTGCCGAGCCGATCGGCCTCGTCATCCTCGCCGAACAGCTGCGCCCGCACATCCGCGAGACGATCGCGTTCTTCCTCGAGCAGGACATCGAGATCAAGGTCCTCTCCGGCGACAACCCCGGGACCGTCGCCGCGATCGCCGCCGACGTCGGCATCCCGGTACGCGGAACCGCGCAGGGCTCCGACCTGCCGGACGACCCCGACGCGCTGCGCGAGAAGGTGCTGGCGACGACCGTCATCGGCCGCGTCTCGCCGGACGATAAGCGCCGCGTGGTCGAGACGCTGCGTGACGCCGGCCGCTACGTGGCAATGGTCGGCGACGGCGTCAACGACGTGCCGGCGCTGAAGGCGTCGCGGCTGGCAATCGCGCAGGGCAGCGGCGCGCAGATCGCCAAGAGCATCGCCGACCTCGTCCTCGTGCGCGGCGACTTCGGCGCCGTACCGGAGCTCGTCGCGCAGGGCCGCCAGGCGCTGCGCAACCTGCAGCGCGTCTCGCGCCTGTACGTGACGAAGTCGGCCTTCGCCGCCTTCCTCATCCTCGTCATCGGAACGACGTCGACCGCCTACCCGCTGCTCCCGCGCCACTTCACCATCGCCGCCACGCTCACGATCGGCATCCCGACCTTCTTCCTCGCGCTCGCGCCGAGCAGCGGGCCGTGGCGGCCGGACAACTTCGGGCGCAACGTGGCGCGCTTCGCGGTGCCCGCGGGGACGCTCACCGGCGTCGGCGTCGTCGCGAGCTACCTCTTCGCGCTGCACAACCTCGACTACGACGTGCACGAGTCGCGCACGATCGCGACGACGGTGCTCATCATCGTCGGGCTCTACCTCGTGGTGGCGCTCGAGGCGTTCGGCAGCCCGCTGCGCCGCCACATCATCGACATGATGTGCGCGGCGCTCCTCGGCGTCTACGTGCTCGTGCTCGCCCTCCCGTTCACGCGCGACTTCTTCGACCTCGCCGTGCCGACCGTCGGGATGATCGTGACGGCCGTCGCCGGCGCGGCGCTCTCGATCGTCGGCCTCTACCTCTCCGGCATTCCCGACGTCCCTCTGAAGAAGCAGCGCGCCGACTAGCGCTGCTCGACCGGGCACCAGTAGGTCGTGCGCCCGCCGACCGTTCCGCGCTCGAGCTCGACGCCGTCGCGCGGGCAGTGCCCGCCGCGGTGGCGCTCGGGCATGAGCTCGGTGACGCCGGCGTGGCCGCGGCGCACGGACATGCGGATGATCGTGCGCATGTCGCGCCACACGCGATCGGCCTCGTCCTCGTCGAGGTCCGCAGCCGGGCGGCGTGGGTCGATGCGCGCGCGCCAGAGGATCTCGTCGGCCATGAGGTTGCCCACGCCGGCCATCACCGCCTGATCCATCAGCCGCGCCTTGAGCGGCGCCCGGCTGCGCGTCAGCAGCTCGCGGAACTGCTCGCGGGGAACGTCGGCGGCGTCGGGCCCGAGCGCCTCGATGTCGGGCTCCAGGCGCGCGCGCCCGAGCCGGCGCCGGTCGCGCAGCGCGAGCATCCCGCCGTCGGCGAAGTGCACGACGAAGCGGTCCCAGCCGCGATCGGACGGCTCCTCGTCGATGGCGATGCGGCCGGCCATGCCGAGGTGCAGGCCGAGGACGGGCCCCTCGCCGGAGGTCTCGATCCACATCGACTTGCCGCGGCGGTGCACCGCCACGAGCTCGCGGCCGACGAGCGCGTCGGCGATCTCGCCCGGAGCGTGCGGCCGCGAGACGTAGGTGTCGCCGTCCTCGACCGCCGCGATCCGGCGCCCCAACCCGCCTGCCTCGATCTGCTTCCTGGCGCTCTCGACGTCCGGGAGCTCTGGCACGCCGGGGAGCTTATGCCCGTTGGAGCGCGGCGCCCTCGTCGTAGAGCTTGAGCACGTGCACTGCGCCGTCCGGCGCGGCGTCGAGGCACAGGCCGCAGAGCACGCACTCGTCGAGGTTCTCCTCGACGAGGACGAGGTGGCCGCCCTGCGTCGCGTAGATGTCGACGGGGCAGACCTCGGTGAGCTTCGCAGCGAGCGCGCCGTCACGCGCGGCGGCGTCGTCGACCTCGACCGCGATGAACGTCGCGTCGGCCCTCATGCCGCCACCTCCAGCCGCTCCCGGATCATCGCCGGGATGTCCTCGATGCGCTCGGCGACCGTGATCCCCGCCTCGGCGAGCCGCGCGATCTTCTCGCTCGCGGTGTCCTCGCGGCCCTCCACGATCGTGCCCGCGTGGCCGAAGCTCATGCCCGGCATCTCGTCCATGAACCGCCCGGCCATGAACGCGACGATCGGCAGCCGCGAGCCGTTCTCGGTCACCCACTTCGCAAGCTCGGCCTCCATCCGCCCGCCGGGCTCGGTGTAGATGACGATCCCCTCGGTCTCCTCGTCGGCCTCGAAGAGCGGCATGAGCTCCGCGTACGAGGAGCCGATAATCGCGTCGCCGCCGATCGACACCGCCGTCGACTGGCCGAGGCCGGCGGCGCTCAGCGTCGAGGACATCTCGGTGGTCATGCCGCCCGAGCGCGAGATCACTCCGATCGGTCCCGGCGTGTAGGCCTTGGCGGCGTCCTTCGCCGGCCCGCCGATGCCGCCCATCTTGATGACGTCGGGGACGATGATCCCCAGGCAGTTGGGGCCGATGATCCGCGCGCCGCGCAGCGCGGCGAGCTCGACCATCTGCGCGACGTCGCGCCGCGGGATGCGCTCCGTGACGATCACGACGAGCTTGATGCCGTTCTCGATCGCCTCGAACACCGCGTCCTTCGTGAACGCCGGCGGGACGGTCACGACAGAGCCGTCGATCGGGCGGCCGTGGTGGGCCACCGCCTGGTCGACGGTGTCGAAGACCGGCACGCCGTGGACGTCGCGGCCCTTGCGCCCGGGCGTGACACCGCCGACGACCTGCGCGCCGCGCCCGTAGTCCAGGCACTCGCGCGTGAGGTTGACCGCCTCGCGCCCGGTGATGCCCTGGACGATGAACGTCGTGTCGGCGTCGATGAGGATGCTCATGCCGCGCCCTCCACCGCGAGCCTCGCTGCCTCGTTCAGCGAGGTCGAGCGGTCCGCGTAGCGCACGCCGTAGCGGTCGAGGATCTTGAAGCCCTCCTCCTCCCA
>DATFRW010000033.1:0-18518 GCA_035262945.1 Solirubrobacteraceae bacterium
CGCGCCGGGCGCTGCGAGCGCCGCAGCGCCGGCCGCAGGACGCGAGCGACCGGGCGCAGCGCCGGGCGATCGGCCTGCTCCTCGAGCCACGCGCGCGCCTTCGCGCGGTTGCCTTCGTCGCGCAGCCACCGCACCGCGGCCACGATCGCCACGACGAGGACGATGACCGCGCCCAGGGCGAGCGCGCCCTTCTTCGCGTAGTCGACGAGCTGGCTGAAGCTCTGCCAGAAGATGTAGCCGAGGACGACGAAGGTCGAGCCCCAGAGCCCGGCCCCGATGACGTCGTAGGGGACGAAGCGCCGCAGGGGCATGCCGGACGAGCCGGCGAGGAACGGGGCGACCGCCCGAACGAGCCCGACGAACCGGCCGATGAGGATCGCCTTGCCGCCGTGGCGGTCGAAGAACCCCTCGACCGTGTGCAGGCGATCCTCGGTGATGTGCACCCTCGGCCCGTGCTTGACGAGGAAGGAGCGGCCGAGGCGGCGGCCGAGGAAGAAGCTCGTCAGGTCGCCCGCGACGGCGGCCGCCCAGACGATCGCGATGAGCGTGAGCAGCTCGATCTGACCCTGGCCGGCGACGAGGCCGCCGAGCAGCAGCGCCGTCTCGCCGGGGGCGATGAGCCCGATGAACGCGCCGGTCTCGAGGAACGCCAGCGCACCGACGAGCAGGTACGTCCACTTGCCGAGGCGCTCTCCGACGTCGATGAGCAGGGTCTCGAGGTTCGGCAGGTGGACGACGCCGAGGCTGTAGACGAAGGCCACGACGGCGACGATGAGTCCGCCGATCACGAGCGTCGGCTCGAGGCGCCGGCGGCGCCAGACGACGAAGGCGGCGAGCGCGATCGCGAAGATCATCCAGACGGGCTTCACAGCGTCGCCCCCCACGGCGCGACGGCGAACGGGCGCGGGTCGCGGTCGGTGAGCCTCGCCGCGGCGCCGCGGGCAGCCTGGATGTCGTGGAAGAGCCCGATGACCGTGGGGCCGGACCCGCACACCAGCGCATGGCGGGCGCCGACGCCGCGCGCGGCGAGCAGCGCCTCGTCGATCGACGGGCATAGGGCCCGGGCCGCGGACTCGAGGTCGTTGGCGATGAGCCGGTCGGGCAGGTCGGCGGCGGCGGTCGAGACCTCGCGCAGGCGCGCGGCGAGGTCCTCGGGGCTTCGTGGCAGTCCCTGCCGATCGGCTTCCCGGTAGACGTCGGCGGTCGCCAGCTTGTCGTTCGAGGGCAACACCAGCACGCCATAGGGTGTCGGGGCGGGCAGCGGCGTGAGTCGCTCCCCCGCCCCGGTGGCCAGGTAGCGGCGCGGACGGACCTGCGCGGCGACGTCGGCGCCGAGCCCCGCGGCGATCTCCCTGAGGAGGTTGTCGTCGGAGATTCCCGCGGCGCGCGCGGCGAGCCGGAGGGCGGCGCCGGCGTCGGCGCTGCCGCCGGCCATGCCGGCGGCGACTGGGATGCGCTTCTCGATGGTCAGCCGCACGGGGCTGCCGGTCCACCCCGTGCGCTCGCGGAAGCGGCGCAGCGCGACGGTCGCGAGGTTCTCGCCCTCGACGCCGGGGCAGACGACGCGGTCGGCTGCCGCGCCGAGGCCCGCCGGCGTGAGCTCGACGGTGTCGGCGAGGCCGATCGGCTGGAACACGGTGACGAGCTCGTGGCGCCCGTCGTCGCGGGTCGGCCCGAGGTAGAGGCAGAGGTTGACCTTGGCGGGGGCGGAGTCGCGGATGCCGCTGGTCACAGCAACGCCTCCCCCAGCGCGCGGAAGTCCTCGGGCGACAGGCGCTCGGCGCGTACGTCGGCCGGGTGGCCGAGCCGCTGCACCGCTTCGCGCGCGCGGTCGCGGATGTCGGGGCCGAAGCCGGGGGTCAGCGCGAGCGAGCGCGCGAGCGCCTTGCGGCGGTGCGCGAAGGCGGCCTGGACGAGCGCGCGCAGCGCGGGCGGCGCGGCAGGGCCGGTGCGGCGCAGGACGACGAGCACGGAGTCGACGTTCGGCACCGGGTGGAACACCGTGCGCGAGATGGCTCGGTGGACGCGGACCTCGCACGCGAGCTGGGCGAGCACGCTCGGCACGCCGTACGCGGAGGTGCCGGGCCGCGCGGCGAACCGCTCGCCTACCTCGCGCTGCACCATCGCGACCCAGCGCTCGACGCCGTCGAGCTCCTCGATCGTCCGAAGGATCGCGCTGGCAGCGATGCCGTACGGGAGGTTCGCGACGACCTTCGTCGGCTCGGGTCGCAGCGCACGCAGGTCGAGCTCGAGCGCGTCGGCGACGTGGAGGGTTGTGTTGGGGTGGTCGTGCAAGGCGTCCTCGAGCGCCGGCACGAGCGCGCGGTCCAACTCGACGACGTGGACGTACGCGGCGCGTTCGGCCAGGTATTCGCTGAGGACACCGAGACCCCCGCCGATCTCGAGCACGACGTCCTCGTCGCTCAGCTCGGCTGCCCTCGCGATGACGCCGAGGATGTTCGAGTCGACGAGGAAGTTCTGGCCAAGGTCGCGCTTCGGGCGCACACCGAACTGACGCAGGCGGCGCAGGCTCGGTTGGCTCGGGAGGTCCTCGGTCACCACCCGAACAGGGTGGCGGCGTTGGCGTCGACGATGCGCTCGAGCGCGTCGTAGGACACGCCGCGGCGCTCCGCCACGAAGCGCGCGGTGTGGGTCACGTAGGCGGGCTGGTTGCGCTCCTTGCGCACGACTTGCGGCGTGAGGTAAGGCGCGTCGGTCTCCACGAGCAGGCGATCGTCGGGGACGCGTTCGGCGGCCTCGGCCAGGTCGGTCGCCTTCGGGTAGGTGACGTTGCCGGCGAACGAGATCCACCAGCCCTCGGCGAGGCATTCGTCAAGGCGCGCGGGCATCGAGAAGCAGTGCATGATCACGCTGACGTCCTGGGCACGGGCCTTCAGCGTCGCCACGGTGTCGTCCTCGGCGGCGCGCGTGTGGATCACCAGCGGCTTGCCCGTCGCGCGGGCGAGCTCGATCTGCGCGTGGAACGCGCGCTCCTGATCGGCGCGCGGCGCGTAGTCGCGGTAGTAGTCCAGGCCGGTCTCGCCGATCGCGGCGCAGCGTGGGTGCGCGGACAGCGCCTGGAGGTCGGCGAGGTCGGCGTCGTCGAACCCGGTTGCGTGGTTGGGGTGGCGGCCGATCGCGGCGTGCACCTGCGGGAAGTCCTCGGCGGCCTGGAGGGCCGTGCGGTTGGTGGCGCCGTCCATCCCGACGGTGAGGATCCGCTCGACGCCCTCGCGCGCCGCGTTCGCGACGAGCTCGGCGTTCGGCGGACCGCACGAATCGAGGTGCGTGTGACTGTCGTTCACGGGTGCCTCAGCCGTGCTTCGGGAACAGCGGGTCGAGCGCCGAGACCGCCGCGATCTGGCCGGCGCCCAGCCTCGCGTTCTGGAGGCTGAGGTCGGGAGCGCCGAGTGCGGCCAGGAGCTTCTCCACGGCGCCGGGGACCCAGGGCGCGAGCAGGACGGCGACGACGCGCAGCCCCTCGGCGAGCGTGCGCAGCACGCGGTCGAGGTCGCCGGCGCGATCGGGGTCGCGGGCGAGGGTCCAGGGCGCCTGCTCCTCGACGTAGCGGTTCAGGCGCCGCACGCGCTGCCAGATCTCGTCGAGCGCCTGCGTGAGCTGGACGCGGTCGATGAGCTCGGCGACGCCGTCCGCGAGCCCGTCGAACTCTTCGGCGAGCGCGGGATCGAGGTCGCCGTCGGGGACGGTGCCGCCGCGGTAGCGCGCGACCATCGCCAGGGTGCGGCTGGCGAGGTTGCCGAATTCGTTGGCGAGCTCGGTCTCATAGCGCGACTCGAACGCGGTCGTCGAGACCGAGCCGTCCTCGCCGAAGGAGACGTCGCGGAGGAGGTAGTAGCGCAGGGCGTCGGTGCCGAAGCGGTCGATGATCTCGAATGGGTCGAGGACGTTGCCCAGCGACTTGCTCATCTTCTCGCCGTCCATCAGGAGGAAGCCATGGACGAAGACCTGCTTGGGCAGCGCGATGTCGGCGGCCATCAGCATCGCCGGCCAGAACACCGTGTGGAAGCGCAGGATGTCCTTGCCGATGAGGTGGCAGGTGGCGGGCCAGAAGCGATCGGTGAGGTCCTCGCCGGGGCGGGCGAAGCCGAGCGCGGTGTAGTAGTTGAGCAGCGCGTCGAACCAGACGTAGAAGACGTGGCTCGGGTCCCACGGGACGGGGACGCCCCAGGTGAGCTGCGCGCGCGAGAGCGAGATGTCCTGCAGCCCGCGCTGGATGAACGACAGCGCCTCGTTGTAGCGGACGCGTGGCGCGACGAAGTCGGGCTGGTCGGCGTAGAGCCGCTCGAGGCGCTCCTGGAAGGCGCTCAGGGCGAAGAAGTAGTTCTCCTCGCTGTGGCGCTCGAGGACGATGTGGTGAATCGGGCAGCGGTTGCCCTCCTCGATCTCGTTCTCGACCTTGAAGTCCGCGCACCGGGGGCAGTACCAGCCCTCGTACAGGCCCTCGTGCACGTAGCCGTTGTCGTAGACGCGCTGGAGGACCTCCTGGACGCGCGTGATGTGCTCGGGGTCGCTGGTGCGGATGAAGAAGTCGTTGGTGACCTCGAGCCGAGGCGCGAGCGCCTTGAAGCGCTCGGCGTTGCGGTCGGCGAGCTCCTTGGGCTCGAGCCCCTGCGCCTTGGCGGCGTCGGCGACCGGCTCGCCGTGCTCGTCGGTGCCCGTGAGGAAGAAGACGTCCTCACCGCGCTGGCGGTGATGGCGCGCCATCACGTCGGCAGCGATCGTCGTGTACGCGTGCCCCAGGTGCGGGGCCGCGTTGACGTAGTAGATCGGCGTCGTGACGTAGAACGTATGGTCGGCGGCCATGGGTTCCGGACGTTACAAGGCGTCCGACGAGCCCCGGGAGCCGCGACAGCGTGTCAGGCAGCGATATAGACCGCTTGGCTGGTGGGTGGCGGGATCTCATCGCCGGACTCGCGCATCCCCTGCAGATGCATCGCCACGGCACCGCGCATGAGCTCGATCGTCTCATCCGGCGTTTCGCCGACTGCCACGCAGCCGGGCAGGTCGGGCGCCCAGGCGCCCCAGCTGGTCTCCCCGCGCTCGACGACGACGAGGTAGCCCTCCGCCGACATCCTCACTCCTTCCACCCCGCTTGTCTGCGGATGCTGGCGAGTATAGGCGCGGGTAGATCGCGATTCCGCTTGCCCGCGACGGTGACGGTGCCACGGCGGACTGGGTGCTTGAACTGACGGTGGCTTCCGGAGACGCGGACCTCGACCCAGCCTTCCGCGTGAAGCCGCGCGATCACGTCACGAACCTTCATGTGGCGATGCCGCCGCCAGCGATCGTGCCTGCCGGCGCCGGCGCCGGCGCCGGACGATGCCGCCGAGCGGCAGCGCCGAGGCGACGAGGGCGAGCGCCGGGTAGGCGAGCCAGGGCAGAGGGGGCGCGTGCGGCGGAGGCGCGGGCGCGGGCGCGGCGGGGCGCGTAGCGGCAACCGCGACGGGGCGCGGAGCGGCAACCGCGACGGGGCGCGGAGCGGCGATCGCGGCGGGCCCGCGCGCCGCGCGGGGAGCGACGCGGACGCGCGGGCGGGCCGGGTGCGGGGCGAGTGAGCGCGGGTGGCCGGCGCGCGGGACGGCCTGGAGGCGCGGTGCGGCCGGGTAGGGAACGGGCGCGCGGAGGCGGCGCAGGGCGGCGAGGACGCGCGGTGCGGCCGGGTGGGGAACGGGCGGGCGGAAGCGGCGCGGGGCGGCGAGGACGCGCGGCGCGGCCGTGCGCGGATCGCGGAGCAGGGACAGCGGGTCGACGTAGCCGTGGCGGTCGGCTGCGCGGCGGGCGCCGAGGCGCAGCAGGCCCGCCGGGCCGAGGGTGCCGAGCGGTGCGCCGACGCGGACCCGTGCGCCGCGGCGGGCACTCAGGTGGCCGAGCCGGAGGTAGGTCGCCACCAGCGCGCCGCAGCGGACGCTGACGGCGAGGCCGTAGCGCGGGACGGGGCCGGCGAACGTCACGCGCCCAGGGCACGCCGCGCGGACGGTGCTCCCCGACGCGGCAGCGACCTCGATGCCGCGGCGCTGACCGCGGGCGTACGGCGCCGCGGGTGTGACGCGGAACGAACCCACGACGGATCCGCGCAGCGGCCAACGCCAGGTCGGCTCCCCCACCGCCGACGCGTGCGCGAGCGCGCCCGGAAGCATGAGCAGGAGCACGAACATGCAGCCGGCGACGAGGGCCGCGAGGACGATGGGGTGTGGGCGAGGGGGCACGCGCCGACGGTATGGCCGCGGCGCGCGAGGTCGGCCTGGGGCGCGTCATTTGTTGCCGGTGCTGCGCGGTTTTGTTGCAGTGAGCGCGCGATAGAGCGCATTTGCGCTCGTGCCGGTCAGATCGGCGACGACTGAGGCGGCCGGGCGCGCGCGGGCTCCCGCGTCGTCCACCAGGCGCCGCAGTGCCTCCAGCGCCGGGGCGAGATCGACCTCGCCGGCGGCAGCGGCACCCACGACCAACACGACCTCGCCGCGCGGGGCCTCGCCCTCATACCGCGCGGCGAGCTCGGCCGCCGTCCCGCGGACAACTTCCTCGTGCAGCTTCGTCAGCTCGCGACACACCGCCACCGGCCGCTCCGGATCGACCGAGGCCAGCACGGCCAGCGAGGCACCCACCCGCCGCGGCGACTCGAACGCCACCATCACCTCCGGCGACCGGAACGCCTCCGCGAGCGCGCCGCGCTTGCGCGGCAGGAACCCGACGAACCGCCACGTCGCCGCCTCCATGCCCGACGCCACCAGCGCCGCCAAAGCCGCGCTCGGCCCCGGCAGCACCTCCACCTCGAGCCCCGCCAACACGCACGCCTGCACGAGCACCAGCCCCGGGTCGCTCACGAGCGGCATCCCCGCGTCGCTGACCAGCGCCACCACGGCGCCCTCGCGCATCCGCTCGACCAGCCGCGGCGCGACCCGCTGCTCGACGTGCGCGTCGTAGCGCACCCGCTCCCCCGTCACCCCGTACCGGTCGAGCAGCACCTTCGTCGTGCGTGTGTCCTCGCACGCGATGAGGTCGGCCTCGCGCAGGACCGACAGCACCCGCAGCGTGACGTCTTCGAGGTTCCCGATCGGCGTCGGGCAGACGACGAGCCGGCCCGCGCTCACCCGATCTCCACCCCGGCGGCGTCCAACGCCATGCAGGCCGCGCCCAGCATCCCGGACTCCGCGCCGAAGCGGGCCGAGACCAGCCGCACGTCCGCGCGGTTGATCGGCAGCGCCCGCTCCGCGACGACCTCGCGCGCCGGCGCGAGCAGCAGCTCGCCGGCGCCGATCGCGCCGCCGCCCACCACGACGACCTGCGGGTTGAAGATGTTGACCAGCGTCACGACGCCGAGCCCAAGCCGCTGCCCCATCAACGTCATGACGTCGCGCGCGGCCGCGTCGCCGTCGTGGGCGAGCTCGGTCACCAGCGCGCCCGTGATGTCGTGTCCCGCCGCGAGGGCCCGGCCGAGCGCGCTCTCCGGCGTCGCCCGCGCCACGCGCAGGCCTTCGACGCCGATCGCGTGCCCCGACACCAGCGCCTCGAGGCACCCGTGGTTCGGGCAATTCCCCGGGCACGGCGGGCCGTCGGCGTCGACCATGATGTGGCCCAGCTCGGCGGCCGCGCCGCGCGCACCGTGCACCAGCCGCCCGCCCACGATCAGCCCACCGCCGATCCCGGTCCCGAGCGTGAGCATGATCGCGTCGGTCGCGCCCCGCGCCTCGCCGGCGCGCCACTCGACGAGCATCGCCGCGTTGGCGTCGTTGTCGACCACGACCGGCAGCCCCACGCGCTCCGCGACGACGTCGCGCACGTTGACCCCGTGCAGAGGCAAGTGGTTCGAATCGAGGGCGACGCCGGTGGACGGATCGACCAGCGCCGGGATCCCGAGACCAACGCCGAGCACCTCCGAACGCGCCGCCTCGATCGCCTCGAGCACCGTCTCGACCAGCTGGTCGAGCACCGCGGAGGCGTCGTCGGGACGCGCGAGCCGATAGGCGCGATGGTGCACCTCGAGCTTCGAGTCGACCGTCCCGGCGAGCAGCTTCGTCCCTCCCAGGTCGACGCCGATGACACAGCCGGCGGCCATGATCGGCCACCATACCTGTCGAATGGCCGAGCCCCAGGCCCCTCCCGAGTACAAGGTCTACCGCACCCGACCGCGCCTTCTGGGCGGCCGTCGCGACGGCTCGATCCTGGACGACCTGCGCAAGGCGCCACCCGACACGAAGCCGCGCAAGCGGATCACGGTCGGCCGCGTCATCAAATGGGTCGTGCTGGCGCTCGTCGCCTGGGTGGGCCTGTCGGTCGTGCTGTTCCTCATCTCCGCGCAGGTCAACCAGGACCAGGTCTCGTCCGAGGCGCAGGCCCAGCTCGCCGGTGGCGGCGTCGGGATCCTCAAGCCGCAGACCACCCTCGTCCTGGGCTCGGATCAGCGAACGCAGGGCACCAAGGAGCCGGGCGCGAGCACCTCGGGGCCGAGCCGCAGCGACACCATCCTGCTCATCCGCACCGGCGGCGGGCACAGCGCCAAGCTCTCGATCCCCCGCGACACGGTGGTCGACATCCCCGGCCACGGCCGCGACAAGATCAACGCCGCCTACGCCATCGGCGGTGCGGCGCTCACGCTGCAGACCGTCAAGCAGTACCTCGGCATCGACGTCGACCACCTCTTCGAGGTCAACTTCGCGAACTTCCCCGCGCTCGTCGACGCGATGGGCGGCATCAACTACACGGGCGGGTGCGTCGTCTCGCGCATCAACGGCGGCTTCAAGAACGGCGGCTTCACGCTGCGGCTGCCGAAGGGCACGACGCACATCAACGGCAAGCAGGCGCTCGCGCTGGCGCGCACACGCCACAACGACTGCAACCCGAAGGAGAACGACCTCACGCGCGCGCGGCGCCAGCAGAAGATCCTCAGCGCGATGAAGTCGCGCGTGTTCAGCTTCAACGGCTTCGTCCGCCTGCCGCTGATCTCGTGGAACGCGCCGAAGACGCTGAAGTCCGACATGCGCGGGCCGGCGCTGCTCGGCTACGCGATCGGGACAGCGCTCAGCGGCAACGCGCCCACCCGCGTCCTCACGCCGTCGGGCGGCGTGACGCTGCCGAACGGCGGCGCGGGGCTCGTCGTGTCGCCCGCCGAGAAGCAGCGCGAGGTGGAGCGCTTCCTGACCTCCTGAGTGTCGAGTTGGTCGGCGTGAGGCCGACGAAGTCGACGCTCAGTCCTTCTTCGCCGCCGGCTTCTTCTCGGCCTTCGGCTTCGAGTCGGACTTGGACGCCGCCGGTTCCTTCTTGGACTCGGTCTTCTCCGCGCCGTCCTTGCCGGAGCGCTCGAGCTCGCGGTTGCGGCGCCGCGTGCCGTAATCGGTGTTGTAGAAGCCCTTGCCCTTGAAGTGCACCGCCACCGGGTGGAAGACGCGCTGGACGGGCGCCTCGCAGCGCGTGCAGCTCACCACCGGATCGTCGGTCATCTTCTGCATGACCTCGAAGGTGTGGCCGCGCTCGCAGCGATACTCGTAGATGGGCATGGCACTCTGAGTATAGGAGTGCCAACCGGCGCCGCCCGAGCCATGCACCGTACGATGCGGCGCATGGCCGAGGACGTCGTGACCATGGAGAAGATCGTTGCGCTGTGCAAGCGCCGCGGGTTCATCTTCCCCGCGTCGGAGATCTACGGCGGCATCGCCAACACGTACGACTACGGCCACTACGGCGTGCTGCTGAAGCGCAACGTCATCGACGCGTGGTGGCAGGCGATGATCGGCGATCGCAACGACATCGTCGCGCTCGACTCGGCGATCATCCAGCACCCGCGCACGTGGGAGGCCAGCGGCCACCTCGCGGGCTTCACCGACCCGCTCGTCGACTGCAAGGCGTGCGGCCAGCGCTTCCGCGCCGACCACCTGCAAGAACTGCAGTGCGGCCTCAAGCCGTCCAAGCACCCGGGCGAGACGCCCCAGTGCGACCTCACCGAGGCGCGTGAGTTCAACCTCATGTTCGAGACGACGATCGGCCCGGTGAAAGAGGCCGGCGCGACCGTCTACCTGCGCCCTGAGACCGCGCAGGGCATCTTCCTGGACTTCAAGACCGTCCTCGGCTTCGCGCGCAAGAAGCCACCGTTCGGCATCGCCCAGGTCGGCAAGTCGTTCCGCAACGAGATCACGCCGGGCAACTTCATCTTCCGCACGCTCGAGTTCGAGCAGATGGAGATGGAGTTCTTCGTGCCGCCGAATGACGCGCAGGAGTGGCACGAGCACTGGCTCAAGGAGCGCATGGACTGGTACGTGCGCCTCGGCATCCGCGCCGACCACCTGCGCCTGCGCGCCCACGACGCCGACGAGCTCAGCCACTACTCGAGCGCGACGAGCGACGTCGAGTACCTCTACCCCATCGGCTGGCAGGAGCTCGAGGGCATCGCCAACCGCGGCGACTTCGACCTCACGCAGCACGCGAAGTTCTCCGGCGAGAAGCTCGAGTACTTCGACACCGCCAGCGGCGAGCGCTACGTGCCCCACGTCATCGAGCCGGCCGCCGGCGTCGGCCGCACCGTGCTGGCGGCGCTGTGCGACGCCTACGACGAGGACGAGGTCGGCGGCGGGCAGCGGACCGTCCTGCGCCTGCACCCCCGCCTCGCGCCGATCAAGGTCGCGATCCTGCCCGTCGTGTCGAAGGACGGCCTCCCCGAGCGCGCGCAGGAGGTCTTCCAGCTCCTGCGCGGCCAGATCCAGGCCGAGTACGACGAGGGCGGCTCGATCGGGCGCCGCTACCGCCGCCAGGACGAGATCGGCACGCCGTTCGGCGTCACGATCGACCACCAGACGCTCGAGGACGACACCGTGACGGTGCGCGATCGCGACACCCTCGAACAGGAGCGCGTCGCGATCGACGAACTGCCGGCCACCCTGGGCGCGCGCCTCGCCGCGCCGTGGGAGTCGCCGAAGCTCGCGGCCGCCTGAGTGGCCGTCAGCACCCGCCGCGCGACCGCGCTGCCGATGGCGATCGCCGTCGCGGCGGGCGTGACGCTCGCGGTGCAGTCCTACGTCAACGGACGCTTCGGGCGGGCGCTCGGCTCGGCGGAGACCGCGGCCGCGGTGAACAACACGGTCGGGCTCGTGGTCCTGAGCGGTGCGGCGGCGGTCACCGGCGCGATCCCGCGCGCGCTGCGCCACCTCGACCGCGTGCGGGGCTGGCACCTGCTCGGCGGTCTGGGCGGGTCGATGTACGTCGTCGCGGGCGCGGTCGGCGCGCCCGAGATCGGCGTCGCGCTGCTGGTCATCGCGCTCGTCTGCGGGCAGACCGCCGGGAGCCTCGCGGCCGACGCGGCAGGGCTGAGCCCGGCGGGGCGCCAGGCGGTCACCGCCGGGCGGTTCGCGGGCGTGCTCCTCACGATCGCCGCCGTCGTCGCCTCCGCGGCCGGCGCGCAGGGGAACCTGCAGGTCGGGATTCTCGTGTTCACTGTGGCGGCGGGCGTCGCGACCGCGCTGCAGCAGGCGGCCAACGGCCACCTCGCCCGCGGCACCGGCGAGCCGCTCTTCGCCGGCACCGTGAACTTCGCCGTCGGCTTCGTCGCGCTGCTCATCGTGGCCGCGGTGGCGAACGGGCTGTCGCCGCCGCACGGCTGGTCGGCGCCGCCGCTGGAGTACCTCGGCGGCATCCTCGGCGCCGCGATCGCGACGAGCATGGCGGTGATCGTCTCGCGCCTCGGCGTGCTGCGGATGATCCTGGCGCTCACCGCCGGCCAGACGCTGGGCGGGCTCGCCCTCGATCTCATCGCGCCCGCGCGGGGCGAGCACGTCACCGCGGGGACGATCGTCGGCGTCGCGCTGGCCTTCACCGCGGTGTTCGTGAGCGGCTGGCGCGCGCCGCGGACCTGACCCGACGGGGAGTTGTGCTCCCCACGCTGCGTCGGAGAGGGTGCGCCGATGCGACGCCCGGCCCTTGTCCTGCTCGTCCTGACGGCGGTGCTTGCCGCCCTCGTTGTCCCCGCGCTGGCCCGCGACGGCGGGCCCGGCCCCGACCGGCTCAGCGGCGGCGGCGGTGCCGACACCATCAACGGCGGCGGCGGCAACGACACGATCCGCGGCCAGGGCGGCGCCGACACGCTCAACGGCGACCGGGGCAACGACACGCTCTTCGGCGGCACCGGCGCCGACAAGCTGGACGGCGGCGACGGCGACGACCAGCTCCACGGCGGCCCCGGCAACGACAAGATCGTCGAGGCGGCGTTCGGCGACGACACCATCTACGGCGACGACGGCAACGACACCATCAAGGCCAACAACGGCAACGACACGATCTACGGCGGCGCCGGCGACGACGTCATCTCCGGGGGCTCGGGCCTCGACGACGTCGACTGCGGCCCGGGCCACGACGTCCTCTACTACAACCTCCAGTCCGATCGCGGACGCGCGGTCAACTGCGAGGAGGAGGTCGAGGAGGGCGACATCGCGCAGCGCTCGTGCGAGCCGCTGGGCGGCGGGCGCACCGCACAGGAAGAGCCGCCCGGGCCCGTCCGCAAGCGGCCGTCCGGCCCGGCGAGCCCGAGCACGGAGCCCGGGCTGCAGGGCACCGACGGCGACGAGCAGGTCCGCGGGACCGACGGCCCCGACCTCTGCGAGGGCCGCGGCGGCGACGACGTTCTCGAGGGCGCCGGCGGCAGCGACAAGCTGCTCGGCGGCCCCGGCGACGACAAGCTCTTCGGGCGCTTCGGCAACGACGTCGAGCAGGGCGGCGACGGCGACGACGTGCTCGAGGGCGGCCGTGGCAACGACACCCTGGAGGGCGGCGCGGGCAACGACACGCTCTTCGGCGGCTACGGCAAGGACCGGCTGCGCGGCGGGCCGGGCAACGACCGGCTCGAGCCCGGCTACGGCAACCCGGGCGAGGTCGTCAACTGCGGGCCCGGGCGCGACACGGTCGTCCTCGGCCCCGGGGACACGGCGATCAACTGCGAGGTCAAGAAGAAGTAGCGGGTGCCGAGCGCCCCCGGCGTGGCCGCGCGAGGCGGGCCCCGCTTGACCGTCTCTAGCGCCACGCGTCGACCGAGGCCGTGTAGCGCACCTCCGGCGCGAGGTACCGCCGGTCCTGCCGCGAGCCGATGAACGCGCTCCACTGCGCGTTCGTCTCGCCGCCGACGACCACGACCTCGATCTTGTCCTTCGCGAACACCGGCACCAGCTCGTCGGGCGGCGCCGCCAGGTAGCTCGCGAACGGCTCGATGCCGTTCAGCGCGTCCTCGCGGATGAAGGTCTGCGCCGCGTAGTGGTTCCAATACAGCCGCGCGGGCGTGCGGACGTTCTCGTGCACCCAACCGATGAGCTCCTCCTGCGAGCCGAAGCCGTGCGCGGCGAACTCCCGCGCCGCGATCGGCGACAGCACGAGGATCGTGCCGAGGAACGGGTCGACGCCCGCGAGCATCGAGCGGAGCTTGTCCTCCCAGTGCTCGCGCAAGCCCTCCGTCCACACGTTGCCCCAGCACACGAACGCGGTCACCGCGCTCTCGTCGGCGGCGAAGCCCTGTCGCACGTGGTAGGGCGCCCACGGGCTGGCCTCCTCGTGCTCGGCGAACGTGACGCTGTTGTAGGCGAGGTTGTTGCCCTGGCAGCCCATGTAGCTCTCCGCCGGCACCGAGCCGCCCTGGAGGTTCATCGAGAGCAGACCGAACGCGCGCCCGATCGTCGCGTTCGCGTGGTTGTAGGGACCGAGCGCGCCGAGGCCGCTGTTCATGCCGATCTCGTGGCGGATCGGGCCGTTGACCATCGTCATCGCTGCGATCGACGACGTGCTGCTGTTGCGGGCCGTGATGCCGGTCGACGCGAGCGCGAGGATCACAGGCAGGTAGGCGGGATCGGCGCCCGCCATGACCGCGTTGACCGCGACCTGCTCGACGGTGAACTCCCAGAACTCGCGGTAGTTCGTCGGCTGGAGCCTGCCGACGACCTCGTCGGGCGCATGGCTCGTGCCCGCCAGCATGGCCTCGACGCGCGCCTCGGTCGGCAGCACGATCGGCAGGTAGTCGGTCCAGCCCTCCTCGCGGAAGCGCCTCAGCACGCGCTCCTCGCTGTCGGGCTCGAGCAGCCGCGGCAAGGAGCGGTCGAAGCCGCTGCCGCGCGCGTCCTCGGCCGCCACCGGCGTCGTCAGCGAGCCGAGCACCTCGGCCATGAACGGGCGGCCGCGGACGGGGTCGTCGCCCTCGACGTACGCGCGCAACTCGGCGGGCGTCTTCTCCATCAGCGGCGTCGGGACGAACGCGCGCCGCGCGCGCGGCATGCCGTTGACGCGCAGCACCGACTCGACGAGCCGGGCGAAGGCATCGGTGTGCACGGCGACCGCCGGCACACCGAACTCCGTCTCGAGCGCCATCGCGTGCCCGGAGACCTCCGGGCTGCAGGTGCTTCAGAGGCCGACGCCGAGGATCGCCGCGTCGCCCTCGGCACGGATGCGCGTGCACAGCTCCGGGTCGGGCTTGTGCTGGTCGCGCCAGCGGACGATCTCGGTGCGGACGTCGGGCTCGTGCTCCTCGAGCCAGCCGGCGAGCTGCGCCATGAACGCGTCGGAGTTCTCGAAGCCGACGTCGACGAGGAAGAGCTTGCGGCCGCCGAGCGACTCGAGGCTCGGCGCGAGCCCCTTGCCCTCGACCTTCGGCGGGTAGCCCAGCGGGCTCAGCACGCTCAGCTTGTCCACGATCGACGCTCCCTCTGCCCGTGTGCCGGTCGCGAACACTCTAAGCGCCGGGTCAGGGCGAGCGGTATGCGCGCGTTGGCGGGCCGGTATGGCGCGTGCCGTCGGGCGCGGTCCAGCGAACCCGGTAGGAACGGCCGCTGCGCAGACTCGTCGTCGTCGACCAGTAGCCGTCGGCGTTCGTGCTGTCGCTCTTGAGGAAGCGCCAGGTCGATGAGCCGCTGTTGCGGTAGTCGATCGACACCTTCGTCTTGCCGGTCGCGGGCCTTGCAAGGCCCCAGAGCGCGGTGCTGCGCGACCCGCGCGCCGCGACGAGCGGCACGCTGAACGCGTCGTAGGCGAGCTTCGGGGTGCCGTCGCTGTCGCGCAGGCCGGACTCGAAGCCGCCGAAGCGCTCGAGCTCGGACCCCGCGTCCGGGCGTGGCAGGTCGTCGCGCATGAGGTACTGCGAGAAGCCGCGAACGCGGGCGTTGCGGTAGGCGATGCGCTCGGAGATCGACCGGTACTCGGCCTGCTGCTGCTGGCTGACGCCCGAGATGCGGTCCGGGAAGCTCTGGATGCCGAACTCGGTCAGGTAGATCGGCATGTCGCGCCGGATCGCGCGCGCGCTGCCCGCCCGCGACAGCGCGGAGTTCAGGCGGCTGAGCACGCCGATCGTCACGTCGTTGCGGCTCGGCGGGACGAAGAACGGGCCCGCGGCGGGCGTGTAGGCGTGGTGGGCCCAGCCGTCGCCGGGCAGCTTGTGGCACGACGAGCGGCGGTGATAGCTCGTGCTCAGGCACAGCGTGTCGCGCAGGAAGGTCAGCGGGGCGACCACCTTGCCGGTGCCGCGCGGCGCCGTCTCGCCGATCCACATCCGGTCCGAGCCGTTGCCCGACGCGCTCAGGCCGCGGTCGGCCGCCTGAACGAGCTTGCGGTAGATGCCCGGCGACACCGGCTTCTTGCCCGACGCGTACTGCGGCTGAAGGAAGTCGGGATGGTTGGGCTCGTTCCACACCGACCAGTAGGAGATCCGGTCGCGATAGCGGCGGCCGACGGCGGTCATGAAGCGCTCGTAGCGCGTCGGGCTCGGGCGCGTGACGTTGTCCTTGCGCTCGCTGGTCGCCCACTTCGGCACCGGACCCGACACGGTCAGCAGGATGCGGATCCCGCGCGCGCGGGCCTCGTCAATTGCGCGGTCGTAGCGCGCGAAGCCCGGGTACGCGTTCGGGTCGCGCTCGTCGAACGACGGCACCGAGGCGCTCGACGGATCGGGCGCGACCGCCTGCCAGTACAGGACGATGCGCAGCCAGTGCACGCCGAAGCCCTGGATCTCGTCGAAGGTCTGGTTGCGAAGCCCGGCGTCGTCGGAGAGCAGCTCGCGCGGCGCTTCGAACATCGTGAACTGGGAGGTGCGAGCGCTCGCCCCCGCGGGCAGGAGCAGCAACGCGCAGAGGGTGAGCAGGACCGGGATCGTGAAGCGCGGCATCCACCCAGGAACCGGGAGAGAACGCCTGTTGTTGCGGAATGTGACGACGGTCACACAACAACTGACTCATGAGTCAGTAAGGTCGCGTCATGTCCACCCCATCGGTGTCGTCTGCGACCGACGCGATCTCGTACGACGACCTCTACGCGCGATGGGAGCGGGGCAACTGGCGCGCCACGGAGCTCGACTTCACGCAGGACGCGATCGACTGGCGCGAGAAGCTGACCGGGGAGCAGCGCCGCTCCGCGCTGTGGCTGTACGCGCTGTTCTTCCACGGCGAGGACTCGGTCGCCGACAACCTCTCGCCCTACATCGACGCCGCGCCGCTCGAGGAGCAGAAGTACTTCCTCACCACCCAGCAGGTCGACGAGGCCCGCCACGCGATCTTCTTCAAGCGGTTCATGCACGAGGTCGTCGGCGCCGGCGACGGGACCACCGCGGGGGGCCTGCGGGCGACCGCGGACCAGATCACCTGGGGGCACCGGCGGGTCTTTCACCGCCTGGACCGGATGGCCGACGAGCTGCGGGCCGACCGCTCCAAGCGCAAGCTGGCCGCAGCGGTCACCCTGTACCACCTCATCGTCGAGGCGTCGCTCGCGCAGCCCGGCCAGCACCTGATCGAGGCCTACCTCGAGGAGTACGACGTCCTGCCCGGCTTCCGCGAGGGCATGCGCCACGTCTCGCTGGACGAGCAGCGGCACATCGGCTTCGGGGTCAAGCTCCTCGCCGATCTCTACGCCGAGGACCCGCAGCCGATCCAGGACGCGATCGTCGGCATCATCAAGGAGGTCCTCGCCTGGACGACGGCCGTCGCCAAGCCGCCGAACTGGGACCGCTCGTACACCGAGTGCTTCGGCTTCACGCTTGAGGACATGGGCGAGGCGGGCGCGGCATCCATCGAGCAGAAGCTGCGGGCGGTCGGGCTGCCGATCGACGACATCCCCGGCTTCCCGATGCCGATGGACCTGCCGCCGCGCGAGCGCGCGCTGCGCGGCCAGAAGCTGCTGCGCGCGGGGCTCCTCGGCCCGGGCGACGACGGCGTCGTCCAGGACCCCGAGGCGATCGAGATCATGTTCGACACGATCCGCCGCGGCGCGATCGCCGACCGTGTGCGCCCGGGGACCACGATCCAGTGGGACTTCGCGGATGCCGAGCCGTGGCACGTCGTGCTGAGCAACGGCGGGTCGCAGGCGGTCAAGGGCCGCGCCGCGCACGCCGACCTCACGCTGCGCTGCCGCTTCGCCGACTGGGCGGACGTGATGGCCGGCCGCAGTGACCCGCGCACGCTCATGCTGCGGCGCCGCCTGCGGCCGAAGGGCAGCCCGCGGCTGCTGATCGCGCTGCCGAAGGTCTTCGCGTAGCTCAGACGAGCACGACGCAGCCGCGCTCGCGCAGCGGCGCGGTGACGGGCGGCGGGTCGAGGAAGCCGTTCCAGCGCAGGTCGAGCTTCTCGAGCGCATGGAGCTCCGCGATGGCGCCGGGCAGCGCGTCGAGCCTGTTCTGCCGCAGGTCGAGGACGCGCAGCTTCTGGAGGCCGGCGATCGCTTCGGGGACCGTGCGGAGCGCGTTGTTGCGCAGCTCGAGGTGGCGCAGCTCGCGCAGGTCGCCGATGGTCGAGGGCAGTGCCGCGATCGCGTTGTCGCGCAGGTACAGCTCGCGGAGCGCGCCCAGGCGCCCGAGCGTTGGCGGCAGCGCGGTGAGGCGGTTGCGGTAGAGGCGCACCTCGACGAGCGCGCCGAGCTCGCCGACCCAGTCCGGCAGCGCGGCGATCGCGTTGTCGGTCGCGCCGAGGTACACCAGCGCCCGCAGCCCGCGGACCTGCGCCGGCAGCTCGGCGAAACGGTTGTCGCTGAGGTAGAGGACCTCGAGCGAAGCCAGCCGCTCGACGGACGCGGGCAGCGCCCCCAGGCGGTTGTGCCCGAGGTCGAGGATGCGCAGATCGACGAGGCGGCCGATCGTCTCGGGGAGCGACGCGTGCCCGCTCTCGTCGAGGTAGAGCGCGGTCAGTGAGGTCAGCTCCCCGATGGCATCAGGGAGCTGGAGGCCGGGATTGCGCCCGAGGGCGAGCGAGCGCAGCTCCGGCTCGGCCCACACCTCGGCGGGCACGGCGGTCAGCCCGCGGGCGCGGAGGTCGAACTGCCGCTGAGGCATGGCGGCAGCATGGCGTCTCGCCGCGACGTGTGGGCGGGCGCCAACTTTCCGCCTCGGTGTAGGAGGCCGGATAGGGTCGAACCACCGTGAGCCGCGGCTCCGGAAGCACCTGGGAGGAGAGAGCGCCATGCCGTCTCGCCCCAACCTGGCCCAACGCGCCGCACGGTGGAGCGCCGAGCACCGCTGGATCGCTATTGGGGAGTGGATCGCGCTCGTCGTCGCGTGCGTGTTCATG
>DATFRW010000034.1:0-3315 GCA_035262945.1 Solirubrobacteraceae bacterium
GAACTCGGTGCGGAACGCGCCGGGCTCGACGATGAGGGTGCGGATGCCGAGACGGTTGACCTCGTCAGCCAGCGCCTCGGTCATCCCCTCGAGCGCGAACTTCGCCGAGCAGTAGGCGCCGACGCCGGCGAACGCCAACTGACCTCCCTGGGAGCTGATCTGCACGATCGCGCCGCTGCGCTGTGCGCGCATGTGCGGGAGCACCGCCTGGGTCAACGCGACGGCGCCGAAGAACATCGTGTCCATGAGCGTGCGGAGGTCGTCGAGGTCGATCTCCTCGACCGCGCCCATCGACCCGTAGCCGGCGTTGTTGACGAGCACGTCGATGCGGCCGAAGCGGTCGATGGTCGCCTGGACCGCGGCGTCGACCTGGTCCTGGCGCGTGACGTCGAGCGCCACGATGGCGACGTCGTCACCCTCGAGGTCCGCGAGCGTCTCGGGGCGCCGCGCGGTGGCGGCGACGCGGTCGCCGCGGACCAGGGCGGCCTCGGCGATGGCGCGGCCGAAGCCCGATGAGCAGCCGGTGATGAGCCAGACTCGCTGTTGCGTGTTCATGGCTCGACGGTAGGTCGGAGCGCGCGCGAGCGGAAACACCGGTTCCCTGGACCGCCACAGGCTGTGCCTGTGACAGCATCCCTGGTATGACGCCGGAACTACGGCTGCTGCGCTCGTTCGTGACGATCTCGGAGGAGGGCAGCCTCACCCGTGCCGCGGCGCGCCTGCACATCGCGCAGCAATCGCTCTCGCAGCAGGTGCGGACGCTCGAGGGTCAGCTCGGCGCGCAGCTGCTGGAGCGCACGTCGCGCGGGGTGCGGCTCACGCCGGTCGGGGCGGTGCTGGTGCGCGAGGCGCGCGCGCTGCTCGCCCACGCGGACCGGGCGACCGCGATCGTCCAGCGCGTTGCCGCCGGCGAGGAGGGCGTGCTCCGTGTCGGGTTCCTCAGCTCGGTGGCGAACTACATGCTCCCGCCGGTCGTGCGGGCGTTCGCCGAGCGCCATCCGCGCGTCGAGCTGCAGACGCAGGAGGTGCCGATCGCCCGGCTCGTCGCCGCGCTGCGCGCGGGCGAGCTCGACGCGGGGTTGACGCGCCCGCCGCTCGTCGACGACCTCGCGACGGAGGGCATGCTGACCGAGCCCGTCGCGGCCGTGCTCCCCGCGGGCCATCCGCTCGCCGGCCGCACCGAGCTCTCGCTCGCGGAGCTCGCGGACGAGCCCTGGGTGCTCACGCCTCGCGCTTCCTGGCCGCCGTGGCACCGCCTCTACGACGAGGAGTTCGCGCGCGCGGGGTTCGAGCCGCGCGTCGTGCAGCGCGGGACGAGCCCGCAGAACCTCCTCGCGCTGGTGGCCGCCGGGGTTGGCGTCACGCGGCTGCCGCTCTCGTCGCGCACGCTGCGCGACAGCGGCGTCGCGTTCGTGCCGCTGGCCGGCGACGTCGCGAAGGTCGTGCTCGCCTGGCGTGCCGGGCACGCGGTGCCGTCGCTCGCCCCGTTCGCCGCCGTGGTGCGGGAGGTCGCGCGCGAACTCGATCCGGTGGCCGCGGGCTAGCCGGTCGTGCCGAAGACGCGATCCCCGGCGTCGCCGAGCCCAGGGCGGATGTAGGCGCGCTCGTCGAGCCCGCGGTCGAGCGCGGCGGTCCAGATCGGGACGTCGGGGTGCGCGGCGCGCACGGCCTCGACGCCCTCGGGCGCGGCGACGAGGCAGATGAGCCGCAGCCGGCGCGCGCCGTTCGCCTTGAGGCGGTCGAGCGCCGCGACCGCGCTGCCGCCCGTGGCGAGCATCGGGTCGAGGAGGAACACGTGCGCCTCGCCCATCCCGGACGGCATGCGCTCGAAGTATCCGGTCGGCTCGAGCGTGTCCTCGTCGCGCTGCATCCCGAGGTGCCCTACCCGCGCGTCGGCCAGCAGGCGCAGGAACCCCTCGACCATCCCGAGCCCCGCGCGAAGCACCGGCACGATGGTGATCTCCGCCTCCAGGCGCCGGACGCGGGCCGGCTCGAGGGGCGTGTCGATCTCGTGCTCGACGGTCGGCAGGTCGCGCGTGGCCTCGATGGCCAGGATGGCCGACGCCTCGTGCAGCGCCTGCCGGAAGGCCCCGTGCGGGGTGGCGGCGTCGCGCAGGACCGCGAGGCGGTCCTCGAGGACGGGGTGCTCCACGACGATCAGGCCCTCGGGCATGGCGGCGATCCTTCCAGATCGCGGGGGGTGGGCGACATTGAGCATCACATCGGTGTACAAGGTCGCCCACCCTCGATGGAGGCACCGCGGCAGCGGCACTGCGTAGAGTGGCCGCCGCATGACGCCGCCTCGCCGCAACGTCGAGATCAAGGCCCGCGACGCCGATCCCGCGGGCACGCTGGAGCGGGCGCTGTCGCTTGGGGCCACCGACCAGGGTGTGCTCGAGCAGCGCGATACGTACTTCGGGCGCGCGCGCGGGCGGTTGAAGCTCCGGGAGGAGCCGGAGGGCGCGACGCTCATCGCGTACGCCCGGCCAGACCAGGCCGAAGCGCGGACGAGCGCGTACCGCCTGGCCGCGGTCAGCGATGCCGCCGCGGTCAAGGAGGCGCTCGACGCCGCGCTCGGGACCGTCGTCGTCGTCGAGAAGCGCCGCCACCTGCTGCTCTACGAGAACGTCCGCATCCACCTCGACGACGTCACCGACCTCGGTGCGTTCGTGGAGCTCGAGGCGGTGGCCGGCGCCGACTCGGACCTCACGAGTGAGCACGCCCTCATTGCCCAGCTGGTCGAGCGGCTCGGGCTGGGCGAGCCGGTGGCGCAGTCCTACTCCGACCTCATCCAAGACACCCCCCAAGCCCTCCTCCAAGCCGCCGACGCCGCCATGCGCAACGCCTACGCCGAGTACTCGGACTTCAAGGTCGGCGCCGCGCTGCGCACCCCCACGGGCGCCGTCCACGTCGGGGCGAACGTCGAGAACGCGGCCTACCCCGAGGGCCATTGCGCCGAGACCTCCGCGATCGGGGCGATGATCGCCGCGGGCGACCGCGAGATCGCGGCGGTGGCCATCGTCGCCGAGAGGCTCGACATCTGCCCGCCCTGCGGCGGCTGCCGCCAGCGCCTGAAGGAGTTCGCGAAGCCCGACACCCCGGTCTACCTCGGCCGCCCCGGCGGACCCGTCGAGACCACCTCCATGGCCGAGCTCCTCCCGTTCGCCTTCGACGAGGGCTCGCTGGCATGAGCGCACCCGACGAGGCCGCCGCCGTCCTACGCGGCCACCTGCAGCCGCGCGTCGGCATCGTCCTCGGCTCGGGCCTTGGCGCCGTCGCCGACGCCGTCGAGGGCGCCGTGACCATCGGCTACGA
>DATFRW010000035.1:0-3868 GCA_035262945.1 Solirubrobacteraceae bacterium
GACCGACACCAACGGCTGCACGAGCGCGTCGTTGCCGACCGGGACGGCGGTCGACATCGGCGGCAGCCAGCCGGGGACGCTCGTCTACAACTCGTGGCTGACGATGCAGTCACACGGGGAGGCGAACCCGGACACCTGCGCGTACAACGACCTCGCGCTGGTCAAGGTCGCCGCCGCCGACACAGGCAAGGTCAACCCGTCGATCCCGTTCTGGGGTGGGCCGACGGGCGTCGACAGCAACGGCACCGCGGTCGGGGACACCATCCTCACCTACGGCAACTCCGAGCTGCGCGGCGGCGTCACCCTGCTCAGCCCCAAGCAGGGCAAGAGCATCGGCGACGACGGCAACGGCTGGAGCCACAACGTCTACACGGTGACGCCGGGCATCCCGGGCGACTCTGGCTCGGCGTTCCTCGATGCGGAGGGCAAGGCGCTCGGCGTGCTGAGCACCGTGCAGCTCGCGCCGCTGGCCGGGGCCAACGGCGTCGGCGACGTCGCCAAGGAGCTCGCCTACCTCAACAGCACAGGGGGCTTCAGCATCACGCTGGCAACGGGCACCGAGCAGTTCCGCGGGCCGCTGCTGCCGATCTGAGCCGGGGGCAGGCACGCAGAAGGGGCGGCTGGAGCTCGCCGCCCCTTCGTGCGTTTGTGGGTGCCCCTGCCGAGCTAGGACTGGACGTTCGCGTCCTTGGGCGACTGCTGCTGGTCCTCGGCCCTGGAGTCCTTCGGCCGCGCGGGCTTGCGGATGACGCGCTCGCACGAGCCGTCGGGGTTGGCCGCCGTGGCGTCGGTGATGACATCGACGTTGTCGAGCAGGGCAACATCGAAGCCGTCGCCGCAGGTGATGCGATCGACCTCGCCGTCGCGGGTGTGGAAGCGGTCGTTGCCGGGGCCGCCGTCGAGGGTGTCGCCGACCTGGTCGACGCCGGGGCCGGGCGCGACGTCGCCGCGGGCCAGCGCCCAGAGATCGTCGTTGCCGGCGTCGCCGAACGTCGTGTCGACGCCGACGTTCGCGTAGATGCGGTCGTTGCCCGCGCCGCCGTGCTGCACGTCGTTGCCGGTGCCGCCGGACATGATGTCGTTGCCGTTCTGGCCGTCGGAGGTGTCGTCGCCGGGGCCGCCGTAGATGCGGTCACGCGAGTCGCCGCCGGCGAGGGTGTCGTTGCCGCTGCCGCCGAAGATGCGATCGAACGACGTCAGGTCGCCGGTGCCGTTGGCGTCGCCGCTGATCGCGTCGTTGCCGGGGCCGCCGTTGAGCCAGTCGTTGCCCTGGACGCCGGAGATCTGGTCGTTGCCCGCACCGCCGAAGATGCGGTCGTTGCCGAGGCCGCCGATGAGGACGTCGTCGCCACCGAGGCCGCGGATGCGGTCGTTGCCGCCGTTGCCGTCGATGCGGTCGGGCGCCCGCGTGCCCTTGAGGTTCTCGCCGAGCGGGCCGCCCTGGATCGTCGCGGCGAGGGCCGTCCCGGCCGGGATCAGCGCCAGCGCCGCGGTGGCACCGATGATGGACTTGCGAACGTGCATGCTTCCTGCTGCCTCCTCTGGCTCGTGTACCAGCAGCAGGATCACCGCGGGCAGCCCCTATGGCACGTCGGTCTCAGGGAGTCCTCACGCTCCGTGAGAAGACCGTGAGAGATGGGCTTTGCCGTGTAGGCGCGCGGGCCGGTCGGGCATCCTTCGCGGGCATGTCACGCCGCGCCGCCGCCCTCGTCCTCGCCCTCCTGCTCGCGTTTCCCGCCGTCGTCGCGGCGCAGACGCTCGACGGGACGCCGCGCGCGGACAACCTCGTCGGCACGGCGGGCGCCGACCGGATCAACGGACGCGGCGGCAACGACCGCATCCGCGGGCGGGGCGGCAACGACACCCTCCTCGGCGGCGCCGGCAACGACACCATCTTCGGAGACGCGGGCAACGACGTCATCAACGGTGGACGCGGCGCCGACGTGCTGCTCGGCGGCGCGGGCAACGATCGCATCACCGGCGGCCCGGGTTCGGACGTCATCGCTGCGGGCAACGGGCGGGACGTCGTGCGCGTGCGCGACGGCGCGGTCGACCACGTCACCTGCGGACCGGGGCGCGATCGCGTGATCGCCGACCCGCAGGATGACGTCGCCGACGACTGCGAGATTGTGCAGCGTGGATGACGCGCCTGCCGGTCCCGTCGTGCTCCTCGTCGACGATCACGCCGCCATCCGCCGTACCGTCGCCGCGGGCCTCGAGCTCGAGGGCTTCTCGGTAGTTGCTGCGTCGGGCGGCCGCGCGGCGCTTGAAGCGGCCGAGCGCGTGCAGCCCGCGGTGGTGCTGCTCGATCTCAGCATGCCCGACCTCGACGGCCTCGAGGTGCTGCGCCAGCTGCGCGAGAGCGGCGACGAGGTGCCGGTGTGCGTGCTCTCCGCGCGCGACGAGGTCGACGACCGCGTGCGCGGTCTGCAGGCCGGCGCCGACGACTACATCGTCAAGCCGTTCGCGATGCAGGAGGTGGTCGCGCGGCTGCAGGCACTGCTGCGCCGGCGCCCCGCCGCCGCCGGTGCCGCCCTGCGGGTGGGCGACCTGCGGCTCGACCCCCGCGCGCGGACGGCGTGGCGCGGCGATCGCGCCTTGGACCTGACCCGCCGCGAGTTCGAGCTGCTCGAGTTCCTCATGCGCCACCCCGGCGAGGTGGTCGAGCGCCGGCGGCTGCACGAGGAGGTGTGGGGCTACACCTTCGACCCCGGGACCAACGTCGCCGACGTGTTCGTGGGATACGTGCGCCGCAAGCTCGAGGCGGGCGGCGAGCCGCGGCTCCTGCACACCGTGCGCGGCGTGGGATTCGTCTTGAGAAGCTAGGCGCGGTGCGCAGTCTCCGTGGTCGCCTGACGCTGGGTGTGGCGCTGGTCCTGGCGCCCGTTCTGCTGGTCGCGGGCCTGCTCGCGTCGCGGTACTTCGATTCGTCCGAGCGCGCGGCGCTCGACGATCGGCTCAAGCGCACGGCCGAGCTCTCGCGAGCGACCGCGCTGGCGGCCGTGCAGAACGAGCTGCCCGAGGACGACCGGCGGCTCGACGCCGTGCTGTCGGCGACCGGGACGTCGCTGCGCCTGACGCTCGGCGGGCGCGTGCTGCTCGACACGGGCGCGCCGCCGCCGCGGCGGCCCCACCTGCGGCCCGGACTGCAGACGTTCACCACGGGCGGCGAGCGCTATCGGGCGTACGTGACGTCGCTTCGGGACAAGGGTCTCGGCGGGCTGGCCCGGCAGGAGGTCGTCACGCCACTCGCTCAGCTCGAGCACCGGCAGTCGGCATTCGACCGGCGCCTCATCGCGCTCGGGGCGATCGCGCTCGTCGTCGCGTGCGTCGGTGTGTGGCTCGCGGCCGACCTCGTCCTGCGCCCGCTGCGGCGGCTGCGCCGCGTGGCGTCGAGCGTCGCCGAGGACGAGGACCTCGGCCGCCGCGTGCCGCCGGACGGGCCGAACGAACTGCGCTCGCTCGCGGCGAGCTTCAACGCGATGCTCGCGCGCCTGGGCCGCTCCGCCGACGACCGCGAGCGCGCGCTCGACGCGACCCGCCGGTTCGCCGCCGACGCCGGCCACGAGTTGCGCACCCCGCTCACCAGCGTGCAGGCGACCTTGTCGGCGCTCGAACGTCATCCGGACCTCGCGCCCGAGCGCCGCGCGGAGATGCTCGGTGACGCGCTTGCCGAGCAGCGCCGCATGGTCGAGTTGCTCGACGGCCTGCAGGCGCTCGCCCGCGGCGACGCGGCACCGCTCGAGCGCACCGAGGTCGACCTTGCCGACGTCGTCGACGCGGTCGCGGCGTCGGCCCGCGAGCGCCACCCGGACGTCGAGGTCCGCGCGCGCGTTCCCGACGCACCCGTCACGGTCGCCGGCTGGGA
>DATFRW010000036.1:0-18251 GCA_035262945.1 Solirubrobacteraceae bacterium
GGCAACTCGAAGTCGGCCGACAAGGCGACGAGCGGCCGCTACGACCTCATCAAGGGCGGCGTGAACCTGTTCCGGGATGCACCGATCGCGGGGAAGGGCTCGGGCTCGTTCCCGCGCGCCTACCGGCGCGCCGAGCACGTCTCGGCCGAGCGCGCGACGTCGGCGTCGCACACGATCCCCGTCACCGTCGCCGCCGAGCAGGGGGTGATCGGGCTCGCCGCCTACCTTGCCTTGCTCGTCGCGGCGTTCGCGCGGCTGTTCCGCGGCGCACGGCGCGTCCCCGAGCGGGCGGCGGTGGCGGCGGCGTTCACGGCACTCGTGGCGCACACGCTGATGTACGCGGCGTTCCTCGAGGATCCGCTCGCCTGGACGCTGCTCGGCGCGGGGACGGCGATGGCGCTGTGGCCGGCGGCGGCCGCCGCCGCGGGCGCGAGAGAGGCCGAGCCCGCCCGAGCGGAAAGCTGATGGCCACGGTGGTCGCCGCTGCGCCCCGCGCCCGCCAGTGGCGCCGCGCCGAGCTGCCCATCGTGGCCGCGCTCGCGCTCGCGGCGCTCATAGCGGCGCTGCTCGTCCCGACCTACCCGAACTACGACACCTACTTCCACCTCGTCTGGGGCCGGGAGCTCATGCACGGCATGAAGCCCGACTTCCAGGCCTACGCCGCGCCGACCGAGCACCCGCTGTTCATTGCGCTCTGCGCGGTGGTGGGCCTCATCGGCACCGACGGCGACCGGGCGATCGTGATCGTCTGCGTGCTCTCGCTCGTCGCGCTCGTGTGGGGGACGTTCCGCGTCGGCGACGCCTGCTTCGGGCCGTGGCCGGGGCTGCTCGCAGCGGCGTTCGTCGGGTCGAGCTTCGCGTTCCTGCTCTATGCGGCGCGCGCGTACGTCGACGTCCCGTTCCTCGCGCTCGTGATCTGGGCGGCGGCGATGGAGGCGCGGTCGCCGCGCCGCGGGCTGCCCGTGATGGTCGTGCTCGCGGTGGCCGGCCTGATGCGCCCAGAGGCCTGGGTGCTCGCCGGGGCGTACTGGCTGTGGTGCGGCTGGCGCCGGTTCGACCTGCTCGCGCTCGCGGCCGCCGCGCCGGTGCTCTGGTGCCTGGTCGACCTGTGGGTCACGGGGGATCCGCTCTTCTCGCTGCACGCCACGAGCGACCTCGCCGACGAGCTCAACCGCAACCGCGGGCTCTCGTCCGTGCCCGGCTCGTTCGTGTCGTTCGTCACCGACACGGCGCGGTGGCCGGTGGCGCTGGCGGGCGTGGCCGGCGCCGCGCTCGTGTGGCGGCTGCGCGCGGGCCGCGCGCTGCACGTGCCGATCGCGCTGTTCGGCGCGGGCGTGGTGACGTTCCTCGCCACGGGGCTGGCGGGCCTCTCGGTGCTGCCGCGCTACCTCACCGTCCCGGTGATCGCCGTGTGCCTCTTCGCGGGATACGGGGTGGCCGGCTTCACGACCCTCCAGCCGGGGCGCCTGCGGCGGCTGTGGTCGCGCGCAGCGATCGGCGCAGCCGTGCTCGGCGCGGCGTTCGTGGTGATCAAGGCGCCGGTCGTGGGGACGCTGCGCGGCGAGCTGCGCTTCATCCGCGGCAGCCACGACAGCCTCGTCGCGATCCTCCACAGCCCGCCGGTCCAGCGCGACCTGCGCTGCGGGCCGATCACGTACCCGAACTACCGCCTGGTGCCCGACACCCGCTGGCTGCTGGACCTCCCGGCCCGGCGGGTCGGCGCCCGCAGCGCGCGCCGCCGCTCGCGCGGCGTGGCGATGTTCGTGCTCGGCACGAAGGAGCTCAAGCGCTTCGGCTTCGCCGCGGGCGCGAGCCCGACGACGAACGTGCCGGACCCCGGGTTCGTACCGATCGCGCGCAACGCGCGCTTCGCGGCATACGCCGCCTGCGGCTAGTACGAGACCCGCGTGTCGACGCCCGCCTCGGCGAGGCGCTGCCACAGCGGCTCGTCCTGCGTTCGCGCTGTCTGCGCGAGCGCCCACTCCCGCAGCTCCTCGTCCGGCCTCGCGCGGGCGCCCGCGGCATCCAGCAGCGCCTGCGCGAAGGCTTCGGGCCCGTCGGCGATCGTCACCGCGTTCTCCCATGTGTGCACGCCGGCGAGGTCCGGCGTGATCGTGCGGCGGCCGAGCCGCGCGTACTTGAGGATCCGGTAGGGCAGGGCCGCGTCGTTGAACGGCTCGACCTTGAACGGGACGATGCCGACGTCGCTGCACAGCACGAGCCGCGCGACCGCCTCGTCCGGGACGGACCCGAGCCACACGAGGTTCGGGGCCGAACGGCACCACGCGAAGTCGGGATCGTCCTTGCATTCGTCCTCGTGGAACTCGCCCGCGAGCAGGAGGACGAGCCGGTCGCCGAGGCGCTCGGCGACCGCGCGCAGCAGTGACCAGTCGGTGCGCCAGCCGAGGTGGCCGAGGCTGATGGCGACGACGTCGCCGCCCTGCGGAGCCGGGAAGGAGTCAGCCGCGAGCGGCACCAGCACGGGGCGCCTGCCGGCGACGCCCTCAAGGCGCGCGAGCTCGTCGGAGACCGTGATGACGACCGCCGCCCGCTCCGCGGCCTGGTCGTGCAGCTCGCGCAGCCGATCGCGCTGGCGCTCGTTGGCGTCGTAGGCGAACTCGAAGCGGTCCCAGCGCCAGTACCACAGCTCGCAGCCCGGCGCCTGGGCGGTGATGGCGCGCGCGAGCTGGTACTGCAGCGCGTGGTAGATGACGACCACGCGCGGCTCGCCGAGGCGGCGCCGCAGCGTGCGGACGAGCCTCCGCGCCTGGCGGGCGGCGACGCCGTCGCCGACCGCGCTGGGCATGCGCAGGAACGCGCCATAGGGCATGCGCGGGGGGTCGACCGCGACGACGCCGTCGGCGCGCAGCAGGTCCTCCGCCTGGTCGCGCAGGATGAAGCTCTCGAGCGGCGCGGGGAGGAGGAGCACGCAGATCGGCTGGCGGTCCACGCCGGGGGAGGCTACTGGCGCCCGCCCCCGATGCCGGACTACCGCAGGGCGCGCAGCGCGTTGAGGATCACCCCGACGTCGATCGCCTCCTGCAGCAGCGCGCCGGCCACCGGCGGCAGGTAGCCGAACGCGGCAACGATCATCGCCGCGATGCTCAGTGCCATCCCGGCAACGACGCTCTGGCGCGCGATCGCCATCGTCCGTCGTCCGATGCGCACCGCCTCGGCGACGCGGTCGATGCGGTCGACGGTGATCACGGCGTCGGCCGCCTCGCTCGACACGGTGCGGCTATCGCCGGCCAGCGCGATGCCGACGTCGGCAAGCGCGAGCGCCGGCGCGTCGTTGACGCCGTCGCCGACCATGACGACCGGCCGCCGGTCCGGCCGCTCGCGCGCGGCGCGGACGACGGCGAGCTTCCCCTCCGGCGACTGCTCGGCGAAGACGCCGTCCAGCCCGGCCTTGGCGGCGACGGCCTCCGCGACGTCGCGCCGGTCGCCGGTGACCATCGTGACCTCGCGGACACCGGCGTCGTGCAGCGCCGCCACCAGGTCGGCGGCATCGGGACGCAGTCGGTCCGCCATCACCAGCGCGCCCACGACGCGGCCGTCGACGCCCACGTGCACGAGCGCGCGGCCCGGCGCGGCGCCGAGGTCCTCGGGCGTCCCGTTGCCGCCGTCGTAGCCCTGCGCGTGCAGCCAGCGCTCGCCGCCGACGCCCACGCGTCGCCCGTCGACGGTCGCCTCGATCCCGTCGCCGGGCGCCTCGCGCGCACCGTTGGGCTGCTCGAGCCTGAGCCCGCGCGCGAGAGCGTCGTGAACGATCCCTTCGGCGAGCACGTGCGCGGAGAGCTGGTCGACGGAGGCGGCGAGCTGCAGCAGCTCGGCTTCGGCGAAGCCGTCGAACACGACGATGCGCTCGACCGCGGGGCGCCCCTGGGTCAGCGTGCCCGTCTTGTCCAGCAGCACCGTGCGCGCGGCGCCGAGCTGCTCGAGCGCGCCGCCGCCCTTCAGCACGATTCCGCTCTTGGCCGCGCGCGACAGCCCGGCGACGAGCGCGATCGGCGCGGCGAGGATGAGCGGGCACGGCGTGGCGACGACGAGCACCGCGACCGCGCGGGTCGAGTCGCCGCTCGCCGCCCACGCGATGCCCGCGAGCCCGAGCGTGACCGGGAGGAAGATGAGCGCGTAGCGGTCGGCCATGCGGGTGAACGGCGGGCGCTCGCGCGCGGCCTCGCGCACGAGCCTGACCAGCGCGGCGTACGAGCTCTCGGCCGCGGCTCGCGTCGCCCGCAGCTCGAACGGCGCGCCCGCGTTGATCGTGCCGCTGCGGACGGTCGAGCCCTGCGACGCGCTGATCGGCAGCGACTCGCCCGTCACCGCCGACGCGTCGATTGCCGCCTGCTTGCTCACGAGCGTCCCGTCGGCGGGCACGATCTCGCCCGCGCGGACGAGCAGCACGTCGCCGACGACGACCGCGTCGACGTCGACCACCTCCCACTGGTCGCCCACGCGCCGGCGGGCGATCTGGGGCGCGCGGCGCAGCAGCGCCGTCAGCTCGCGCTTCGCGCGGCCCGCCGCGTAGTCCTCCAGCGCGTCGCCGCCGGTGACCATGACGGCGACGATGGCGCCGGCCAGCAGCTCGCCCGCCGCGAGCGCGGCCACCATCGCCAGCAGCGCGATGATGTCGACGCCGAAGTCCCCGCGGAACACGCCGCGCACGACCGACCACGCGAGCGGCAGGGCCGTGACGACGATGGTGACCTGCCAGACGATGTCGCCCGCATCGGGCGACCCGGCCAGGTGACAGACGCCGCCCGCGACGGCGCCCACGAGCGCGATCGTGGCGCGCGCTGCCGCCGGCGTCGCCAGGCGCTGCAGCAGCGAACGCGTTCCCGCGAGCGTCACGCTGCTGATTGTCGCCCACCGCACCGGCTACCGTCCGCCGCCGATGCAGGGCTATCTCAAGCGCCTCGCGACCTCCGGTGCCGCCTACCAGGCTTCCAGCCTGGTCGCGGGCTTCTTCGCGATCTTCACCCTGCCGCTCTACACGCACCACCTCACGAAGGCGCAGCTCGGCTATGCGGAGACCCTGCTCACGGCGATCATCCTGGTGAGCATCGTCCTGCGCTTCGGCGTCGGCGAGGCGTTCATCCGCTACTACTTCGACGACGACGACGCGCTGCGCCGCGACCGGCTCGCGCGCCGCACCACGGCGTTCGTCCTCGTCACGACGACGGCGGCCGGCCTCATCGCGCTCGTCTTCGCCGGCGCCCTGTCGCAGGCGCTGCTGCGCACGCGCGACGCGACGCTCATGGCCTACGGCATCCTCGGCCTCTGGGCGTTCACGAACCTCGAGATCGCCTACGCGCTGCTGCGCGTCGACGAGCGCCGGCGCACGTACCTCATCGCGAGCGTGAGCAACGTCGTCCTGACCGTCGTGCTCACCGTGACGCTCGTGGTCATCTTCGACGGCGGTGCGCGCGGCTACGTGCTCGGCAACTACGCGGCGTCCACCGTCGTCCTCATCGGCCTGTGGGTGTTCGCGCTGCGCCACCGCATCGCGCTCGACCTGCGCGCGCCGCGCGCGCTCGGCCCGCTGCTGCGCTTCGGCGCCCCGACCGTCCCCGCCGACGCCGCGGTCTTCGCGCTCAACGTCGTCGACCGGGCGTGGCTCCTACGGGCGGACTCGCCGGCCGCCGCCGGCCTCTACGCGGTCGCAGTCAAGCTCGCGACCGTGGTCATCGTCGCCGTGCGCGGCTTCCAGGCCGCATGGCCGCCGCTCGCCTACTCGGTCGAGGACGAGGACGAGGCGCGCCACCTCTATGCCCTCGTCACCACCGCGTACGTGGTGGTCACGGGGCTCGTCGTCGCCGCGCTGACGCTGCTCGGCCGCTGGGTCGTCCGGGTCCTGACCGCCGAGTCGTTCTACGCCGCGCACAAGGCGCTCCCGTGGGTCGCGCTCGGCTGGGCGCTCTACGGCCTGTTCCTGGTGTTCGTGACGATCGCCGGCCGGGCGAAGGTGACGACCCGGACGTTCCCGGCCGCGATGATCGGGCTGGCGGTCAACGTGATCGGGCTCGCGTTCCTCGTGGGGCCGCTCGGGCCGTCGGGCGCCGGCATCTCGCTGTGCGTCGCCTACCTCGCGATGCTCCTCGCCGTCCACCTGCTGACGCGGCGCCTGTTCGTCGTGCCCTTCGACTGGCCGCGCATGGGGCGGATCGTGGCGGTGATGGCCGGCGTCTCGGTCGCGGGCGAGCTTCTGCTGCCGACGAGCGGCGTCGGCGGGTTCGTCCTGCGCGCGCTGGCCCTCGCGGTCATCCCGCTGCTCCTCGCGCCCGAGCTGCTGCGCCTGCGCAACGAGCTGGTGAATCCCGCGCACCTGCCGCGGCCCGCTGCGTGAACATCGGCTAGAGCCGTCGTCCGCGGTTGTGCTCGACTGCCGCCTCGCGCAGCCCCTCGCCCCGGTCGGGGCGCAGCGTCGCGGTCACGTGGCGCCAGTAGCGGCGCGGGTCGTGCCCGGGCAGCGCCACGGCTACGAGCGAGCGCACCGCATAGGCCCACGCCGTCAAGACCCGAACGATCGCCGCAGCGGGCGCGGAGTGGTGCTTTCGCATGTAGCGATCGCGGTTGCGCGACAGCTCGACGATCCGCCGCTCCGGCACGCCGCCGGTCGACAGCTGCTCGTGATGGACGGCGCGCGCCGACGGGACGTAGAGCGTGCGCCAGCCGGCGTCACGCAGGCGCCGGCAGAAGTCGACCTCGTCGGAGTAGACGAAGAACGCGGGGTCGAACCACTCGATCTCGCGCGCGGCGTCCGTGCGGACGAGGAGGGCCGCCGATTGCGCCCAGTCGACCGTGCGCGTCTTCTCGCCGCGGCTCTGGACGGTGAAGCGCTTGTGCAGGAAGAGCGCGCCGATGAGCGCGGAGACGGGGGACGGGAAGCGCCATGCGCTCGGCTGCACCGTGCCGTCCGGGCGCAGCAGGCGTGCACCGGCCGCGGCCGCGTCGTCGCGGGCTTCGAGGGCGTCGCGCAGCGCGGCGACGGCGCCGGGCTGAAGCTCGGAGTCCTCGTTGAGCAGCAGCGCGTAGCGCCCGCGGGCGCCCTTGAGCAGCGCAGTGTCGTTCTCGCCCTTGCCCCGCCGCCGCGCGAGCGCGATCACCTCCGCCCCCACCGGATGGTTGCGCGCGGCGGTCGCCGATCCGTCGCGCGAGGCGTTGTCGAGCACGAGCACCTCGGTCTCGACCGCCAGCCGCTCGCGCTCGTCCGCGATGGCGTCGAGGCAGCGGCCGAGCAGCTCGCGCTGCTCGGTGTTGACCACGCAGAAGGAGACCTCGACCGCCATCCCGACGAAGATACGTCCCCATGCGCGTCAGCGTGGTCGACCCCGCCGCCTACACGCCGCCGTACGACCGTGCGCTTTGCGCGGCGCTGGCGCGCGCGGGCGCGGACGTCGAGCTGCTCACCGCGCCGTTTCCCCACGGCGAGGTCCCGCCCGCGCGTGGCTTCGCCGTTCGCGAGGACTTCTACCGCTACGCGCCCGCCGGCCGCGGCCGCCGCCTGGCGCGGCTCGCGACGCACGTGCCGGACATGCTGCGCGCCTCCCGCCGGGACGCCGACATCGTGCACTTCCAGTGGCTGGCCGTGCAGCCGCTCGACCAGCACCTGCTGCGCGCCTTCGGCCGGCCGCGGGTCATCACCGCCCACGACGTGCTGCCGCGCGAACCGCTGCCGGGCCAGCGCGACGCGCAGCACAAGCTCTACGAGCAGATGGACGCGATCGTCGTGCACACCGAGCACGGGCGCGCCCGGCTGGTCGACGAACTGGGCCTCGACCCGGCGCGCGTCCACGTGATCGCGCACGGCGTCCTGCGTCCCGGCGGCGACGCGCCGCTGCCGCCCGAGCTGCCCGCCTACGACGGGGCGGTGGTCCTCTGCTTCGGGCTGCTGCGCCCGTACAAGGGGATCGACGTCCTGCTCGAGGCGTGGCGCGGAATCGAGCGCGCCGAACTGTGGATCGTCGGTGCGCCGCGGATGGACGTGGAGCCGCTGCATGCCGCCGCGCCGCCCGGGGTGCGCTTCGTCCAGCGGTTCGTCAGCGAGGGCGAGGCGGCGGCGCTGTTCCGCCGCGCCGATCTGGCCGTCCTGCCGTACCGCGAGATCGACCAATCCGGGGTGCTCTACACCGCCCTCGGCTTCGGCGTTCCGCTCGTGCTCACCGACGTCGGCGGCTTCCCCGACGTCGCCCGCGCGGGCGCCGGCGTGCTCGTTCCCCCCGGCGACCCGGTCGCGCTCCACGACGCTCTGCTGGCACTGCTTGACGACCCGCCCCGCACGGCGACGCTCGCCACCGCGGCGCTCCGGCTCGCCGACGACGGGCACGACTGGGACGCCATCGCCCGCGCGCACCTCGAGCTGTATGGCACGCTCCTGCCGTGACCGAGGACTGGCGCCAGGTGAACCGCGAGATGTGGGACGAGCGCGTGCCCATCCACACGGCGAGCGCGTTCTACGACGTCGACGCGTTCCTGGCCGGCGCATCGACGCTGCGCCCGTTCGAGATCGCGGAGCTCGGGGACGTCACCGGCCGCACGCTCGTGCACCCGCAGTGCCATTTCGGCCTCGACACGCTCTCGTGGGCGCGCGCCGGCGCCAGCGTCACCGGCCTGGACTTCTCGGAGCCGGCGATCGAGGCGGCGCGAGACCTGGCCCCGCGGGCCGGCATCGACGCCGACTTCGTCCACGCCGACGTCTACGACGCGCCGAGCGCGCTGGGCGGGCGGCGCTTCGACATCGTCTACACCGGGCTCGGGGCGATCATCTGGCTGCCCGACATCGAGAAGTGGGCGCAGACCATGGCGGCGCTGGTGGCGCCGGGCGGGACGTTCTACCTCGCCGAGTTCCACCCCTTTACCGACATCTTCGCCGACGACGACCTCACGGTCGCCCATCCGTACTTCAACGAGGGGCCGCTGACCTGGGACGAGCCGGGGACGTACGCCGATCTCACCGCCCAGACGGTCCACAACCGGTCAATCGAGTGGAACCACGGGCTCGGCGAGGTCGTGACTGCGCTCATCGCCGCCGGCCTGCGGATCGAGTTCCTGCATGAGCACGACCACACCCTCTTCGGGCGCTGGCCGTTCCTGCGGCGCGAGGCGGACGGCACCTACCGCCTGCCCGAGGGCACGCCGTCGCTACCGCTGATGTACTCGCTGCGCGCCGCCGCACCGTGATCGTCGTCGCGGTCATCTTTTGGGTGGCGGTCGGGCTGCTGGTGTACGCGCAGGTGGGCTATCCGCTACTGCTCGACCTGCTCAGCCGCGTGCGCCGCCGCGCCGCGGCGCCCGCCGGCGGCGGCGACCCGCGCGTGTCGCTCGTCATCGCCGCCCACCGCGAGGCCGAAGTGATCGGCGCGAAGGTCGCCAACGCCCGGGCGCTGGACTGGCCGGCGGACCGCCTCGAGGTCATCGTGGCCTGCGACGGCTCGCCCGACGAGACGCCCGCGCGCGCCCGGGCCGCCGGCGCCGACGTCGTGCTCGAGCTGCCGTGGGGCGGCAAGGTGCGCGCACAGGACGCGGCCGTGGAGCGGGCGAGCGGGGAGCTGCTCGCGTTCAGCGACGCCAACGCGCTCTGGGAGCCCGGCGCCCTGCGCGCGCTCGCGGCGGCGTTCGCCGACGAGCGGGTGGGCTACGCGTGCGGCCAGGTGCGCTTCGTCGGCGACGGCGGCACCAACCAGGAGGGCCTGTACTGGCGCTACGAGATGGCGATCCGCGAGCGCGAGTCGCGCCTCGCCTCGGTCACGGCCGGCAACGGCGCCATCTACGCCGTGCGCCCGGAGGCATACCTGCACGTGGACCCGGTCATGGGCCACGACCTCTCGCTGCCGTTCAACCTCGTCAAGCGCGGCTGGCGGGCGGTGTACGCGCCGGCGGCGCGGGCGACCGAGAAGATGGTGCCGACGGTCGAGGGCGAGTTCGCCCGCAAGCGGCGGATGATGAGCCACGCCTGGCCAATCGTCCTGCGCGGCGGGCTGCTCTCGCCGCGCGGCTATCCGCCGCTCTACGCGCTGATGATCGTCTCGCACCGCGTGCTGCGCTACAGCGCGCCGTTCCTGCACGTCGTCGCGTTCGTCGCCAACGCGGCGCTGCTCGGCAGCGGGTGGGTCTACATCGCGACGTTCGCCGTGCAGGTGGCGGTGCTCGCCGCCGCGCTGGCGGGGCGCGTGCTGCGCGCACGGCCGCTGCTCGTCGCGCGCTACTACGTGCTGACGACGGCGTCGGTGGCGGCGGGGCTGTGGGACTACCTGCGCCACGGCACCCCGGCCGGCTGGGCGCCGCCCGAGGGCACGCGCTGATGCTGCGGCGCGCGTTCGACGTCGTCGTCGCGGGGGCAGCGCTCCTCGTGGCGTCGCCGTTCCTCGCGATCGCGGCGCTCGCGATTCGCCTCGAGTCGCCGGGAGACGCGATCTACCGCCAGCGCCGGATCGGCAAGGACGGCCGGCCGTTCGACGTGCTCAAGCTGCGCACGATGGTCACCGGCGCCGAGCACATGGGTGCCGGCCTGGCCGTCAGCGAGGGGGACACGCGCATCACGCGCGTCGGCCGGCTGCTGCGGCGGACCTCGCTCGACGAGGTGCCCAACCTCGTCAACGTCCTGCGCGGCGACATGGCGATCGTGGGCCCGCGGCCCACCGTGCCGGTGCAGGTCGACCGCTACACCGACCGCCAGCGCGGCCGTCTCGCCGTCAAGCCCGGGATCACCGGGTGGGCGCAGGTCAACGGCCGCACCGAGCTGCCGTGGGACGAACGCATCGAGCTCGACCTCTGGTACATCGAGCACCGCTCGTGGCGCCTGGACCTGCGGATCCTGGAGCGGACGATCCGGATGGTGTTCGGCGGCGAGGGGCTCTACCGCGGCGAGACGCCGGCGTGGCGCGACCCGCCGCGCGATCCCTGACCGACGCGCTTGCCCGACGCCCCGCCGTGCTTGCCGGAGCGCTGGCCCTGCGCGCGCTGCGGCGTGACCGCCTTCTGCTTGACCGCCTTCTTCATCACGGTCTTCATCGGCGGCGCGACCTGCGCCTCCTTGACCTGCCGGCGCTGCGCCTTGCGCCGCGCACCCCACGCGCGCCCGCGCGGCTCGGACCCGGCGTGCCCGCGCGACTGCCGCCCACGCGACTTCTCCCCACGCGACTTCCATCCGTGCGACTTCCGCGCGTGCGACTTCTCGCCATGCGCCTTCTTCCCCCGGTGCGCCTTGGCCGGAGCGTGCGTCGCCTTCGAAGCGATCGGCGTCGTCGCGGCGGCTCGTGCCGGGGCGAGCGGCTGCGCCGCGGCCGTGGCCTGCAGCGCGCGTGCCTGTGCGTGCCGCGGCTTCGGCGCCGGCGCAACGTGCGCCTGCTTCGCGCGGGGTCCCTGCGGCGTCTCGAGCTCATGCACCGCGACGTACCCGGCGCTCCCCGCGCTGCCCGCGACGACCGCGCACAGCAGCGTCTTCGCCGCGAGGCCCTGGGCGGCCCCGAGCCCGGCCGCGCCGGCCGCCAACCCGCCACCGCCGCCGAGGATCGAGCCGAGCACCGTCGCCTTCAGCGCCGCGCTGGGGACGATCGGCAGGGCGGCGCCCAGCGCCGCACGCTGCCGGCGCACCTCGGCCTGGAACTCGCGGCAGCCGTCGCAGCGTTCGACGTGCCGGCGCAGGGTCGCGCGCTTGAGCGCCGCCCCGCGCAGCGTCGCGAGCTGCTCGCGGATCTCGTTGCAGGGCGTCTCGCGCGCCTTGCGCCACCCGGCGAGCGACTCGCGCGCTTGGAACACGAGCGCCTTCACCTTCGCGCGCCGCACGCCGAGCACCTCGGCAATCTCGTCCTGGGAGTGGTCGCCGAGCTCGAAGAGCACGAGCGCCGCCCGCTGATCGTCCGGCAGGTGCTCGAGATCGCCGAGCAGGCCGCGCAGCGCGTCGCGCCGGTCGACCTCATCGGCCAGCCCATCGGTCGGCGCGCGGGCCTCGTCGAAGGCGACGTGCTCGCGGCGCGCCCGCAGCATCGACAGGCATCGGTTGCGGGCGATCGTGTAGAGCCACGCCTTGAGCCGAATCGGGGCGCCGTCGGAGCGACGCAGCGCGGCGTAGGCGGACATGAACGTGTGCTGCAGTGCGTCCTCGGCCTCGTGGCGGGAGCCGAGCATGTGGGCGCAGAAGGCGAGCAGCCCCGCGGCGTAGCGGTCGTAGACGAGCTCGAAGGCGCGATCGTCTCCGCCCCGTACCCGGGCGACCAGCGCATCGTCCGACCGCCCGCGCGGCACGCGCAGCCGGCGGCGGGGGCGGGAATGGATGACGGTCTCAGCGGCCACGGCCAGGGCACATTGTCTTCAACGCGCCTGCGGCGCGCCGGTTGGTCGGTGGCGTTCTGCCCGCCGTCCACCTCACGCAACCGCACCGCAGTGCGTCGCATGGCGGTCGTGTGTCCTACTCTTCTCGGTCCGCAATGTCGAGCCGCGCACAGGAGAAGGAGCGCCGGCGCCAAGAGCGTCTGGCCCAAGAGCAGGCTGCCCAGAAGGCCGCCGCGCGCAAGCGAACGCTGCAAATCGGCGGCGGAGTGGTGCTCGGGATCGCCGTCATCGCCGCCGCGGTCATCGTGCTCACCGCGGGCGGCGGCAGCAGCGGCGGGGACACGGTGAACACCACGCAGCTCACCGCCAACGCCAAGGCGGCCGGCTGCACCTTCCAGTCCTTCCCGTCCGAGGGCCGCACGCACACCGCCGGGACGGTCAACTACAAGACCAACCCGCCGACCTCGGGCAACCACAACCCGACGCCGGCCCAGGACGGCTTCTACCGCGCCGGCAACACGCCGCCGAAGGAGAACTTCGTCCACTCCCTCGAGCACGGCCGCATCGAGTTCCAGTACAAGCCGGGCGCCCCGGCCGCCGATGTCGCGAAGCTCCGCCGGCTGGCCGAGGAGCCGCTCAACGGCTCAGCCGGCTACCACGTGCTGTTCTTCGAGAACAACACGAACATGCCGACCGAGTACGCCGCGACCGCGTGGACGAAGTCGATCAGCTGCCCGCAGCTGACGACGCAGTCCATCGACGCGATGCGCCAGTTCCGCAAGGCCTACACGGACAAGGGCCCCGAGTTCATCCCGTAGCGCGACCGGTTCGACACTGTGTCGAGTTCCGGTAGCGTTCGCCGCCGCATGGCCAAACAACCCCGCATCCTCGTCGGCGACGTCGCCGCGATCACCGGCGCCGCGCGCGGCATCGGCAAGGCGACCGCGCAGGCCTTCGCCCGCGAAGGCATGAAGGTCGCCATCGGCGACGTCGACGTCGCCCTCGCCGAGCAGACCGCCGCCGAGATCGGCCCAAATGCGGCCGCCTTCGGCCTCGACGTCACCAGCCGCGACTCCTTCACCGCCTTCATCGACGCGGCCGAGCAGCGGTTCGGGCCGCTCGACGTGCTCGTCAACAACGCCGGGATCATGCCGCTCGGCCGCTTCCTGGACGAGGACGACGCCACCGCGGAGCGCATGGTCGACATCAACCTGCACGGCGTCATGCTGGGAATGAAGATCGCGCTGCCCCGGATGATGGCCCGCAACCGCGGCCACGTCGTGAACATCGCCTCGCAGGCCGGCAGGTACGGCGTCGCCGGCGGGGCGACGTACTCGGCCACCAAGCACGCGGTCATCGGGGTCACCGAGGCGGTCCGCGCCGAGCTGCGGCTCGAGGGCTCGGCCGTGCACCTGAGCTATGTGATGCCGTACGTGGTGAACACCGAGCTCGGCACGGGCACCCAGCGCGCCCGCGGGTACCGCAACCTGGAGCCTGCCGAGGTGGCCGACGCGATCGTCGATGCGCTGCAGCGCGACCTGGTCGACGTGTGGCTGCCGCGTTCCAGCCGTACCACGCACCGCGTCACCACGCTGTTGCCGCGCCGTGCCAGCGAGGCGCTCGCCCGTGTCCTCAAGGCCGACCGCGTGTTGATGGGCGCGGACAAGCAGGCCCGCGCGGCTTACGAGCTGCGCGCCTCGGGGTCCGACGAGCGCCAGCTCGAGCGCGGCGACGAGCCGCGCCGCCTCGCGTCCTAGGACCGGCCCATCCGGATGTCGCTGTCGCCGTCGCGCTCCCCGCGGGGGAAGCGCCCGACGCCCGAGCGGCCCCTGCTCTGACCGGTGTGCATCGCCAGCCCGGCGTCGACGAATGCGCGGCCGGGCGACCCCGCGCGCGTCAGCGACGCCACCCCGACGTCGGCCGTCGTGCCGACCGCGCCATCGGCCGTGCCGATCCGCTGTCCCTCGGCCGCCTCGCGCATGGCCGCGGCGGTGGTGTGGGCCGCGTCGAGGTCGGCGTGCGCCAGCAGCGCGGCGATCTCGTGGTCGCCGACGTGCGCGACCACGTCGGTTCCGCGCAGGCGGCGGCGCACGGCGTCGAGGATCGAGGACATGAGCCGGTCGGCCACGTCGGGCCCGTGGTCGGAGCGGACCTGCGGCAGGCCGTCGAGCGAGCAGCGCACGAGGGCCGCCTGCTCGCCGTAGCGGCGGCAGCGCAGCAGCTGGTGGCGCACGGCGCGCTCGAACGCGCGGCGCCCGGGCGGGCCCGAGAGCACCCCGGCCCCGCTGGCGCGCGGCTCGACGACCGCGTCGCCCAGGTGCCAGAGCAGGCATGGCTCGGCGCCGTCGGCGTCGCTGACGAGCGAGGCGGACGCCCCGACCCGCACGTAGGAGCCGTCGGCGTGGGCGAGGCGCCAGGCCCCCCGGTCGACGAGCACGCGCCGCTCGAACACGAGCCGGCGCCGCATCTCCTCATCGGCGACGTCGTCGGGGTGCGTGAGGTCCTGCACGGTGCGCTCGAGCAGCTCCTCGGCCGTGTAGCCAAGCAAGGCGCACAGCGCGCGGTTGACCCGCACGAGGCCGCCGTCGGCGGCGATCAGCGCCATCGGCAGCGGTGCCGCGCGGAAGGCGCGGTCGAGCCCGGCGATCGCGGTATCGCGGTGGGCGGCGACGCGCGCTCGCGCCACGAGCGCGTCCAGCCGCGCCTGCAACTCTTCGGCGGCGAACGGCTTGACCACGCAGTCGCCCGCGCCGGCCGCGAGCAGCCGCGGCACGTCGTCGGAGGCCGAGGCGAAGGCGAGCACGGGGAGCGCGCCCAGGCGGCGGCAGAGCGCGGCGATGGCGTCGACGCCGGCCGCGGCGTCGAGCAGCACCACGTCGGGCCGTCCGGAGGCAATCGCTCGTACGGCCTCGAGCGGATCGCTCGCATGACGAGCGTCATAGCGCCGCGCGATGAGCTCCTGGACGAAGGACCCGAGCTCGCTGTCGGGCGACACGATCAGCGCCGTGGGCCGGTCGGCGGCGACCGGGCCCTGCACGGCAGCCCCGGCGCCCAGACGGCTGTCCGCCTCGAGCTCCGCGCGCAGCCGTTCGACCGTCGCCCGCTGGCGCTCGACGACGTTGACCGTCGGCAGCGGTGCGGCGCCGTTCGGCCGCAGCGCGCCGTCGGCGTGCAGCGGGAGGTCGACGACGAACAGCGCTCCGCCCTCCGGCGCGTCCGACAGGGTGACCATTCCGCGATGCAGCGCGACGAGGTCGCGCACGATCGCCAGGCCGAGGCCGCTCCCGCCCGCGCGGGCCGCGCTGCCGGAGCCCTGGCGGTAGCGCTCGAAGATCTCGCCCCGCAGCTCGTCGGCGACGCCCGGGCCGTTGTCGGCGACCTCGATGATCAGCCGGTCGCCCATGGTCGTGAGCGTGCAGCGCACGATCCCGTGGCGTGGCGCGTGCTTGAGCGCGTTGGCCAGCAGGTTGGAGACGACGGAGAGCAGCTTCTCCTCGTCGACGTGGGCGGCCAGCTCGGCCGGCGTCTCGACGACGAGCCGCTGCTCGCGCAGCTCGGCGACGCTCGCGAAGCCCTCGCAGCTGGAGCGCACCAGGCGCGCGACGTCGACCTCGCGCGGCTCGAGCTCCAGGTGCCCGCCGTCAAGGCGCGAGACCTGCAGCAGCTCCTCGACGCGCTTCAGCAGGACATAGGCGTTCGCGCGGATGCGCTCGACATCTCGCGCCTGGCCGTCGCCGAGCTCGCTCGCCGCGAGCAGCCGCCCGCAGAGGCCGAGCACGATTGACAGCGGCGTCTTGAGCTCGTGCCCGACGCCGGCCAGCACGTCGCGGCGCTGATCGTCGAGCGCGCGAGACCAGCTCGCGAGCGAGCTCGTCGGTAAATCATGGCGTTGGGCGGCGGCCCCACGCCGACTCGCCCTCAACTCCAAACGGGAATCGCCCCTATCGGCATCCTCGCCGATCATTCCCTGACCCCCCGGTCGTTGAGTCTTGTGCTTTGGTTGGGAAGTAACCAATCAAACCGGGAGGTTACGACCACGAGGGGGGAAGTTCGTACCCCACGCGCCAGACCGACTTCCCCCCGCCGGTGCGTAGGCAAGTCACCCGTGGCGCGCGGATGTCGAGGGCTACCGTCCGCGGCGCACGGTCCAAGCGGCACGACGCCCTCCCGATCGTGCGTTTGTCGCACTGCGGCGGAACGGCGGTCGCGCTGATTGCCTTCATGCCGCCCTGCGGCCGCCGGGCGGTTCCCCGCTACCCCCCAGGGGGCCGCCCGCGCGTGCCGTAGGGGCGGCGCGCCGGCTGTCCAGACGCCACCGTTCGGTTAGGGGTATAAAAGTACCCCCACGGCTCGGCTCGGGTGCAGTTTCATGACCCATGTCGTCCAAGGCTGGGCGGCACCGGTATTTGGGGCAAGTCAACCGGGGGGAAAATGTCAGAGAAGGATCTCGAGAGCGGGGGCTCTCGCACGGATGCGGATCAGCTGCGCGTGGTCGTCGTGGATGACGACCCGTTGGCGCGACGCATGCTTCGTGACGTACTGCAGGACGCAGGCATCACCGTGATCGCCGAGGCCGGTGGCGGCCGCGAGGCGATCGAGCTGAGCCTGTACTACAAGCCCGATGTCGTGGTCATGGACCTCGTCATGCCGGGCATGGACGGCATCGCCGCCACGCGGCAGATCGTCGAGAAGGCGCCGGAGGTCAAGGTCGTGATGCTCACGTCCTCGGACAGCGAGGAGGTCGGGCTCATGACGCTGCGCGCCGGGGCCTCGGGCTTCCTGTGCAAGAGCGTCGGCGTCGACGCTCTGCCGCGCGCCCTGCGCTGCGCCCGCGACGGCGAGGCCGTCGTGTCGCGCTCGCTGACCATGCGGCTCATCGAGGGCATGCGGCGCGTCCGCGAGGACGGCGCCGGGATGCGCCCGATCCGCAGCCCGTTGACACCGCGGGAATGGGAGGTCCTCGACCTCCTGTGCCAGGAGCGGTCGACCGACGACATCGCGGACACGCTCGTGCTGTCGGTCGAAACGGTGCGCTCGCACATCAAGAGCGTCCTGCGCAAACTCGGCGTCCGGTCGCGCCAAGAGGCCGTGAAGGCGGCCGCCGGCCTGCGCTCGGGGTTGGTGCTCGACGGTCTGGCCTAGTGCGCCGTGGCCGCGCCGGCGCGCACCGATCCCGAGGACGACCTCGACGCGTACGCCGCCCAGGCCGCCCATCAGCTCGGCGAAGCGGTTGCGCTTCTGCGGGGTTATCTGGTCGTGCTCGAACAGCGCGGCCAGCGTGATCCCGACATCGCCGATGCGCTGAGCGGCCTGAGCGCCGGCACCGAGCGCGCGCAGCGGTTCGTCGACGACCTGCTCGACCTCGCGGCGACCGGCCGCGCGGTGCCGGCGCGCGAGCGCGTCGAGCTCGACGACGCTCTGACGCAGGCCCGTGGCCGCCTGCGCGAGGAGCTGCGCGACGCGGTCACCGTGGTCCGCGCCGGCGACTTGCCGGTCGTCCGCGGCGACCGCGAGCTCGTTGTGCGGCACTTCGTCCACCTCCTTCGGGTCGCCCTGGCGGCTGGAGCGCGCACCGTGGAGGTGACAGGCGCGGGCGAGGGCGACGACGGCATGGTGCGCGTCGACGTCCGCGACGACGGTGCGCCCACCGCCGGCGACCCGTTCGCTCCGTTCGCGCGCGCCCGCGGCCGCGGACCGCTCGTCGGGGCGGGCGTCGGGCTGACCGTGTGCCGGCGGATCGTCGAGGTGCACGGCGGCGCGATCGCGCTGGTGGGCGACGATGACGGTGCCACGCGCGTGACCTTCACGCTGCCCGCGGACCGGATGCCATGAGGATCCTCCTGTGCGACGACGCCGCGGAGCTGCGCGCGCTGCTGCGCTCGGTGCTCGAGGCGGGCGACGAGGTCACGATCGTCGGCGAGGCGGGCACCGGGGACGACGCCCTCGCGCTCGCCGCCCACACGCAGCCCGACGTCGTC
>DATFRW010000037.1:0-7485 GCA_035262945.1 Solirubrobacteraceae bacterium
CGCTAGCGTCCAGTCGATGAACGATGACGCGATCGTCGTCGAAGGCCTCGAGAAGTCCTACGGCTCCGTGCACGCGCTGTGCGGCGTCGACTTCGCCGCGCGCAGCGGGAGCGTGCTCGGTTTGCTGGGGCCCAACGGCGCAGGGAAGACGACCGCCGTCCGGATTCTCGCGACGCTGCTGCAGCCTGATGGCGGCAGCGCGCGGATCGCCGGACTGGATGTGGTGCGCGATGCGGCTGCGCTGCGCGCCAAGATCGGCCTCGCGGGTCAGTACGCGGCGGTCGACGAGAACCTGACCGGGTTCGAGAACCTCGAGATGGTCGGCCAGCTCTACCACCTGAGCCGGCACGACGCGAAGAAGCGGGCGCAGGAGCTGCTGGAGCGCTTCGACCTCACCGACGCGGCCAAGCGTCCCGCGAAGACGTACTCCGGCGGCATGCGCCGCCGGCTCGACCTCGCGGCGGCTCTGGTCTTCAGCCCGCCGGTGCTGTTCCTCGACGAGCCGACCACCGGCCTTGACCCGCGTAGCAGGCTGGCCATGTGGGAGACCATCGAGGATCAGACCGAGGCCGGCACGACCGTGCTGCTGACCACGCAGTACCTCGACGAGGCCGACCGCCTCGCCGACCACATCGTGGTCATCGACCACGGCAGCGTGATCGCCGAGGGCACCTCGGATGAGCTCAAGGACGAGATCGGCGGTGAGCGCGTCGAGGTGCAGCTCGGCCAGCCGTCCGACGGCGAGCGGGCTGTCGCTGCGCTCGCCGAGATGTGCCAGGCCGACGAGCGGCCGACGCTGCACGACCACACCGTGAGCGTCCCGGTGCACCGCCGCTCCGGCGTGATCGCCGAGGCGGTGCGCCGGCTCGACGCGGTCGACGTGTACGTCGAGGACATCTCGTTACGCCGGCCTACGCTCGATGACGTGTTCATGGCGCTCACCGGCCACACCGCCGAGGAGGAAGAGGCCGAGGAGCCGCGGCGCGAGGAGGTGGCCGCATGAGCACGCTCGCGATGCACGCCTCCGACACGCTGGTGCTGGCCCGGCGCAACCTGCTGCGGATTCCGCGCCAGCCCGACCTGTTGATCGCCTACACGATCCAGCCGGTCATGTTCGTGCTGCTGTTCGTCTACGTCTTCGGCGGGGCGATCCAGACGCCGGGCTTCGACTACGTCGACTTCCTGATGCCGGGGATCATCGTCCAGTCGATCGCCTTCGGCGGGTTCGTGACGGCGCTCGGGTTGGCCGAGGACGTCAAGAAGGGCCTCATCGACCGCTTCCGCTCGCTGCCGATGTCGCGTGCGGCCGTGCTCACCGGGCGGACGTTCTCGGACATCCTGCTGAACTGCCTGTCGCTCGTCGTGCTGTTCGCGGTCGGCTTCCTGGCCGGCTTCAACTTCATCGACGCGACTGCGGGCGACATCGTGCTCGGGATCATCCTCGTGCTGTTTCTCGGGTACGCGTTTTCATGGATCTTCGCGCTGGTGGGGCTGTTCTCGTCGTCGCCGGAGACCGCGAACGCGATCGGCTTCACGCTGATCTTCCCGCTCACATTCGCCTCCTCGGTGTTCGTGCCGGCGTCCTCGATGCCCGACGGCCTGCGGCAGTTCGCCGAGGCGAACCCGTTCACGACGTGGTCCGATGCGGTGCGCTCGCTGTGGCTGGGGACACCGCCGCACACCGACGTGTGGATGGCGTTCGTCTGGTGCTTCGCCCTCACCGCCGTGTTCGCGCCGCTCGCGGTGGCTCGCTACCGGAAGGTCGCGTCGCACTAGATGGTTGATTCCGCGACCCCCGCACCCGCCTGCGCGCGCTCCGCGGCGCCGGATCGCCACCGTCCGAAGGGGCCCGTGCCCCGGCACTGTGCCCCTTCGGCCCGCGTCGCCCGGCATCCGCGGCCCGCGCCCATGCGGGCACGGGAGCCACGGAATCAACCATCCACGCCCGCCGCGACCTCCTGCCAGGTCCGGCCCGACCGCACGCTCGCCGGCTGCTCGGCCACGACGTCCGAGCCCGGTCGGGCGTGCTCGTCGGCGGCCTTGACGAGGATCCAGCCCCGCTCGGTCCGGGTCAGCCCGAACCGGCCGGCGAGCTTCTGCCCGGCGAGGACGAAGGAGAGATGGTCGGGCTCCTCGCGGGTGATCTCGACGGTGCCCTCGTCCCAGATGATCACGGCGCCGGAGCCGCGCGCCTGCCCTTCGTGCACGCCCTCGAACTCGCCGGCGTCGAGGGCGTGATCCTCGACCGGGACGGCGAGGCGCCGCTCGGCGGGATCCATCGACGGGCCCTTCGGAACCGCCCAGGAGCGCAGAACGCCGTGCGTCTCCAGGCGCAGGTCGAAGTGCAGCCTCGTCGCGTCGTGCAGTTGGACGACGAAGCGCGCCACGCGCGCTAGCGCGTCAGGACGTCGACCAGCCCCGGGAAGCGCTCCTCGAGGTCGGCGCGCCGCAGGGAGATCAGGCGCTGCGTGCCGGCGGCGCGGGCGCGGGTGATGCCGGCCTCGCGCAGCAGGCGCAGGTGATAGGAGCAGGTCGAGTTCGGCATCCCCACGAGCTTGGAGATGTCGTTGCACATGCGCTCCCGGTCGTCGGCGAGCGCGCGGACGATCTGCAGGCGCGCCGGATCCCCGAGCGTGCGCATGATCGTCGCGAGGTCGAGCGTCGCGGTGTCGGGGTGGTGGATCCGCTCCTGCGTGCGGGCTGTCTCCTGTGCAGGCACGGATTCTTATGCTACAACTGCGCTTCGATAGTTCCAAGAATTTGGAAATTTCGAAGGAAGGCTGCCACCCCGATGACCCAGCTCCTCGCTCCCAGTACGAACGGCACCCGGCGCACGCTCTCCCCGACCCTCGCCTACGGGCTCGTGGCCGCGATCATCGGCCTCGCGCTGTTCGGCTCGGGCACGCCTTCGCCGCTGTACGGCATCTACCGCCAGCTCTGGGGCTTCTCGCCCATCGTGCTCACGCTCGTGTACGCCACCTACGCGTTCGGCGTGCTGGCCATGCTGCTCCTCGCCGGCCGCGTGTCCGACGAGGTCGGCCGGCGCCCGGTCCTGCTCGCGGCGCTGGGGACGCTGCTCGGCGCGACCGTCATCTTCATGGTGGCCGATTCGGTCGTCTGGCTGTTCGTGGCCCGCGGCGTCCAGGGGCTGGCGACCGGGGCCGCGCTCGGCGCGGCCAGCGCGGCGCTGCTCGACCTGCACCCGCGTCGCGACCCGGCCGGCGTCGGCCTGACCAACGGCGTGGTCAGCGCGGCCGGGTTGGGCCTGGGCGTGCTCGTCTCGGCGATTCTCGTGGAGGTGCTGCCCGCCCCGCGCGTGCTGCCCTACGTCGCGCTGTTCGCGCTGTTCGCCGTCGCGTTCGCCGGCACGATGCTGCTGCCCGAGCCCGTCGCGGACCGGTCGCGGCTGCGCCTGACACCCCAGCGGCCGAGCATCCCGCCGGTGGTCCGGCGCCCGTTCCTGCTCGCCGCGCTCGGGGTGATCTCGTCGTGGTCGATCGGCGGCCTGTTCCTCTCGCTCGGCCCGCAGCTCTCGGCGTCGCTCTTCCACACCGGCGACCATCTCGTCTCGGGCGTTCCCGTGTTCGCGCTGGCCGGCTCGGCCGCGGTTGGCCAGCTGCTCTTCGGCCGCACCGCGCCCTGGGTGGCGGCGGCCGGCGGGTCGATCGCGCTCGCCGTCGGTGTCCTCGTCATCGTCGCGGCCGCATCGACGGAGTCCAGCGCGCTGCTGCTCGCCGGCGGCGTCATCGGCGGCGCCGGCTTCGGGCTCGCCTTCCTGGGCGCGCTGCGCGCGCTGTCGGTGGCGATCCCGAACGAGCACCGCGGCGCGGTGATGTCCGCCTTCTACGTGGTGGCGTACCTCTCGCTGTCGATCCCGGCGGTCCTCGCCGGCCTCCTCGTCACGCCGCTGGGCCTGGAATCGACGTTCGAGATCTTCGGCAGCGTCGTCGCGGTGCTGGCGCTGGCCGTCGCCGCCGAGGCGTGGCGCCAGCGCCCGCAGGTCGCGGTCGCGCCGGCCATGAGCTGAGCCATCCTTAAACTCCGCGTGCGATGGCCCTCACCGTGGTCACGCGCGATTAGGCATGCGGGCGCTGGCCAGGGTCAACGTCGCCGCCATCGAGCGCAACGTCGCGCGGCTGCGCGGCGACCTGAAGGGCGCGGATCTGTGCGCGGTCGTCAAGGCCGACGGCTACGGCCACGGGGCGGCACCGGCGGCCCGGGCGGCGCTGGCCGGCGGCGCGACGTGGCTGGCCGTCGCGACCGCCGAGGAGGCGGCCGCGCTGCGCACTGCGGGCATCCACGCGCGGCTGCTCGTCCTCGGCGCGCTCGCGCCCGGCGAGCTGGACGCGGCGCTCGGCGCCGACGCGGACGTCATCGGGTGGCGGGAGGACTTCGTCGCCGCGGTCGCGGCGCGCGGCGGCGGGCGCGTCCACGTCAAGCTCGACACCGGCATGGGGCGGCTCGGGACGCGTGATCTGGCTGAGGCCACCCGCGTGGCCGAGGCGGCGGCGGCCGCCGACACGGTGGCGCTCGCCGGCGCTCTCACCCACTTCGCCACCGCCGACGAGCCGGGCGACGCGTTCTTCGGCGAGCAGCTCGCGCGCTTCGAGGCGTGGGCGCTGCCGCTGCGCGAGCGCCATCCCGGGATCGTGCTGCACGCGGCGAACTCGGCGGCGGTGCTGCGCGACGCGGCCAGCCACTTCGACCTCGTCCGCGCCGGCATCGCCATCTACGGCCTCGACCCGTTCCAGGAGGATGCGGCCGCCCGGGACCTCGAGCCCGCCCTTGAGCTCGTCAGCTACGTCGCCGCGACCAAGCCGTGCGCGGCGGGGGAGAGCACCGGCTACGGCCGGCGGTTCGTGGCCGATGACGACACGATCGTGGCCACGGTGCCCATCGGGTATGGCGACGGCGTGCGCCGGGCCCTGACCAACAACGCCGACGTGCTCGTCGGCGGGCGCCGCTTCCCGGTCGTCGGCACGGTCTCGATGGACAACATCACGCTCGACCTCGGCTCCGACGGGGGCGGCGTGCAGGAGGGCGACGAGGTCGTCCTCATCGGGCCCGGCGTGCCCGCCGAGGAGATGGCGCGGCGGCTGGGCACGATCAACTACGAGATCACCTGCGGGCTGACGGCGCGGGTGGCGCGCGCCTACCACCGCGACGGGGAACCGCTGTGATCGAGACCCTGCGCGAGGCGCTCGCCGGGGAGCGGGCGTGGCTGGTCGGCGGTGCGCTGCGCGACCGCCTGCTCGGGCGGCCGACGCCGGACCTCGACGTCGTCGTCGAGGGCGACCCGCGCTCCGCGGCCCGGCGGCTGGGGCGGGGCGCCGGGGGCGCCTCGTTCGAGCTGTCCGACCAGTTCGGCGCGTGGCGCGTGGTGGCGCGCGATCGCAGCTGGCAGGTCGACATCTCGCCGATGCAGGGCGGGTCGCTCGACGCGGATCTCGCCGCGCGCGACCTGACGGTCAACGCGATGGCCGAGCCGCTGTCGGGCGGGGAGCTCGTCGATCCCCATGGCGGCGCGCGCGACCTCGCCGAGCGGCGGCTGCGCATGGTGAGCGCCGCCGCGTTCGACGCCGATGCGCTGCGGACCCTGCGGGTGGCGCGGCTCGCCACCGAGCTCGCGTTCGACATCGAGCCCGCGACGGCGGACGCGGTGCGAGCGCACGCGACGGGCCTCGACCGCGTCGCCCAGGAGCGGGTGTTCACCGAGCTGCGGCGGCTCGTGAGCTCCGATGACCCGGTGCGCGGGATCACGATCATCGACGAGCTGCAGCTCACCGAGCACGTGCTGCCCGAGCTCGCGGACCTGCGCGGGGTCGAGCAGAACCGCTACCACCACCGCGACGTCCATGGCCACACGATCGAGGTGCTGCAGGCGACCGTCGACCTCGAGCGCGACCCCGGCCGCGCGCTGGGCGACGACGCGCTCGGGGAGCCGGTCCGCGCGGTGCTCGCCGAGCCGCTCGCCGATGAGCTCACGCGCGGCGGCGCCCTGCGCCTCGGCGCGTTGCTGCACGACATCGCCAAGCCGCGCACGCGCACCGAGCTGCCCGACGGGCGCATCGGCTTTCCCCACCACGACGAGCAGGGCGCCGACATGGCGCGCGCCGCGCTCGCGAGGCTGCGGGCCAGCGAGCGGCTGCGCGCGCACGTCGCGGCGCTGGCCCGCCACCACCTGCGCCTCGGCTTCCTCGTCCACGACATGCCGCTGGACCGGCGCGCGATCTACCGCTATCTCCTGGCGTGCGAGCCGGTCGAGGTCGACGTCACGCTGCTGAGCGTCGCCGATCGCCTGGCCACGCGGGGGCGTAACGCCGACGAGGCGATCGCCCGGCACCTCGAGCTCGCGCGGACGGTGCTGGCCGCCGCGCTGGAGCGCCGGGCACTGGGCTCGCAGGCGCCGCTCGTGCGCGGCGACGAACTGGCCGCGGAGCTCGGCATTCCCCGCGGGCCGGAGCTGGGAAGCCTGCTGGACGAGATCGCCGAGGCGCGCTTCGCGGGCGAGGTCTCGACCCGCGCGGAGGCGATCGCCCTGGCTAAGGGGTCGCTGGGCGCCCGCTGACCCAGCTCAGCGCGTCATCGCGTTCGACGAACGCGGCCGCGCGCACCACGAGCCCGTCGCGGATCTCCGCCGCGCACGCCACCGCGCTGTCGACGACATCGGTGCCGTCGTGGTCGTGGGCGGCGACCCGGCCCGAGGCGACGACGCACCCGTCCACCTCCGAGACCTCCTCGAGCAGGATCGTCACGCTCTTCCAGGCGCGGCGCCGCGTGGCCGCCCACCGGCGCACGCCGTCGTGGCCGTCATAGCGTGCGGGATCGTGCAGGGCGGGATGCCACTCGATCGCCGGATCGAGGTGCTCGAGGATCTCGGGCCCGCGGCCGGCGGCATAGAGCTCCCAGATGCGCTGGAAGACCGCGCCGTTGGAGAGCGCCTCCACGCCCGGTGCAGTCGGCGTCCCGCTGCTGTCCTGCAGCGGCCGGGCGGAGGCGATCCTTGCCATCGCTGGTGACGATATACGCTCCGTCGCCATGCCCGAACGCGATCCCGACTGCCTGTTCTGCAAGATCGTCGCCGGGGAGCTGCCCGCGACGATCGTCGCCGAGGACGAGCGCACCGTCTCGTTCATGGACATCAACCCGGCCACGCGAGGGCACGCGCTCGTCGTGCCGCGCGCCCATTCGGTCGACCTGCTCGCAGTGCCGCAGGACGACCTGTCGGCGTGCGCCGCGGCCGCCAGGCGACTGGCCGGGCGGGCCAAGGAGGCGCTCGGCGCCGACGGCGTCAACCTCATCAACTCGTGCGGGCGCGCCGCCTGGCAGACGGTGTTCCACTTCCACCTGCACGTGATCCCGCGCTACGAGGACGATCCGTTGAAGCTGCCCTGGGTCCCTGGCCCGGGCGCGCCGCAGGAGATCGCGGAGGCCGCGGATCGGATCCGGGAGGCGAAGGCGTGAGCCCCGGCGACGGGCCGGTGC
>DATFRW010000038.1:0-5165 GCA_035262945.1 Solirubrobacteraceae bacterium
GGTCCGGCGAGCTCGCGGTCGCCCAGATGTCGTAGCGGTCGTAGTCGAGCGCGCCGTCGCCGACGAAGTGGATCGAGCCCACGACGTAGTCGAAGTCGTTCGCGGCGAGCAGCTCGGCCATGCGGTCCTCGCGGCCGGGCAGGTAGTCGGCCTCGATCCCCAGCCGCAGGTCGGTCTCCTCGCGCACGAAGGCGCAGTAGGCGTCGAGGTCGTCGCGTGCCGAGTCGCGCCAGAGCTCGTGCTGCCAGACGTCCAGCGCCTGGCGGAAGCGGTAGACGTGCTCGGCCACGCCGAGCTCCTCGATGCCGCGCTCCGACGCGACGGTGCGGTAGCGCTCGGCGTTCTCGGCGGTCAGATAGCGCTCGGCGGGCGTCGCGTCGATGTCGTCCGGGCGCAGGTGGACGTGGTAGTCGGTCAGCACGGGCGCCGAAGTTTCGCACCGCCTAGCCCGAGCGCTTCTTGCGCGTCCGCTCCTCGAGCTCGGCGGCCTTGCGTTCGTTGAACTCGCTGCTGCGCCGCACGAACTCGAGCAGCAGCTCGAGCTGGTCGAGCGTGTACTGGCCGTAAAGCCGCTCCGCGAGCGCCGCGTGCTCGCCGTAGAACTGGCCGGCGTGGAGCTCCGACTCGGGCGCCAGCTCGACGAGCACGCGCCGGCGGTCATTCGGGTCGGTCGTGCGGCGCGCGTATCCCGCTCGTTCGAGGCGGTCGATCACGGTGGTGATCGCACCACTGGTCAGGCCCGTCACATCCGCCAGCCGTCCGGCGCTCACCCGGCCCTCCCGCTCGATGACGTCGAGGCAGCGCATGTCGGTCCGATTCAGGCCGACCGCGTCCGCCACCGCCTGGTCGTAGCGGTCGGTCGCGCTCTGCGATCGCCGGATCTCGTAGATCAGCTCCTCGAAGGTTTGCCGTTTTTTGCTTGCCAATCTGATCTCTTGATTGCTAAGTTATTTTCTCATCGAGAGATTCTATCCGCTTCAGGAGCCACCGATGACCCTGGCGATCCAAGCCGACGAACTGACCAAGACCTACCCGCCGGACGTGCGCGCGCTCGACGGGCTGAGCCTGGCCGTAGAGGCTGGCACGATCTTCGGACTGCTCGGCCCCAACGGTGCCGGAAAGTCGACCACCGTTCGCATCCTCACCACCCTCTCGCGGGCCGACAGCGGCAGCGCCCGGGTGGCCGGTATCGACGTACGAAAGGACCCGGTGAAGGTCCGCCGCGCGATCGGCGTGGTCGGGCAGAAGCACGGGCTCGACCCCGAGGCCACCGGCCGCGAGAACCTCGTCCTGCAGGGCGAGTTCTACGGACTGACCGGCCGGGAGCTGCGCCGTCGCGTCGACGACTCGCTCGAGCGTTTCGCGCTGACCTCCGCGGCCGACCGGCAGGCCAAGACCTACTCCGGCGGCATGCAGCGCCGGCTCGACGTGGCCATGGGGCTCATCCACCGCCCCCAGGTCCTCTTCCTCGACGAGCCCACCACGGGGCTGGACCCCGAGGCGCGCACCGACCTCTGGCACGAGATCGAGCGCCTCGCCCGCGAGGAGCTCATGACGATCCTCATCACCACCCACTACATGGACGAGGCCGACCGCCTTGCGGCCGAGCTGGCCATCGTCGATCGCGGGCGGATCGTGGCGCGCGGCACACCCGACGAGCTGAAGGCCGAGCTCGAGGGCGACACGATCCACATCGCTCTCGCGGAGGGCGATCAGCACGCCGCGCAGCGCGCCCTCGAGGACGTCGCCGGGGTCGGCGGCGCCGCGCTCGAAGGCAGGACCCTGCGCGCCCGCGCTCGCAACGGGAGCGTCGCGATCCCGGCCGTGCTCACCGCGCTCGACGCCAACGGCGTGAAGGCCGCGTCGGTGACCCTGGCGCGCCCGTCGCTCGACGAGGTCTACCTGCGCCACGCGGGCCGAACGTTCTCGACCGCAGACGAGGAGGTGGCGGCATGACCGCCGTGCGCCAGACCTGGCAGGTGAGCCTGCGCTACCTGCGCGTGTTCAAGCGCCAGCCCGCCTACCTGGGCATCGCCCTGACCCAGCCGATCATCTGGCTGCTGCTCTTCGGGGCGCTGTTCAAGGCGGTGACCGAGATTCCGGGCTTCCGCGGCGGCTCCTACGTCGACTTCCTCACGCCGGGGATCGTGGTCATGCTCGCGGTCTCCTCGGCCGGCTGGAACGGGATGGCGTTCATCGAGGACATCAACGGCGGCGTCATGGACCGCATGCTGGCCGCCCCGGTGTGGCGCGGCGCGCTGAACCTCGGCAGCGTCGTCTACGCGATGCTGACCATCGCAGTCCAGACGACCCTGATCGTGCTGCTCGCGCTCGCGCTGGGCGCCCACTACACCAACGGCGTCTGGGGCGTGCTGCTCCTCATCCTCGTGGCGGCCCTGCTCGGCGCGGCGTTCGCGTCGCTGTCGAACGGCGTCGGCGTGCTGGCCCGGCAGCGCGAGACGCTCATCGGGGCGGTCAGCCTCGTGCTGCTGCCGCTGACCTTCCTGTCCTCGGCGCTCATGCAGCAGAGCCTCGTGCCCGAGTGGATCCGCACCGTGGCCAAGCTCAACCCGGTCAACTGGGCCGCCGAGGCCGGCCGCTCGGCGGCCATGGAGAAGATCGACTGGGGCCTCGTCGCCACCCGGATGGGCATGCTCGTCGCGCTGGTGGCGGTGTGCGCGTGGTTCGCGACCTGGGCGTTCGGGGCGTATCAGCGCTCGCTCTGATCGCGTCTAGCGGCGCACGTCCTCGCAGTCCCCGGCGACCCGATCGCCGGGGTCCGCGAAGACGATGTCGTGGCCGGGGCCGCACTTGACGGTGTCGAGGTCGCCGCGGACGACGTTGATGCGGTCGTTGCCCGGACCGCCCGAGATGGTGTCCGGATCGAGGTTGCCGAAGATCTCGTCGTTGCCGGACCCGCCGGAGATGTGGTCGAAGCCGCGGTCCCCGGTGATGTGATCGTCACCGGCGTCGCCGAAGATGCGGTCGTCGTCGGCGCGGCCGGCCATCGTGTCGTTGCCCGGCCCGCCGTGAAGCTCGTCGCGGCCGTACTCGCCGTCGATGTAGTCGTCGCCGCCGGCGCCGAAGAGGACGTCGTCGCCGCCCTTGCCGAACAGCGAGTCGTCCCCGGGCGTGCCGTGCAGGACGTCGCGGCTCTGCGTGCCGGAGATGATTGAGGCGGCGTCGGAGTCGTTGGCGCCCTCGGGCGGCACCGGCGTGACCGTCTCGCAGTTGAGCAGGGCGTCGCGGGTCGGCGCGTCCGCCTCGACGTAGACGGTGTCGTTGCCCGGCCCGCAGTCGATCTCGTCGCGGCTGGTGTCGGCGGCGCGGATGGTGTCGTCGCCGGCGCCGGCGTCGATCGTGTCGGGGTCCGGGCCGCCGACGATGAGGTCGTCGCCCTCGTCGCCGAACAGCTCGTCAGGGCCGGAGCCGCCGTCGATCTGGTCGGCGCCCTCGCCGCCCTCGAGCGTGTCGTCGCCCGAGTCGCCGTGGATGACGTCGGAGCCGTTGTTGCCGGCGAGGATGTCGCGCGCGGCGCCCCCGTCGATGAGGTCGTCGCCGTCGCCGCCGTAGATGTTCTCGGTGCCCGACTCGCCGAAGAGCTGGTCGTTGCCCTCGCCGCCGCGGATGAGGTCGGAGCCGCGGCCGCCCTTGATGACGTCGTTGCCCGGGCCGCCGTAGAGCCGCCTGTCGTTGCCGAACGTCGAGTCGACGATCTCGTCGTCGCCCGCCTCGCCGAAGACGCGGTCGTCACCCGGGCCGCCGTCGAGGTAGTCGTTGCCGTCGGAGCCGTGGATCGAGTCGTCGCCGGTGCCGCCGTCGGCGCGGTCGTTGCCGGGGCCGCCGCTGACCCGGTCGTTACCGGAGCCGCCGTACAGCGTGTCGTCGCCGACGTCGCCGAAGAGATGGTCGTCGTAGGAGCCCCCGCGCAGGGTGTCGTTGCCGTCGCCGCCCATGAGGACGTCGTTCTCGCGGCCGCCGCTCAGGGTGTCGTCGCCCGCCAGGCCCGCGATGAGGTCGCGCAGCCGGGTGCCGTTGATCGCATCGGGGCCGGCGGTGCCCTGGACACGGGCCAGCCCGGGCTGGATCGCGACGCCGAGCGGCGTGGTGCCGGGGAGCGCGACCGAGCCGAGCCGCCGGTGCGAGAACGGGCTGACGAACGACAGCGTCCCGCCGCCGCCGTCGGCGAGGTACACGCGCACGGCATCGGGCGACCATCCGGGGGCGCCCGGCCCGCGGCCCGAGAGGAAACGGTGCACCTGCCGATCGCCGACGTCGATCAGCGCGGCCTTCCCGCCTCCGGCTGCGGCGCCGACGGCGAGCTGCGAACCGTCCGGCGACGCCGCGACGGCGCCGCCGATCCCGGCGCCGAGCGACAGCGGGTGCTTCTCGGGCTTGCGGCTCCCCGGGCGCACGGCGAAGAGGCGGCGCGGCGCGCTGACCCACGCCGTGCCGGACGCGTCGAACGCGACGCCGGCAGCGCGCTTGACCACGACGCGCCGCAGCAGCCTGGCGGCGCCGGTGGCGACCATCGCCACCCGTCCCTTGCCGAGGACGACCGCGGCCAGCGTGCCCTGCGGCGCGAGCGCGAGTGCCATCGCGGTCCCGTGCAGCCCCACCCGGTGGCGCACCGCGAGCGAGCGCGCGTCGAGGACGAACAGGCTGTTGCCTGCGGCGGCGTACACGGTCGCGCCGCCGGGAGAGACGGCCACGCCGACCGCCGGCGCGGCGAGATCGCGGGCGGCGATCGTGAAGGGCGGGATGCCGGGCAGCGGCGCCGCCGGGACCATGCCGAAGTCGAAGGCCCCCACCGCGTTGCCGGCCGCGGCGAACGCGCGCTCGCCGTCGCGGCTGATCGCCACCGCCCGCGACGGGCCGGGCATCGCGGGCCGGGCGACGACCTGGTTGGTCGCGATGTCGAGCAGCGCGACGTCGGCGGTGCCGGTGGCGAGCAGCGCGACCCGCGCCTGCGCGGGCGCCGCGCAGAGGGCAGCGACCAGCACGGCAAGGATCGCGGCGCGATGCACGAGCTTGGGGTTCGCCCTCGGCGCCCGCGGTCCTACAGTTGCGGCCGTGGCCCGACCGTCCGGCTTTGCATTCGTCCAGCGCAACAACGGGAGCGTGATCATCACGCACCACGGCCGTCACGCGTCAACCCTGCGTGG
>DATFRW010000039.1:0-9854 GCA_035262945.1 Solirubrobacteraceae bacterium
TCGACGTCATCGAGCGGGAAGGCCGGGTGAGCGCCGGACGCCTGGCCGACGTGACGGGCCTGACCAGCGGCGCGATCACCACCGTGATCGACCGCCTCGAACGCGCGGGATACGCGCGCCGCACGACCGACCCGAATGACCGCCGTCGCGTGCTCGTCGAGCTGGCGCCCGAGTCGGAGCTCCACGCCGGCCAGTTCTACGGCGAGCACGCCGCGCTCGCGGAGCGGCTCTACGGCCAGTACACGCTCGACCAGCTCGAGCTGCTGCTCGAGTTCGTGCGCCGCAGCAGCGAGTTCAACGAACGCAAGGCCGCCGAGCTCGAGGAGCAGACGCGCAAGAAGCGCTTGGGCTAGGCGGTGCGAAACTTCGGCGCCCGTGCTGACCGACTACCACGTCCACCTGCGCACGGACGACATCGACGCGACGCCCGCCGAGCGTTATCTGACCGCCGAGAACGCCGAGCGCTACCGCACCGTCGCGTCGGAGCGCGGCATCGAGGAGCTCGGCGTGGCCGAGCACGTCTACCGCTTCCGCCAGGCGCTGGACGTCTGGCAGCACGAGCTCTGGCGCGACTCGGCCCGCGACGACCTCGACGCCTACTGCGCCTTCGTGCGCGAGGAGACCGACCTGCGGCTGGGGATCGAGGCCGACTACCTGCCCGGCCGCGAGGACCGCATGGCCGAGCTGCTCGCCGCACACGACTTCGACTACGTCGTGGGCTCGATCCACTTCGTCGGCGACGGCGCGCTCGACTACGACCGCTACGACATCTGGGCGACCGCGAGCTCGCCGGACCGCGTCTGGCGCACGTACTTCGAGTGGCTCGGCGAGGCGGCGATGAGCGGGATGTTCGACATCCTCGCCCACCCGGACATCGTCAAATACTGGGGTCCCGCCCAGCGGCCCTGGCCGGACCGCGACCTTCGCTACTTCTACGAGATCGCGATGGAGGGCATCGCCGAATCCGGGATCGCGATCGAGGTCTCGACCGCCGGGCTGCACAAGCCCGTAGGCGAGATCTACCCCGCGCGGGCGTTCCTCGAGATGGCGCTCGACGCGGGCAACCCGATCGCGCTGTCGAGCGACGCGCACCGCCCCGACGAGCTCGGCCGCGACTACGAGCAGGCGCTCGCGCTCCTCGACGACCTCGGCGTGCGCGAGCTTGCGGTCTTCGAGCGGCGTGAGCGGCGGATGGAGCCGATCGGATGACGTCCGGCATCGGGTGGGACTCGCACCGGCTCGTCGCGGGCAGGCCGCTGATCCTCGGCGGCGTGACGGTCCCGCACGACCGCGGGCTGGCGGGCCACTCCGACGCCGACGTGCTCACGCACGCGGTCATCGACGCCCTGTTGGGCGCCGCGTCCCTCGGCGACATCGGCCAGCACTTCCCCGACACCGACGAGCGCTGGCGCGACGCGGACTCCATGGCGCTGCTGCGCAGCGTCGTGGCGATGCTGGCCGAGCGCGGGCTGCGGGTCGAGCACGTCGACACCACGCTGCTCATGGAGCGCCCGAAGGTCGCCGGCCTGCGCGACGCGATCCGCGCGTCGCTCGCCGCGGGGCTCGGCGTGCGCCCCGAGCAGGTCAACGTCAAGGCGACGACGGGTGAGGGGATGGGGTTCGTCGGGCGCCAGGAGGGCGTCGCCGCGCTGGCGGTGGCGACGCTCGAACGGGCCTAGCTAACCCCGCGTCGCGGCCTGGGCGAACGTCTGGATCGCCGCGATCCCGCCGGGCGGATGCGAGCCCGCGGGCCGGTTGGTCCACACGATCGTCGGCTGCGGCGCGACGACGGCGCGCCCGGCGCGCGCCTCCTGCGCCGGCGAGACCGCCTCGGCCGGGCCGAAGGGCGCGTTGAACGATGAGACCGACGCGAAGACCTGGTTGGCGTCGAAGCCGCCGTTGTCCCACACCACCACGCGCGTGGCGCCGGTGCCGGCGATGTCCGACACGACCGAATCACGCCCGGCGGGGGAGACGTCCTGCGGCGCGCCGAAGCGTGCGTTCGGATCGGTCGCCGCCACGCGCACGCGCTCGTTCGCTCCGTCGAAGCCCGTCCATGCGACGGTCGCGTCGCGTCCCTGCGTCGCGATGACCACCGGCTCCTGCTGAAGGTTCGCCGGATCCTGCTCGAGCAACTGGGCGGCGCGGAAGCGCTGACCGACGGGGCGCACGGCGACCTGGTTGAACACGGGGCCCGTCGTGCCGCCCTCGGTGCGCAGCTGCGCGCTCCACGCGAGGTAGGCGCGCCCGGGGCCGGCGATCGCGGCCTCCATCTCCGCCCCCGCGGTGGACTGGGATGAAATCGTCTCGATCGGCTGGAAGCCCTTCGCGCCGGGCGACTGGTAGCGCGCCTGGATGACCGTCGATGTGTCCCAGGCGACGAGCACGTCGCCGCGCTCGCCGACCGCGACCGCCACCGAGCGCACGCGGCCGTGCGCGATCTGGAACGGCGCGCCGAAGCTCCCGCCGGCGCGGCGCAGGCTGACCATGACGCGGTCGTTGGTCGTCCCGCGGTCCTGGAAGTAGGCCACCGCGGCCGCGCCGCTCGGGTTGACCGCGAGGACCGGGCGCGCCAGCTGGGTGCCGGAGGCGATCGTGCGCTGGGAGCCGAACGTCCCGCTCGTGGTGCCGAACGCGACCGCGACGCGCGTGCGGTCGCCGCGTGCGGTCAGCGCGATCGCGCGGGTCTGCGCGTAGCCGGCGATGTCGATCGTGTTCCCCGGCGCGGCGCGTTCGGCGCCGAACGTCGCGGCGCCCGGCGCGCGCGACGCGAGGCTCACGCCGTTCCGCGCGCTCGTGCCGACGCCGTCCTGCCAGTCCCACCACGCCAGCGTGGTGTTGTTGGCCGACGTGGTCACGTCGACGGGGTCCACGAAGAGGTGCGGCGAGGAGAGGTTCTGCGGCGCCGACCACGGGGGATCGGCGACGGCGGCGGTCGGCAGTGCGAGGGCCAGGAGCGTGACCAACGCGGCAAGGGAGCGGCTCATGGGGCTGCAACGGATGATCGCACCCGGTGGTTGCGCCGTTCATCGACGCATAAGGCGTCTTAACGGCGGGCAACATGCCGTCCGCCACAATCGCCAACGCCTCCGCAATGCCCCCCGCTCACGAGCTGACAGCGGCGCCCAGCCCACGCCTGCCGGCACTTTCGGTGCCGCGCATCGCCGTGCGCTACTGGGTCGCCTTCGCCGTGCTCGGGGCGACGGCGCTGACGTTCCTGTGGCCCTCGGCGCCGACCTACGACCCGTGGTCGTGGATCATCTGGGGGCGCGAGATCCTGCATCTGGACCTCTCGACGGTCGACGGGCCGTCGTGGAAGCCGCTTCCCGTCCTGCTGACGACGCCGTTTGCGTTGTTCGGCGGCCTCGCGCCCGATCTGTGGCTGTTCGTCGCCCGCGCGGGCACCATCGCGGGCATCGTCATGGCGTTCCGCGTTGCGCGCCGGCTCGGCGGGCTGCCCGCCGGCGCCGCGGCCGCGGCGGCGTACGCGATTTCGCCGTGGACCATCCGCAACGGCTGGCTCGGCAACTCCGAGGGCCTGTTGGTGGCGCTGGCCCTCGCCAGCGTCGACCGCCATCTCGCGGGCCGCTACCGCCACGCGTTCCTCTTCGGCCTTGGCGCCGCGCTGCTGCGCCCCGAGGCGTGGGCGTTCTTCGGCCTGTACGGGCTCTGGCTGTTCTGGCGCGACGCTGACGCGCGCCGAATGGTCCTCGCGGGCTTCGTCTCGCTGCCGGTGCTGTGGCTGCTGCCGGAGCTGTGGGGTTCCGGCGACCTCCTGCGCGCCGCACACCGCGCGCACAACCCGAACCCGAACAGCGTGGCGTTCTCCGACGACCCGATCGGGGAGGTGATCAAGCAGTTCTGGATGATGCTCTCGCGCGCCGTGAAGGGCGGGATCTACCTGCTCCCGCTCGGCCTGCTGCTGCGCGTGCCGCGCCGCCAGGAGTGGCGCACCGTGGTGGTGCTCGCCGCGGCGGCGGCGATATGGGTCGGCGAGGTCGCGCTGATGACCAACGACGGGTTCAGCGGCAACTCGCGCTACCTGATCATGCCCGCGGCGATCGCGTGCGTGCTGGGCGGCGTCGGCGTCGGTTGGCTCGTGCGAGCGCTGCCGCAGCGCATCCTGCGCCAGCCCGTCGTCGTCCCGCTGCTGGCCGTCGTGGCCGCGTTCCTCTTTGTCCGGCCGTTCCTCGATCGTTTCGATCCGGTGATGCAGTCCAACGAGTACCAGGCGCGTCTCAACGACGGCCTGTCGGATGTCATTGCCAGCGCCGGCGGGCGCGATCGCCTGCTCGCCTGCGGGACGCCGTTCACCGGCCGCTTCCAGGTGCCGGTGGTCGCGTGGCACCTGCACGTGCACACGACCGACGTCAAGTACCTGCCGCAGCCGCGGGGCGTCGCCTTCCGCGCGCACAACACCGCCCGCGAGGGCCCGACGCCGCCGCTCGACTCGCTCGGCGGCGAGGCCGCGGTGCAGACCTTCGCGATCGGCAACGGCTGGCGGATCGTGGGGCGGTGCGCGTGAGCACCGCCGGCGCGACGCTCGCGCGCCCGCGTGCCCGCCTGGCCCGGCTGAGCAGCGCGCGGCTCGCGGTAAGCCTGCCGAAGTCGATCATGGCGCTGGCGTTCCTCGTCGGCCTCTCGCTGGCGCTGCGCACCCAGGCCATCCATGCCCGCTTCTGGATCGACGAGGGGCTCTCGGTCGGGATCGCCTCCCACCCATTCCACGACATCCCGAGCGTCCTGCGTCTCGACGGCTCGCCTCCGCTCTACTACCTGCTGCTCAGCGTCTGGATGGACCTCTTCGGCAGCGGCGAAGCGCGCACCCACGCGCTGTCGATCCTGTTCGCGCTCCTGACGGTGCCGACGGCGTGGTTCGCGGGCCGGGCGCTGTTCGGCCATCGCGCGGCGTGGATCGCTGCGCTGCTCGCGGCGCTCAACCCGTTCCTGACCTACTACGCGCAGGAGACGAGGATGTACACCCTCGTCGCCTTCCTCTCGACGGCGGTCGTCGGCACGTTCGTGGCGGCGTTCTACCTCGAGCGCCGCGCGTGGCTGCCGGTGTTCTCGGTTTCGCTCGCGCTGCTGGCCTACGCCCACAACTGGGGGCTGTTCCTCGCGCTCGGGAGCGTCGCCGCGCTCGTGCCGCTGTGGCGCTCGACCGAGAACCGGCGCGCGCTGCTGCGCGACGCGGCGATCGGCTACGGCATCGCCGCGCTGCTCTACCTGCCGTGGGTGCCGACGCTGCTCTCCCAGGCCGCGCACACCGGCGCGCCGTGGGCCGAGCGGCCGCGCTTCCAGGATGTCCTCAACGGCTTCTCCACGGTCCTCGGCGGCGCGGCGCCCGCGATGGCGTTCGCCATCGGCGCGGGGTTCGGCCTGAGCACGCTGCTCGGCGCGCCGCGGCGCTCGCCGCGGGCGCGCGCGGCGGTCGCCGTGGCGATCATGGGCTTCACGGCGCTGCTGCTGGCGTTCATCGCCTCACAGATCTCGCCGGCGTGGTCGAACCGCTACTTCTCGGTCTTCGTTGGGCCGATCCTGCTCCTCGGCGCCGCCGGCCTCGCGCGCGGCGGGCGCCTCGGCCTCGTCGTGCTGCTCATCCTCGTCGCGTTCTGGTTCAACCCCCGTACGGGTGCGCTGAACACGAAGAGCGACGCCCACACCGTCGCGGTGCTCACGCGCGACCGCCTCGAGGACGGCGACATGGTGCTGGCCGTCCATCCCGAGCAGGGGCCGGTCATGCATTACTACCTGCCGAAGGACGTCAACCTGCGCTGGGCGAACATCATGGGGCCGGTCAAGGACCCGATGGTCTTCGACTGGCGCGACGCGCTGGATCGCCTGAAGGCCGCCAAACCGACGCCGACCGAGAACGCCCTCGTGAGCACGCTGCAGCCCGGGCAGAAGGTCCTCGCGATCTTCCCGATCATCCGCACCGCGCGGTGGGGCGCGCCGTGGACCAGCGAGGTCCGCAAGCGCTCGGCGCAGTGGCAGCGGGTGCTCGATCGCGACAAGCGCCTGTCGCGCACGCTCGCCGTGCCGGTGACCGAGGGCAAGCCGCTCCCGAAGGGCGTGCGCGCCGTTCTGTATGAACGGCGTTAAGCATCGTTAGCGTCGATTAGCGCAGCGACTGCAAAGGCCCGTCGACGGGGGAAGGTTCCGGCATGACTCTCTTGGAGATCGATGCCCCGCGCCCTGACGACGCTGGCGAAGAGCGTCCGTACGTCGTCATCGGTGGAGGGCCTGCCGGTCTGACCGCCGGCTATCTCCTGGCGAAGGCCGGGCGGCGCGTCGTCGTGCTCGAGGCCGACGAGCAGGTCGGCGGCCTCGCGAAGACGGTCGTCGACCCGGACGGCTACCGCTTCGACCTCGGCGGCCACCGCTTCTTCACCAAGAGCGAGGAGGTCAACGACCTCTGGCTCGAGATCATGGGCGACGAGTTCCTCATGCGCCCGCGGATGTCGCGCATCTACTGGCGCGGCCGCTACCTCGACTACCCGCTCAACGGCACCGACGTCGTCAAGAAGCTCGGCCCGATCGAGCTCACGCGGTGCCTGGGGTCCTACCTGTGGGCCGCGGTCAAGCCGAAGGGCAAGGAGGACAGCCTCGAGGAGTGGGTCTCCAACCGCTTCGGCAAGCGCCTCTACACGCACTTCTTCAAGTCCTATAGCGAGAAGGTCTGGGGCGTTCCCGCCAACGAGATCCGCGCCGAGTGGGCCGCCCAGCGGATCAAGGGGCTGTCGTTCTTCTCCGCCGCCAAGGCTGCCTTCTTCGGCAACAAGGGCAACAAGATCAAGTCGCTGATCGACAAGTTCCAGTACCCCCGCTACGGCCCCGGCCAGATGTGGGAGACGATGACCACGCGCATCGAGGAGCTCGGCGGCGAGGTCCGGATCGAGACGCCGGCCACGCGCCTTGAGTTCGTCGACGGCGAGTGCGTCGCGGTCCACACGCCCGACGAGATCATCGAACCCGCCGCCGTCATCTCCTCGCTCCCGCTGCGCGCGACCGCCGGCATCGCCGATCCGCAGCCGCCGGAGCGCGTCGTCGAGGCCGCTCGCGGCCTGCGCTACCGCGACTTCCTCACCGTCGCGCTCGTGCTCGACGGCGAGGACCTCTTCCCCGACAACTGGATCTACATCCACGAGCCGGACGTCAGCGTCGGCCGCATCCAGAACTACCGCTCGTGGAGCCCGTGGATGGTGCCCGACCCCGACACCGCCTGCGTCGGCCTCGAGTACTTCTGCTTCAAGGGCGACGACCTGTGGACGATGGACGACGACGCGCTCATCGCCCTGGCCACCGAGGAGCTGCAGAAGCTCGGCCTCGCGAAGCCCGAGCAGGTGCGCCGCGGCTACGTCGTGCGCGTCCCGCTCGCGTACCCGATGTACGACGAGGCGTATGCCGAGCGCGTGGCGACGATCCGCGAGTGGCTGGACCCGCTGGGCACGAACTTCCAGCAGGTCGGCCGCAACGGCCTGCACCGCTACAACAACTCGGACCACTCGATGCTCAGCGCGATGCGCGCGGTGGACAACGTCCTCAGGAGCGCGGGTCACGACATCTGGGCCGTCAACGTCGAGAGCTCCTACCACGAGGAGCACAGCGACGAGGACGTCCAACAGCCCTACAAGAAGGTGCCGGTGCCTCCGGCGATGAGCGAGGCGCTGGCGCCCGAGCGCGCTTAGTGACCCGCCGCCGTCGCACACTGCTGCTGCCCGCCGCGATCTCGGTCGTGGCGCTGGCGGCGGTCGTCTGGTGGGCGTCGCGCCAGCAGATGCCGGAGCTGCCGTCCGCGTCGGTCGCGCTCCCGCGGCTGGCGGCGGCGCTCGGCCTCTACGCGCTCGCGACCGCGATGCGCGGCGAGCGGTGGCTGCGGATCCTGCGCCACTGCAACGCGCGCATCGGGCGCGGCGACGCCTACGCGCTCACCACGGTCGGCTACATGGGCAACAACGCGCTGCCCGCGCGCGCCGGCGACGTGATGAAGGCGATGCTGAGCTCGCGCGACGCCGGGGTACCGACCGCCGACGGCTTCGGCGCGCTCGTGGCCGAGCGCGTGCTCGACGCGGCGGCGCTCGTGCTGATCTTCGGCCTGCTGGTGACGACGCTCTCGCTGCCGCTGGGCATCGACGGCTGGATGCTCGCGGTCGTCGTGGCCGGGCTTCTGGTGGCCGGCGCGGCTGCCGCCTTCCTCGGCCGGGACACCGGCGCCGGGAAGCGCGTGCGCGAGCTCGCGACGCAGCTCCTCGCTCCCACGCGCCGGATGTGGTCCGCGGTGGGCGCCGGCCTGCTCGCGCTGTCGGTGTGCCTGTGGCTCGTCGAGGGCTCGGTCTACGCCGTGCTCGGCCCGGTCGCCGGGGTGCACCTGTCGCTCATCGACGGGCTGTACATCATGGCCCTCGCCAACCTCGTCGCGCTCATCCCCGCGGCGCCGGGATACGTCGGCACGTTCGACGCCGCCGTCATCCTCGCCGTCCGGCTTGTGGCCGGCGGCACCCGCGCGGCCGCGCTCGCGTACGCGGTCGTCGTGCGCTTCGTGCTCTTCGTCCCGATCACGATCGTCGGGCTCGTCGTGCTCGTGGTGCGCTACGGCGGCCTGCGCCGGCTCGCGGGCGCGCTGCGCCGGCCGGAGCCCATACCGGCTCAGTAGCCGGCCATGCATGACGCCGAGTAATGGCTGCCCCCAGAAGCTTGACTTCGACTTCTGGGCGGTCGGCTGAGACCATCAGTTGCATGGAACTACGGCACCTGCGCACGATCGCCGCCGTGGCACGCCACGGCTCGCTGACGAAGGCGGGCGAGGAGCTCTACCTCTCCCAGTCCGCGATCTCGCAGCAGATTCGCCGGCTCGAGCTCGAGCTGGGATTCGAGGTGTTCCGGCGCAACAGCCGCCGGGTCGAGCTGACCCCGGAAGGCCGCGTGATCCTCGGCTGCGCTCAGCGGGTCATCGCGGAGGTGGACGGCCTGCACGACGAGCTCGAGGAGCTCACCGGCAGGCTGCGCGGCGAGCTGCGCATCGGCGGCGTCTACCCGACCGGGCCCTACGACCTCTTCGGAATGCTGGGGGACTTCCGCGCCGCCAACCCCGAGGTCGCGGTGCACATGACGGAGAACACGCAGGACAACGTCCTCGCCGCGCTGCGCGCCGACGAGCTCGACTGCGCCTTCACCGCCCTCGACCCCGACGCCCTCGGCGACGAGTTCGCCGCGACGCTCCTCTGGGAGGAGGAGCTGGTCGCCGCGCTGCCGGTCGGTCACCGGCTGTGCGAGCAGGCGCGCGTGACGTTCGAGGATCTGGCCGGCGAGGACCTCATCGGCTTCCAGGAGAGCTCCGCGCTGCGGCGGCGCCTCGAGCGTGCGATGGCCGGTCGGGGCCTCCAGCCCCGCAACGCGTTCATCTGCACCGAGATGGCGGCGGTGCGCACCCTGGCGAGCAAGGGCCTCGGCATCGCTGTGATGCCGCGCACGATCGCCGAGCAGCCCGGGCCGCCGATCGAGCTACGCCAGGTCGGCCCCGAGCCGCTGACGTGGCCGATTGCGCTCGTCTGGCGCACGGGGCGCCGCCAGTCGCCCGCGGGCAAGGCGTTCCTGCAGGTCGCGCTCGCCTACGCCGAGCGCACCGAGCGGCCGAAGCTGCGGGTCGCCTAGCCCCAGGCAGAGGACGGGTCGTCGCGCTGCGTGACGTCGGCGACGATCGCGCTGACGTTGTCGCGCCCGCCGGCGCGCAGCGCGAGCTCGATGAGCTCGTCGGCGCACGCGTCGCGCGAGGGGAGCAGCAGCGCGACGGCGATGTCGTCGTCGGAGACCATGTCCGACAGGCCGTCCGAGCAGAGCAGCAGGCGGTCGCCGAG
>DATFRW010000040.1:0-3726 GCA_035262945.1 Solirubrobacteraceae bacterium
GACCGGCCGCTTCGTCATCGGCGGCCCCGTCGGCGACGCGGGCCTGACCGGGCGCAAGATCATCGTCGACACCTACGGCGGCATGGCCCGCCACGGCGGCGGCGCCTTCAGCGGCAAGGACCCCTCGAAGGTCGACCGCTCGGCCGCCTACGCCGCCCGCTACGTGGCCAAGAACGTCGTGGCCGCGGGCCTGGCCGACCGCTGCGAGGTCCAGGTCGCCTACGCGATCGGCGTCGCGCACCCGGTCTCGGTGATGGTCGAGACGTTCGGCACCGAGAACGTCGGCCGCTCGCAGATCCTGCAGCTCATCAACGACCACTTCGACCTGCGCCCGGGCGCGTTCCGCGAGTACCTGAAGCTGCACCGGCCGATCTACCAGAAGACCGCCGCGTACGGCCACTTCGGCCGCGAGGACCACGACTTCACGTGGGAGCGGACCGACAAGGCCGCGGCCCTGCGTGAGGCAGCCGGCCTCGGCGCCGGCGCCGCCGTCTAACGGCCGACACGGCGCGACCGCGTGGTCGCTGAGGAGGTCCCGGTCGAGCCGCGGGTCACCGCGCTCGAGCTGTTCTTCGACCTGGTCTTCGTCTTCGCGATCACGCAGGTCACCGGGTTCGTCACGCACGACCCGACGTGGACCGGGCTGCTCGAGGGTCTCGCGATCCTCGCGGCCCTGTGGTTCGCCTGGGAGTCGTACGTCTGGCTGGCCAACACCGCGGCGTCCGACGAGGGGGCCGTGCGCGTCGTGCTGCTCGCGGCGATGGGGGCGATCCTCATCGCCTCGCTCGCGGTCCCGCAGGCGTTCGGCGCCGACGCCCTGATCTTCGGCCTGGCCTACTTCGCGACGCGGACGATGCACCTTGTCGCCTACGCGATCGTCGGGCGCGACGATCCGGAGCTGCGCCGGCTCGTAGGGCGGCTCGCGAGCACGATGCTGCCGGCCGCGGCGCTGATCGTCGTCGCCGGAGCGCTCGACGGCACCGCGCAGGCCGCGTGCTGGATCGCGGCGCTCGCAATCGACTACGGCGGGCTGGTGGCCCGCGGGGTGGAGGGCTGGCGCGTGGCGCCCGGCCATTTCGCGGAGCGCCACGGGCTGATCATCATCATCGCCCTGGGCGAGTCGATCGTGGCGATCGGCGTCGGCGCGAACGGCCTCGAGCTCGACGCGGGGATCGTCGCGGCCGCGCTCTTCGGGATCGCGGTCTCCGCGGCGATGTGGTGGGCGTACTTCGACTTCGTCGCCCTCATCGCCGAAGACCGGCTACGCAGCCTGCCGCCGCTCGAGCAGGTGCGCGCCGCGCGCGACTCGTACAACTACCTGCACCTGCCGATGGTCGCCGGCATCGTGCTGTTCGCGTTCGGCGTGAAGACGACGCTGCATCACGTCGATCATCACCTCGACACCGTGCCGGCCGTGGCGCTGTGCGGCGGCGCCGCGTTGTATTTCCTGGCGCTGAGCGCGTTCAAGCGGCGCAACATGGGCTCGTTCAACGTGCCGCGGCTGGCGGCCGCGGCTGCGCTCGCCGTGCTCGCGCCGATCGCGACAGTGATTCCGGGGCTGCTGGCCCTGGCGCTCGTGGCGCTGGTGTCGTGCAGCCTGGTGACGTACGAGACGGTGCACTACGCGGAGGCGCGCAACCGGGCGCGACATCCCGTGGCCTAGGCGCGGCCGAGAAGGACGCGGCCGAGGCGGCCGGGCAGGATCGCGGGGCGCTCGCGCTCGTCGGCCTGGGCGCGGAGCGACTCGACGATCGACGCGGTGTGCTCGAACGGGTCGGCGATGACGGCGCTGGTGTCGATCGACATCGCGGCGACGAGCTTGCCGTCGAGCTCCGCGACGAGGAGCTCGCCGCTGGGGACGCGGCTCGAGTCGAGGGCGGCGAGGCGGGTCAGGGCCGCGATGTCCGCGTTGTTCGCGTGACGGAGAGTGAGCTGTGCGGAGGAGGTCATGATCTGATGGTGCTCCCTCGGAGCGATAAGTTCCAATGATCTTGTCTACTTCTGGGGATTAGGTCCCGTAATGGTCGGTTCAGTTGGCGGCCGCGGTCTGGGCGCGAGGGTGGAGGACGCGCGCGGTGAGCGGGGCCTGCGGGCGAGCGGCCGCGGCGTGCAGGCGCAGCAGGTCGACGACGGCGGCGGTCGGCTCGAACGGATCGGCGATCACGGCGCCGGTGTCGATCGAGACGGCGGCGGCCAGCCGGCCGTCGCGCTCGGCGACGTAGAGCTCGCCGCTCGGCACGCGGCGGGAGTCCAATGCCGCCAATCGCTGCAGCGCTTCGGCGTCCGCGGGTTGCGCGTGGCGGATGGTCACGGCCTCGTCCGCTCGAGCGCGCGGGCGCTTGGGGCGGACGGTCGGCTCGACGATGTTGTGACCGCGGCGGGCGTCGTCGGCGCGGTAGTTCGAGAGGGTCCGGAGCAGATGGTCGTTGAACATGAACAGCATGTTGGACTGCGACGGCTCCGGCCACATCGGGCGGATGGTGCCTGTTGCGGTCCCGGACCCCTTACTCCCGCAGAGCCACCACTTACGGCTGATTTGCAGGGAAAAAGCGGCCGCTAAGGCCTGTTGGTGACGGCTGCCTGGAGCCGTTCGACGCGCTCGCGGCACGGGCACGTCGCGATGTGGTCGTTGACCAGGCCGCAGGCCTGCATCGCGGCGTACAGGGTCGTAGGCCCGACGAAGCGAAAGCCCGATCGCTTGAGCGTCTTCGCCAGCGCGGCCGCCTCGGGGACGTGGGCAGGCAGGTCGGCAAGCGACCTCGCGGCCGGCCGCGGCTCGGGCCGGTGCTGCCAGATCAGCTCGTGCAGCGGCGTGCCCGCGTCGCGCAGATCGACCGTCGCGCGCGCGTTGGCGACCGTCGCGTCGATCTTGGCGCGGTTGCGGACGATCCCCGCATCGGCGAGCAGGCGCGCGACGTCGTCGTCGCCGAAGCGGGCGACCGCGTCGGGCTCGAAGCCCGCGAAGGCGGCCCGGAACGCCTCGCGCTTGCGCAGGATCGTCAGCCACGAGAGGCCCGACTGGAACGCCTCGAGCGACAGCCGCTCGTAGAGGCCGCGCTCGTCGGTGACGGGCACGCCCCACTCGTCGTCGTGGTAGGCGGCGTACAGCGGGTCGCCGTCGCCGAAGCAGCGCCCGTTCACAGCCCGTCGGGCCGCGTGTGCCCGGCGGCGGTCGCCTCGCGCTGCGCCCTGTCGACCGCGTCGACCACCTCGTGCGGGCTCCCGACGCCGATGAAGGTGAAGTCGCTGTCGTCGGTGCCGGCGGTGTCGAAGTCGACTGTGCCGACGCGCAGCACGCGCGACACGAACGTCTGGTTCGTGTTGACGTTCTGCACCCGCTCGATCCGGGTCTGCTGCACGTGCTTGGAGAGCAGGCCGCGCTCGATGCGCAGCCGCTGGTTGGTGATCGTATAGCGCGTCGTGATGCGCTTGATGAAGCCGACGAGCACGACGGCGGCGAACAGCACGAGGAACACCGCGACGCCGAGTCCCGTGGAGGCGACGAGGGCGATGATCACGCCGATGATGATCGCGCCGATGAGGCCGCTGATGTAGAAGGACAGGATCGAGCGCCACACCGGGCGGCCCTCGAAGACGACCTGCTCGCCAGGGTGAAGGTCCATCGCCCGTCGAGACTATCGTGGCCCTCGGTGCCATCGGTAGTTCAGGTCGAGCCGCTCACGACGGCCCGCGCGCTGCGCGGGCCGTTCGACTACCTGCGCCCCG
>DATFRW010000041.1:0-2937 GCA_035262945.1 Solirubrobacteraceae bacterium
GACCGGCCGCTTCGTCATCGGCGGCCCCGTCGGCGACGCGGGCCTGACCGGGCGCAAGATCATCGTCGACACCTACGGCGGCATGGCCCGCCACGGCGGCGGCGCCTTCAGCGGCAAGGACCCCTCGAAGGTCGACCGCTCCGCCGCCTACGCAGCCCGCTACGTGGCCAAGAACGTCGTGGCCGCCGGCCTCGCCGAGCGCTGCGAGCTGCAGGTGGCCTACGCGATCGGCGTGTCGCGTCCGGTCTCGGTGATGGTCGAGACGTTCGGGACCGAGAAGGTCGGCCGCGGGAAGATCCTGGAGCTCATCGACGAGCACTTCGACCTGCGCCCCGGTGTGCTCCGCGCGACGCTCGACCTGCACCGGCCGATCTACCGCAAGACCGCCGCCTACGGCCACTTCGGCCGCGAGGACGAGGACTTCACGTGGGAGAAGACGGACAAGGCGGCGGCGTTGCGCGAGGCCGCCGGCCTGAGCGAAGCCGCCGAAGTGGCCGCCTAGGCAGGGCTCCCACCCAGCGCGGCGCCGACGGCGTTCGCGGCGTCCCTCAACAGCGAGGCGAGCGCGGGCATCCGGCGCGCGGGCAGCCGGCTGGCCGGGCCCTGGATGCTCAGCATCGCGGTGAGGGCCTGCTCACGGCCGAGCACGGGCGCGCCCACGGCGTTGAGGCCGGGCTCGCGCTCCTCGCGCCCGTACGCGACGCCGTCGGAGCGCACGCGCTCGACCTCGCGCGCCAGCTCGGTGCGGGTGGTCAGGGTGCGATCGGTGAAGCGCTCGTAGGGCTCGGGGCCCAGGCGGTCGAGCGCCACCGGCCCGAACGCCAGCAGGAGCTTCCCGGTGACCGTGGCGTGGGTGATGCTCGGACGGCCGAGCTCGGCGCGGCTCGCGACGTTCGACGGGCTGGCTACGAAGTCGATCGTGAACGGCTGGGTCTCGCTGGGCACGGAGAGCGTGGCGGTCTCCCCCGTCTCGGCGACGAGGCGCTCGAGGTGCGGCCGCGCGATGGCCCGCACGTCGAGGCCGGCGAGGACGGTGTCGGCGTAGGCGACGAGCCGCAGGCCGAGGCGGTAGCGCCCGGTGGCCTCGTCGTGGTCGACGAAGCCCCTCGCCAAGAGGGTGCCGAGCAGGCGCGAGACGGTGCTCTGGTTGATGCCCGTCCGCTGCGCCAGCTCGCCCACGCGGGCGCCTGCGGGGAGCTCGGCGAGGGTGTCGAGCAGGCCGAGCGCACGGTCGACCGATTCGAGCGTGCGGCCCTGCTGTCTCATCGCGCGCGGCACGGTTGCAACGACCACCCGTCTTTGCGAGGATTCCTCCATCTCGGCAACGCTGTTGCCGACAAGGCAAGATACCAGCTCGAGAGGTCGTCGTGTCGTTCGTGCTGACGTGCCCCCACTGCGGAACCCGCGAGGTGACCGACTTCGCGTGCGGCGGCGAGGTCTCGCGCCGCCCGCGGGAGCGCCCCACCCTCCGCGAGCTCGGCGACTACAACTACTTCCGCCGCAACGTGGCCGGCGTGCAGCGCGAGTGGTGGTACCACCGCTCCGGCTGCCGCGAGTGGTTCGTCGCCGAACGCGACACGCGCACCAACGAGGTCCTGTGGACCGCGCTGCCAGAGGAGGCGCCCGGATCGTGACCCGCCTCCCCCAGCAGCCCGGCGAGCGGGTCGACCGCTCGCGCACCGTCCGCTTCACCTTCGACGGCAGGGAGGTCGAGGCGCTGCGCGGCGACACCATCGCCTCCGCCCTGTACGTCGCCGGCCGGCGCACGTTCTCGCGCAGCTTCAAGTACCACCGCCGGCGCGGCCTGCTGTGCTGCGCCGGGCAGTGCCCGAACTGCCTGGTGGCGGTCGACGGGGCGCCCGGGGTGCGCGCGTGCACCGAGCCCGCACGCGACGGGATGCGCGTCGAGCACCTCAACGCCTCCCCCAGCCTCGAGCACGACGCGATGGCGATCACCGACGCCGTCGGCGGCGCCTTCACCCCTCCCGGCTTCTACTACAAGACGTTCATCCGCCCGCGGCGGCTGTGGCCGCTCTACGAGAAGGTCCTGCGCCGCGCCGCCGGGCTCGGCAAGCTGCGCGAGACCCAGGACGAGCGCGAGTGGCGCACCGAGTACCGGCGCCGCCATGCCGACGTGCTCGTCGTCGGCGGCGGGCTCGCCGGGCTGCACGCCGCGATCGCAGCGGCCGAGGCGGGCGCCGACGTCGTGCTCGCCGACGAAGGACCCGAGCCGGGCGGGCGGGCGCTCGTGAATGGCCGCCACGAGGAGGCGCGGGCGCTCGTCCAGCAGGCGCGCGATGCCGGCGTCGAGGTCCTGGTTGCGGCTACCGCGCTCGGCTACTTCGACGGCCTCGTCCCCGTGTGGCAGGGCGACACCCTGCATCAGGTGCGCGCGCGCAAGCACGTGTTCGCGACGGGCGCGATCGAGCAGCCGCTCGTCTTCGCCGGCAACGACCTGCCCGGCGTGATGCTCTCCGAAGGCGCGCGGCGCCTCGTCTCGCTCTACGCCGTCGCGCCCGGCACGCGCGCGGTCGTCGCGACGACCTCCGATCGCGGCCTGGAGGCGGCGCGCGCGCTCGAGGCGGCGGGCGTGAGGATCGTCGCTGTCGCCGACCTGCGCCAGGGCCAGACCGTGCTCGCGGCCGAAGGGCGCAAGCACGTGACCGGCGCCGTGCTCGGCGCCATCGACGGCAGCTCGGAGCGACGCGTCGAGTGCGACCTGCTCGTCGTCTCCGGCGGCTCGGCGCCGGCGACGTCGCTCGTCGCGCAGGCCGGCGGGCGCACCGCGTACGACATCGCACGCGGGCACTTCGCGATCGCCGAGCTGCCCGACCACGTCCACGTCGCCGGCGACGTCGCGGGCGACGGCGAGGACGCCGCCGGATCGGGCCGCGCGGCCGGGCTCGCGGTCGCCCACGAGCTCGGCCTCGACGTCGC
>DATFRW010000042.1:0-3683 GCA_035262945.1 Solirubrobacteraceae bacterium
TGGGGCTTCCTGCACTTCGTCATCTCCTTGCCGACGACCTCGACCATGGTGCTGCGGCGGCGCTTCGACCCCGAGGGGACCCTGGCGGCGATCGAACGCACGCGCGCCGATGTGCTCGCCGTGGTGCCGGTGATGATCCAGCGGATCCTCGGCCTGCCCGACGAGGTGCTCGCCCGCTACAAGCTGTCGTCGCTGAAGATCGCCGCGCTCTCGGGATCGGCGCTGCCGGGCGAGCTGGCGATCGAGTGGATGGACCGCTTCGGCGACAACGTCTACAACCTCTACGGCTCGACCGAGGTCGCCTACGCCACGGTTGCCACGCCGGAGGACCTCCGTGCCGCGCCGGGCACCGCCGGCAGGCCGCCGCGAGGGACGAAGATCTGCCTCTTCGACGAGGCGGGCAAGGAGGTGCCCCAGGGTGAGGTCGGCCGCATCTTCGTCGGCAACGAGATGGCCTTCGAGGGCTACACGGGCGGCGGCAACAAGCAGAACGTCGGCGGCCTGCTCTCCTCGGGCGACGTCGGCCACTTCGACTCGGGCGGCCGCCTGTTCATCGACGGGCGCGACGACGAGATGATCGTCTCCGGCGGCGAGAACGTCTTCCCGCGCGAGGTCGAGGACCTCCTCGCCGACCACGACGCGATCGACGAGGTCGCGATCATCGGCGTCGAGGACGAGCAGTTCGGTCAGCGCCTGAAGGCCTTCGTCGTCGTCACCGACGGCGCGACGGTCGGCGAGGACGAGCTCAAGGACTACGTCAAGGCCAACCTCGCGCGCTACAAGGTCCCGCGCGAGGTGGTCTTCCTCGAGGAGCTGCCGCGCAACGCGACCGGCAAGGTGGTCAAGCGCGAGCTCGCGGAGCACGATTAGCGACGTGGCCGTCGTTGCCGTGGCCGCATTCGCGGCCGCCGTGGTCCAGGCTTCGACCGGTCTCGGCTTCGCGCTGATCCTTGGGCCCGCGCTGTTCGCGCTCCTCGAACCGGAGAGCGCGATCGTGGGCGTCACGGTGCTCGGCCTGGCGCTCAACGGGCTCGTCCTGTTCGGCGAGCGCCGCCGCGTGGAGGTGGCTTGGCGCGAGGTCCGGCCGATCCTGGTGGCGGCGGTCCCGGGCGCCGTGTGCGGCGTCGTGGTGCTGCGCGCGCTGCCGAAGGCCTGGCTGCAGGTCGCGGTCGGCGCCGCGGTGATCGTGGCCGCGGTGCTGCGGGCGCGGACGCGGCTTCAGGAGGCCGCGCCGACGCCGGGCGATCCGCGGCGGCGCGTCGCGCTGGGCTTCGCGACCGGGACGCTGACGACCTCGGCGGGGATCAACGGCCCGCCGGTCGCGCTGTGGCTGACCCACCGCGGCCTCGGCCCGGCGCAGGTGCGCGATTCGCTCAGCGCGACGTTCCTCGGCCTCGGCATCATCGGCGGCGCGGTGCTCGCCCCGGTGCTGGCCGCCGGCGGCGAGAACCTGCACTGGGCCGCGCTCGCCGCCGGCCTGGTCTGCGTGATCGCCGGCCATGCGATCGGCCGGCGGGCGTTCGCGCGGATCGATGCCGCGCGCTACGAGCCGCTGCTGCTGCTCGTGGTCACCGCCGCCGGCGCCGCGAGCGTCGTCGCAGGGCTCACTTCCATTTGATCGAGCAGCCCACGGGCTTGGTCTCGGCCGGCTCGGGCTCCGAGCCGGCAAGGACCGCGTCGAGCGCCTCGCGCAGCCAGGCGGCGTTCAGCGACGGGTCCTGGTGATCCGCGTCGGGCGCGCCGCGGTAGACGATCCGCCCCCCGCCGTCGATGACGAAGACGTCCGGTGTGGTCTTCGCGTCGTACGCGCGCGCGACGTCCTGGCTCTCGTCGCGCAGGTAGGGCATCGGCCAGCCGCCGTCGCGCGCCACGCGCTCGCGCATCGCGTCGAACGAGTCGCGCGGGTAGCGCTCGGCGTCGTTGGGGTTGATCGTGAGGACCTTGACGTCCGAGTAGTCGCGCGCGACGTCCGCGATGCGGTCGTGCCAGGCCAGCGCATACGGGCAGTGGTTGCAGGTGAAGACGACGACGGTCGCGGGCGCATCGCCCGGCGAGTGCTCGACGCCGTCGGTGTCGGGCAGGGAGAACGTGGGGGCTTCGGTACCGACTGCGGTGCTCATGCGGTGCTCCTGGTCGTCATCGCGGTGTGCAGGGCGTCGCGCACGTCAGCCGGATCGGGGGTCGGGGAGATGCGGCCATCGCGGCGGTAATAGACACGGCAGGTCAGCGCAACCGGCTCTTCGCCGGGGTCGACGATGTCCGCGCCGTCGATGCGGATCGTCGGCGAGCCGACGAAGCGCTCGCGCTCGGCGCGGTCGTCGGTGTCGACCTCCCGGACGACGATCGCGTCCGGGTCGAGGCCGAGCGCGGTCATGGCGTCCCGCAGGTCGGCGAGCGCCTGCGGATGCGACGGGCAGCCCTCCCAGAAGAGCAGCTCGACGTGTGGTTGCGCCATCAACGACATCCTAGGGAATGAGCACGGCCGCGCCCTCGAGGGCGCCGCTGCGCACCGCGGACAGCGCCGCCTCCGCGTCGTCGAGCGCGAACGTAGTGACGTGCGTACGCACCGGCACGCGCGGCGCGAGGTCGAGGAACTCGAGCGCGTCCTCGCGCGTGAGGTTCGCCACCGAGCGCAGCACCCGCTCCTCCCAGAGGATCTCGTACGGGAACGAGGGGATGTCGGTCATGTGGATGCCCGCGCAGACGACGATCCCCGCGCGGTCGACGGCGCGCAGCGCGGCGGGGACGAGCTCGCCGGCCGGGGCGAAGATGATCGCGGCGTCGAGCGGCTCGGGCGGCGGCCCGAGCGCGTCGCCCGCCCACTCGCAGCCGAGTTCGAGCGCGAACGCCTGGGAGGCCGTGTCGTCAGCGCGCGTGAAGGCGAACACGCGGCGGCCCTGGTAGCGCGCGACCTGGCAGATGATGTGCGCGCTGGCGCCGAAGCCGTAGAGGCCGAGGCGCTGCGCGTCGCCGGTCATCCGCAGCGCGCGATGGCCGATGAGCCCGGCGCAGAGCAGCGGCGCGGCCTCGAGGTCGCCGAAGCCGTCGGGCAGCGCGAAGGCGAAGCGGGCGTCGGCGACCGCGAGCGTCGCGTAGCCGCCGTCGCGATCCAGGCCGGTGAACTGCGCGTGTTCGCAGAGGTTCTCGCGCCCGCTCGTGCAAAAGCGGCAGGTTCCATCGGTCCACCCGAGCCAGGGCACGCCGACGCGCGCGCCCGGCTCGTGCTGCGCGCCGTCACCGGCGGCGAGCACGCTCGCGACGATCTGATGGCCCGGCACGACGGGCAGCTTCGAGCCGCGGACCTCACCGTCGCGGATGTGCAGATCGGTGCGGCAGACACCGCACGCCTGGATGTCGAGCAGCAGTTCGCCCGGCCCGGGCTCGGGGTCGGGCAGCTCGGCGGCGTGCAGCGGCCGGCCGGGCTCGTCGAGGACCATGGCGTGCACCGGTCCATGATCTACCCTCGACGCCATGGCCGCGCTCACCGATACCTTCGATCTCGGCCGCCTCAGGCTGTCGAGCGGCGAGGGTCGCCGGCTGACCCTCGGCGTCGCGCTCGGCACCTTCGATTTCGGCGGCACCGAGTACACGGCCGAACCCGCGCAGGTCGACGCGACGCTCGACGTCTCGCGCATGACGCATGGGGGCTACGCGCTGCGGCTGCGTTTCACGGCGGCGCTGTC
>DATFRW010000043.1:0-8746 GCA_035262945.1 Solirubrobacteraceae bacterium
CGATCCAGCTGCCGATGAAGGCCGCGTCCCCCGGCCTCTTCCGCGCGGTCCACGCGCAGCTCTCGACCGGGCGCTTCTTCGATGCCGGCCACTCGCTGCGCGCGGACCGCGTGCTCATCCTGGGTCCGAACGCCGCGCAGCGGCTGCGCATCACGCGCATCGACGACCAGCCGGCGGTGTTCGTCGGCGACCGCCTCTACGCGGTGATCGGCCTGCTGTCGGGCGTCAGCCGCCAGGCCTCGCTGCTCGGCTCGGCGATCATGCCCGAAGGCACGGCGCGCGCCGAGTTCGGCCTGCGCGCGCCCGCTTTCGCCCAGGTCGAGACGCGCATCGGCGCGGTCGACCTCATCGCGCGGCAGGCGCCGATCGCGCTGAGCCCGAACAACCCCGCGCTGCTGAAGGTCGCCGCGCCGCCCGACCCCAAGCAGCTGCGCGGGCAGGTCAAGAACGACCTCAACGCGCTCTTCCTGCTGCTCGGCGGCGTGTCGCTCCTCGTCGGTGCGATCGGGATCGCGAACGTCACGCTCGTCTCGGTGCTCGAGCGCGTGGGCGAGATCGGCCTGCGCCGCGCTCTCGGCGCGGGCCGCCGCCACATCGCCGCGCAGTTCCTGCTCGAAAGCACGGCGATGGGGTTCGCGGGCGGCGTGATGGGCGCGAGCCTCGGCACGCTCGTGATCGTCGCCGTGTCGGCGATGAAGACCTGGACACCCGTCCTGGACCCGTGGGTCCCGCTCGGCGCGCCCCTGCTCGGCGCGCTCATCGGCCTCGTCTCCGGGACCTATCCCTCGGTGCGCGCAGCATCGCTCGAGCCCGTCGAGGCGCTGCGCGCAGGCACGTGAATCGGAGAAGGGCATGCGCTACGTCACCTTCCTCATCGTCATCGTCCTCGGGGCTTCGCTCGGCCTGTCTGCATGTGGCGGCAGCGGCGAGGCAGGGGGCAGCACGCAACAGCAGAAGAAGTCCAAGCCCAACCCGAACGCGCCCGTCGAGGACCAGCTCGGCTTCGACACCGCCGGGATCATGGCCCGCCAGAGCCGCGTCGAGGCGGACATCCGCGAGTGCATGAAGGCGCAGGGCTTCGACTACGTCCCGATCGACCCCTTCGCGCAGCGCGCCGCCGTCACCGGCGTGAGCCGCCTCAGCGACGAGGACTTCCTCAAGCAGTTCGGCTACGGCATCAGCACGCTGTGGGGTCGCGGCGGGGCACAGGCCGATCCGAACCAGACCCTGCGTAAGAGCCTCTCCCCCGCCGATCGGCGCGCCTACGACCGCGCGCTCTGGGGCGACAACCCCGGCGCGACGTTCCAGGCGGCCGTCGACAGCGGCGACTTCACGAAGCTCGGCGGCTGCACGCAGAAGGCGACCGAGGCTGTCTTCGGCGGCGCCCAGGTGCTCACCCAGCTCCAGGGCAAGCTCGACCAGCTCGACGATCGCATCCTCGAGGACCAGCGGATGGTCCGCGCGGTCGAGAAGTGGACGAACTGCATGGCCGCCGCCGGCTTCCGCTACGACGACCCGGACGCGATCGACACGGACCTCACCAAGCGGATGGAGAGGATCGTCGGGCCGCTGCCGGGCCCGTTCGCGACCGGCCCCGCGGACGGGGCGAAGCCGCCCCCCTACGACCACGCGGCTCTGCACGTGCTCCAGCGCGACGAGGTGTCGATCGCGCGCGCCGACTACGACTGCGAGCGCAAGGACATCACGCCCGTCGAGACCGTCGTGCGGCCGCAGTACGAAGCGCAGTTCCGCGTGCGCAACCAGTCGCTCATCAACCAGATCAAGCCGGTGCGTTAGCGCGGGCGCCGCGCGCGGACGCCGACCAGCGCCAGCCCGAGCAGCGCCGGCACCGCGATCGCCAGCTGCAGCGCGCCGCCGGCGTCGATCGTCGAGCGGTTGGCGACACGGACGTCGATCGCGGGGCCGACGGTCGGGCGGCCGCCGGCGAGCACGACGACGTAGGCGTCGAGCCGGCCCGACGTGACGGCCTTGACCTTCCACGGAACGGTGACCGAGCGGCCGGGCGCGAGCGGCGCGAGGTAGCGCGTGCGCTCGTCCGACCAGTCCTCGGGATCGACGTAGACGCTCGAGTCGCGGCTGACGATGTCGAGGTGCGCGATGAGACCGGTCAGCGGCGTCGCCCCCCGGTTCGTGACGACGCTCGTGAAGGCGAACTCCTCGCCGAGCCTCGTCGCGACGTGCGTGCGGCTCATCGTGATCTCGGGCGCTGCCTGCGCCGGCGCCGCGAACGCGAGCAGAAGGAGAAGGGTGAGCATGAGGACGCGCGGCACGACCGCGACGGCGATCGCCGTGAACACGACCGCGGCGATGAGCGGTGACGCGAGCCAGCTGACGTCGTGCGTCCAGCCGTGCTGGTCGACGATGACGCTGCTGATGTAGTGCTCGGCCGCGGTGACCGGGTTGACGCGCAGCAGCACCTCGCCGAACCAGCCGTGCTGCGCGCCCGCGGGAAGCTGCGTCGGCGCGAACAGCGCGAGCAGCACGAACAGGCACACGGACAGGCTGACCCGGTTGGATCGCGCACGCGCGCTCACGCAGATCCCGAAGGCGCCGAGCGCCGCCGCCAGCAGCGTGCCGGCCACGAGACCCACGCCGATCGCCTCGCCGGCCGCGCCGACGTTGCGCCCGAGGAACCAGACGTAGGGGACCGTCACCACGAACGCGCCGAGCCACAGCGACAGCGCGGCGACCAGCTTGCCGCCGACGAGCCGCGCCCGCGGCAGCGGCGTGACGAGCAGGCTCTCGAGCGTGCCGCGCTCGCGCTCGCCGCTGATCGCGTCGGCGGCGCCGAGCAGGGCCAACAGGCCGCCCACGCCGACCGCGACCTGCAGGACGAGGTTGACGGTCTCGCGCTGCTCGAGGAAGTTCAGCGCCTCGTTGCTGGCCGCCAGGTAGGTGAGGACGCTGAGCAGCAGGCTGAACGCGAACGCGAGCAGCAGCCCACGGCCGCCCAGCCACAGGTCGCGCAACTCGCGCTCGGCGACGACGCCCATCAGCCGGCCTCGGTCAGGGTCATAAACGCCTCGCTGAGCCCCTCGCCGCCGCCGGCGATCTCTGCCACGGTGCCATCGGCGACCAGCCGCCCGCGGCTGAGGATGAGCACCCGCGAGCAGACCTTCTCGACCTCGGCCAGCAGGTGCGTGCTCAGCACCACCGTCGCCGCGCGCTCGCGCGACATCCCGTCGACCACACGCAGGATCTGCTCCTGCCCGGCCGGGTCGAGGCCAAGCGTGGGCTCGTCGAGGAACACCACCGCCGGGTCGTTGACCAGCGCGCGGGCGATGCCGAGGCGCTGGCGCATGCCGCGGCTGTAGGTGGCGATCGGCGAGGACCGCCGGTCGGCCAGCCCGACGTCGCGCAGCAGCGCCGCCGCGGTGGTCCGCGCGCTCGCGCGCGACTGGCCGTACAGCCGCGCGTGATAGCGCAGGTACTCCTCCCCCGTCTGCTGGTCGGGGTAGCCGGCGCTCTCGGGCAGCACGCCGATGCGCGCCCGGATCTCCGCCGGGCGCCTGTGCGGGATCCCCGCGACGCTGAAGCTGCCCGCGGTCGGGGCGAGGATCGTCGTGAGCACGCGGATCGCCGTGGTCTTGCCCGCGCCGTTGGGACCGAGCAGCCCGATCACTTCTCCCGCCCCGGCTGCGAAATTGAGGTCCTGCACCGCGACCACGCTCCTGTACGCCTTCGTGACGTCGTGGGCCTCGATGGTCATGGCGCTCGCGGCGAACGTACGCAGCGCACATGAGGCGAAGATGAGCCGCCTTCAGAGGCCGAGGCGCGCCGCCTCGGCGCCCGCCTCGCCGCGGGTGCTCACGCCGAGCTTGCGCAGCACCGCCGAGACGTGGTGGTCGACGGTCCGCTCGGACACGACGAGGCGCTGCGCGATCTGCGCGTTGCGCATCCCCTTCGCGACGAGCGCCAGCACCTCGAGCTCGCGCGCGGTCAGCCCGGCCGGGTTCTCGCGCGTCCGTGGCCGCGGCCCGCGCGGCACGCCGCGCACCCCGCGCACGCGCAACCGCCGCGCGACGATCGCCGCCGCGGGGCGCGCGCCGAGGCGCCGCAGCTCGTCGATCGCGCGGCCGCCGGCCTCCGGGTCGCCGGTCTCGCCGAGCGCGAGCGCCGTCTCATAGGGGCAGCCGATCGCCGCCCAGCACTCCGCCGCGGCCGCCCAGTCGCCGGCGAGCGCCAGCGCGTAGGGCTCGGCCGCGGCGCCGGCGGGCAGTTCGTCGCGCAGCCCGGCCTGCAGGCGCCAGTACGCCAGCTCGCCGGCGGCCCACGGCGCCTGGTGCTCCAGGGCGAGCGACAGCGCGGCGCGCGTCAGCGACTCGACGGCGGCGACGTCGCCGCTGAGCCACGCGAGCTCCGCCCTCGCGGCGGCGACCGGCGCGACCCGCATCAGCTCGCCGGTCGACTCGACGAGCGCGTGCGCCTCCTCGAGGGGCGCCGCGGCATCGGGGTCGCCCCGCCGGGTCCGCACGAGCCCGAGCACCCCGAGTGCCCAGGCGCGCGCGACCGGCGCGCTGCGTGGATCCCGGAGCACGAGGGCCGCCGAGTCGGCGGCGGCATCCCACTCGCCGCGATCGAGCTCGAGGCGTGCGCGCGCGGCCCGCAGGTACAGGCCCCAGGTGTCGAGGCCGTGTGCGTCGCAATACGCGAGGCCCTCGCCGAGGCGGCGGCCGACGACCTCGAGCTTGCGATGGCGCAGCGGCGCCAGGACGAACTGCACGAGCGCGCGGCCGGCGTACTCCTCGAGTCCGTGCCGCTGCGCGAGCTCGACGGCGCGCTCGAGCTTGGCGACGCCGTCGCCGCGGTCGGCGACGAGCTCGGCGGCGCCGACGTTGGTCAGCGCGTACACGAGCGCCTCGGCGTCGCCGAGACGGTCAGCGAGGTCCATCGCCCGGCGCCCCCATGCGGCCGCGGCCTCGACGTCCTCGACCACCATCCGCCGCTGCGACACGTTGGCGTACGCCATGGCGAGCTCGTGGCCCGGCGGGAGCTCCTCGAGCAGCTCGACGGCCGACAGGGCGAGCTCCTCGCCCTCCGCGGTGCGGCCCGCGAAGAACATCAGCCGCGAGAGCGACCGCAGCGCGTCGCCCTCGCCGAGCCGATCGCCGAGCTCCCGATGGCACTCCAACGCCGCGCGCTGGGCGTCGATCGCGTCGTCGAACCGCCCCGTCGTGTAGCACTCGTCCGCGCGCCCGCGCAGCAGGTCGGCGCGTGCCTGCAGCGAGATGCCTTCGGCGAACCGCAGCGCTCGCGCGTACTGCGCGGCCGCCTCGCGGTGCGCCCCCGACGCCGCCGCGAGCGCGGCGGCGCGCGGGGCCCACTCGATGACCGCCGCCGCGTCGCCCGCCGCCTCGGCGTGATACGCGACCAGCGCGAGGCGCGCGCGCTCTCCATGTGCGACGAGCGCATCGAGCGCCCGGCGATGCAGCGCCAGGCGGCGAGTCGGCGGGACCGCGTCCTCGATCGCGAGGCGAGCGAGCTCGTGGCGGAACGCCACGTCCGCGCGGCCCGCGGTCAGGACGCCCGACGCGAGGCACTCGTCGAGGTGCTCGACCAGCTCGCCGGCGAGTGCCTCCAGCAGCCACGGCTCGACGCGTCCCGGGACGATCGCGACCGCTTCGAGCAGCCTGCGCCCCGGCTCGGACAGGCGCGACGCGCGCGCGAGCACCGCGTCGCGCACGGTGTCCGGGATCCCCACGCCCGCGGCCGCGAGCACCTCGACCACGAAGAACGGATTGCCGCCGGTCCTGCGGTGCAGCTCCTCGCCGTCGACGCCGTACGGCCCGGCAAGCTCGGACACGGCCGCGGCCGAGAGCGGGTCGAGCCTCATGCGGCCCGGCCCGCGGATCCGCTCGCCCAGCACGAAGCGCAGCTGCTCGTTGGTGTCGAGCTCGTCGTCGCGATAGCTCGCGAGGACGAGCGCCGGCGCGGAAGCCGCACGCGCGGCGAGCAGCGCGACGACGTCGAGCGTCGCCTCGTCCGCCCAATGGACGTCCTCGAGGACGAGCACGGTCGGCCTGCGGCGGCGTAGCTCGGCAAGCAGCGCCGTCGCGACCTCGTGCGCCCGCGGCGCTCCGGCCAGCAGCTCCTCCAGCTCGCCGCCGGTCGCCTCGGCCACGTCCAGCAGCGGACCGAGCGGACGCGCGGTGCGCAGCGGCTCGCAGGCGCCCCACAGCACGCGCGCGGCCTCGCGCGGCGCATCGCAGAACGCCCGCAGCAGCGCTGTCTTGCCGACGCCGGCCTCCCCGCCGAGGAGCACCAGCCGCCCCTCCCCCGAGGAGCGCACCGCGGCGAGGAGCTCGTCGAGGCGGGACAGGCTCTCGCTTCGCTCGAGGAGACCGGCCATGCTCGGCGGCAGTCTCCCACCCGGTCAGCCGGCCAGCGCACGGCGCATGCGCCGGCGCCGAGCGCCGCCGGCGACCGCGCCGCCGGTACCCACGAGCACGAGCGCGGCGCTCGCGCCGATCGCGGCGTCGTCCCACTGGAAGCCGGCGCCGGACGGAGCGCTCTCCGCGCTCGCCCGCGCGGGCGGGTCGATGATGGGCATCGCCGGCGCGGCCGACGGAAACGCGACGGCGGCGACCAATGCCCCGACGCTCAGCGCGCGGCCAATGCGACGACGTGTGTTCGGTTCAGGAGATGGCATGGCGGCGAAGCTACGTGCGCCCGGCCGGCGGCACATCGGGAGAACCACCCAGCTTGGGCGGCCCCGGCACCGGTCTTTCGGTGCCTACGTGCGGGGGAGCGCGAGGCTGAAGCGGCTCCCCCGCCCCTCCTCGCTCTCGACCCACACGCGCCCGCCGTGCGCGCCCGCGATCTCGCGGCAGATGGCGAGACCGAGGCCGCTGCCGCCGTCGTCGCGGCCGCGGGCGCCGTCGACGCGGTAGAAGCGGTCGAAGAGGTGCTCGCGGGCCTCGGCGGGGATGCCGGGCCCGTCGTCGGCGACCGTGACGCCGACCTCAGCGTCGGTCGACCAGGCCGTCGCGCGCACGTGCCCATCCGGGCGTGCGTACTTGATCGCGTTCTCGATGAAGTTCGTGATCGCCTGGTGCAGTCGCTGAGGGTCGGCCTCGGCCTCGGCGCCGTCGCCGCCGACCTCGAGCTGCAGGTGCTTCGCGGCGGCCAGCGGTCGCAGCGGGCGGGCGGCTGCCTCGATCGCGTCGCGCAGCTCGACGCGCGCGGGCAGCAGCCCGAGGCGGCCCTCGTCGACCTCGGCGAGCGTGAGCAGGTTGTTGACAGTGCGGCTCATCCGCCCGACCTCCTCGCGGGCGCTTTCGAGAACGGCGCGCGCATCTGGCGAGAGGTCCTCCCCGCGCAGGGTGACGTCGAGCTCCGCGCGCATGACGGCCAGCGGCGTGCGCAGCTCGTGCGACGCGTCGGCGATCAGACGGTGCTTCTCGTCGACGCCGCGCTCGAGCCGGTCGAGCATCGCGTTCAGGGTCACGGCGAGGTGCCCGATCTCGTCGTTGGCGCGAGGCACGACAATCCGCTCGTCGAGCCGGTCGATGCCGATCTCCTGCGCCTGCGACGTCATGCGCTCGACCGGCAGCAGCGCCTTGCGCGCGAGCCACCATCCGCCGAGCGCGGTGGCCGCCAGCGCGGCCGGCCCGGCGAAGAGCAGGAGCACGAGTACCCGGTTGACGGACCGCTCCACGTTCGCCAAGGACTCGGCGACGACCACCACCCGGGGCTCGCCGAGCCGCCGTGCGGGCAGCGCCATGACCCGGAAGCGCTCGCCGCTGTCGCCCAGCGAGGCGGTCACGAGCCGCGTGTGGCCGGACAGCGCGGCCGCGCGCGCCTCCGGCGGCACCATGGCGCGCCCCGAAACGCTATCGCCGTACATGAGCAACACGCGCCCGCTCGGGTCGAGCACCTGGGCCGCGGAGCCGCCGTGCGGGAGCACCTTCTCGGCAACCTCGAGGAACTCGTCGGTCCCGTCCGCCGCGAAGCCGCTGGTGATCGTCGCCGCGCCCGCGCGCACATCGCGGTCGACCTGGGCCTGCAGATCGGAGCGAAGGCGCAGGACGAGGAACGCCCCGAGCGCGATGACGATCACGGCCAGCAGCGCGGCGTACCAGACCGTCAGGCGGGCGCGGATCGGAAGGCTCAACCGGACTCCAGCACGAACCCCACGCCTCGGACGGTGCGGATGAGCGACGGGTCGTCGAGCTTGCGGCGCAAGTAGCCGACGTAGACGTCGACGACGTTGGGCGAGCCGTCGTACCCGTCGTGCCAGATCTCCTCGAGCAGCTGCCGGCGCGTGACGACCTCGCCCGCGTGACGCGCGAGGAGCTCGAGCACCTCGAACTCGCGCGCGGTCAGCTCGATCTCGCGGTCGCCGAGGGTCGCCGTTCGCGTGCCCGGATCCAGCGCGAGCTCGCCGGCCTCCACCGCAGCGGGGTGCTCGGCGATGCCGCGGCGCGTCAGCGCCCGCAGGCGCGCGAGCAGCTCGCCGAAGTCGAACGGCTTGACGAGGTAGTCGTCTGCGCCGGCATCGAGTCCCCGGATGCGATCGGCCACGTCGGCGCGTGCGGTGAGCATGAGCACGGGCAGCCAGCGCCGCTCGCGCCGCAGCGCCTCACAGACCTCGAAGCCGTCGAGGCCCGGGAGCATCACGTCCAGGACGACCGCGGCGTAGCCGTCGGCCGACGCCTTGTCGAGCGCGTCCTCGCCGGTGTACGCGACGTCCACGTCGTAGCCCTCCAGCTGCAGGCCGCGCTGG
>DATFRW010000044.1:0-12877 GCA_035262945.1 Solirubrobacteraceae bacterium
CCGAACCGCCAGAACTCGTCGTCGATCGGCTTCCCCTTCGACAACCGCGGGTTCGTGAAGGGCTTCGGCGTCGTCACGCGGCCGATCGGCGTCGGCGCCCAGGCCGCCGTCGACGAGCCGTTCTCGCAACCGGGCCGCTACTACCTGAAGGTCTCCCTCAACGACACCGCAGACAAGGCGCTCTTCAACGCCACCGGCGGTCAGCCCTACCCGGTCGAGCTGTCCGTCACCGTCCTCGGGCGCCACGGCGGCAACCCGTCGCCATCGAAGGGACCGCAGCCGGGCAGCCAACAGGGCCCGACGCCCGCCGCCGCGGTCTCGCCGAACGAGCCGCCGTCGACCGCGCTGCTCGTCCTCGTCGCCGTCGCCCTCGCGGCCCTCGGCTTCGCGGGCGGCATCGCCCTGCGCAGGAGGAGGGCGCACCCGTGAAGCGGGTCGCCGTCATCGCCGCGGCCGCCGCGCTCGCGCTGCCCGCCACCGCCGCCGCGCAGGCCGGCAAGCCCGTCGTCGGCGGCGGGTCGTTCAACACCGCGCCGCTGCTCGCACCAGGGAGCTACACCGACACGGTCGCCGCGGGCGAGACCGTCTACTGGAAGGTCCGCATCGCCAAGGGCCAGATCCTGCAGGTCAAGGCCACGGTCGACACGTCGCAGATCGAGACCGATCCGACCGCCCAGGACTACATGAAGGGCCTCGTCAACCTCGACTACGAGCTCAACATCTTCAGCCCGCTGCGCGAGGAGCTCAGCAAGGAGGGCGGCGGCGACTACAACGCGGCCTCCGCCCGGCTCGAGGGCTCGGCGGGCGCCAGCGCGAAGACCGGCACCGCCATGGCGCCGCGTGCGCTCGGCTTCGAGCAGATCCTCGCCAGCGACTACAACAAGGACACCTTCCCCGCTCCGGGCGAGTGGTACGTCTCGCTCAGCGCCGCCGACTCCGGGCTCGTCCCGGCCGAGATCCCGCTCGAGCTGCCCGTCGACCTCGACGTCCAGGTCCTCGGCGCCGCGCAGCCGTCGTCGCCGGACTTCGCCAGGAACCTGCCCGCGCCCAGCCCGTCGACGCGTCAGCCCTCCGCGCGAGGAGGCGCCGCTGCGCTCACGAACCTCGCCACCGACGAGCCGGCAGATCCGGCGCTGACGATCGCGCTCGTCGCGGCGATCGCGCTCGTCGGCGGGCTCGCGCTCGGGGCGCTCGCGTTCGTCGTCGTCCGCGGTCGGCTGCGGCCATGAGCGGCCGGCGCAGTTGATAATCGAGGGGTCGCGCGCCGGCCGCTCAACGTGGGAGGAGTGCACACGAGAGGGGAGAGTCCCTCGCTGACGCCCTTCCCGAGCCGACACGAGAGCATGCGTCCGCGTCAGGCTGCGAACTCATGACCGACGATCCAACACTGTCCGTCCTCCTCATCGGCGGGCCCACCGCCGTCCTCGAGTTCGCCGGGCTGCGCCTCCTCACCGACCCGTCGTTCGACCCGCCGGGCGAGCATCCGCGCGGCCTCGTCAAGCTGCGCGGCCCCGCGGTGGAGCCCGACGACATCGGCCCGATCGACACCGTCCTGCTGTCCCACGACCACCATGCCGACAACCTCGACGGCTCCGGCCGCGCCTTCCTCGCGCGCGCCGCGCGCGTCCTCACCACCGTCGAAGGCGCCGAGCGCCTCGGGGGCAACGCGATCGGCCTCGAGCCGTGGCAGTCGATCACGCTCGACCGGCCCGGCGGCAAGGAGCTCGCCGTCACCGCCGTCCCGGCGCAGCACGGCCCGGACGGCACCGATCACCTGACCGGCCCCGTGATCGGCTTCGTCCTGAAGGCCGACGACGTCCCGACCCTCTACGTCAGCGGCGACAACGCCTCGGTCGACGTCGTCCGGACGATCGCCGACCGTGCCGGCCCGATCGAGCTCGCGGTCCTGTTCGTGGGCGGCGCGAGCATCCCGGCGCGCTTTGAAGGCGCCTTCCTCACGCTCTCCAACGACCGCGCGGTCGAGGCCGCCCGCATCCTCGGCGCCCGGGCGATCGTGCCGGTGCACTTCGATGGCTGGGCGCACTTCTCCGAGAGCGGCGAGGGCCTGCGCGCCGCCTTCGACGCCGCCGGGCTCCGCGACCGCCTCGTGATGGCTGAACCGGGCGAGACGGTCACCGCCTGAGCGATCAGCCGTCGCGCACGACCTCGACCGCCGGTTTCGGCTGCCCGCCATAGGTGAACAGGCCCTTCTGGTTGACGCCGGCCACGAGCTTGAGGTCGGGCAGCGTCCGGCGGATCGAGCCCCCGCGGAAGCTCGGCACGAGCGCGAAGTCCTGGAGCACCCACACCAGCCAGCCGTCCAGGGTCGGGTCCCCGCGGTAGACCGCGATGTGGCGGCCGAGCAGGCGCGCCTGGTAGTCGACGCCGCCGGGCCGCGGCGCCGGGTTGAGCCCGCTGGCCTCCGCGCCGAACTCGGTCGCCACGAGCACGCGGCCGCCGAACGTCCGCCGCGCCTGCGCCAGACGCCGGCGCAGGTGGCCGGTGAGCGACCGCGACGACTCACCCGGGCGCTGGTACCAGCCCTCGTAGAGCGTGACCCCGATCGCGTCGACATGGCGGTACATCAGCCCCCGGTCGTTGGCCGGCAGCGCGCTGCCCCACACGTCGAGTGCGACCGGCCGCCCCGAGTCCATGCGGTGCAGCAGCCGCGCGCTTGCGTTGATCCACGCCGCCTGCCCGCCGCTGTGGCCGTTGTTGGCGACCTCGTTGCCCAGCATCCAGGCCATCACCGACGGATGAACGCCCGCGGTCCGCACGCTGGCGATGACCCGTTCGCGAGCCACCGCGCGCAGCGCCGGCGTGTTCGACGTCCAGTTCCCGGGGGCATCGACCGGCCCGACCTCCTGCCAGACAAGGATCCCGGCGGCATCCAGGCGCTCGAGCAGCGCCGGGCTGAGCAGGTGCTGCGCGCGCGTGGCGTTGGCGCGGATCGCCCGCAGGCGCTGGATGATCGCGTCCATGTCCGCGGGCACGAGCGCGTCGCCACGGCCCTCGGCGTCCTCGTGCAGCGAGGCGCCGCGCAACCGCAGCGGTCGCCCGTTCAGCCGCAGGCGCCCGCCGCTCCAGCGCAGCTCGCGCAGCCCCGCGCGTTCGGTCCAGCCCGACTCGCCCGGCACCTCGAGGTGCAGTTCGGCGAGCGCCGGGTGGCCGGGCGCCCACAGGTCGGGATGCGCGATTCGGACCTGCGCGCGCGTCTCACCCCGCTCGCCTGCTCCCAAGCGCAACGGCGCGAACCGCAGCCCGTGGCCGGCGAGCGTGCCCCGCACCCGCACGACGCGCGGGCGCCCCCGGTTGCGCACGCCGACCGACACGTCGACGATCGCCGCCCCGCCGCGCAGCCGCGTGCGCACCGCCGGACCGTCGAGTGCGCTGCGCCCGAGCGGGCGCAGCGTGACCTCGCGGTTGATGCCGCCGAAGTTGAACCACGTGCGGTGCCAGCTGGTCGCCTTCATCCGCGCCGGTGAGCGCCAGTCGGCGCGTACGACCAGCGTGTGCGCGCCGGGAGCCAGCGCAAGCTCGGCCTCGAACGGCAGGTAGACCCCGGTGTGGCGGGCCACGAGGCGCCCGTCGACCCACACCGTCGCGCGGTGGTTGACCGACTCGAAGCGCAGCGCGTAGTCGCCGGCCTGCGCAGTCGTGAACGTCGTCCGGTACCAAGCGATGCTGCCCTGGAAGCTGTGCAGGCCCGCGGCGCCGCGCACCGTGCCCGCGTTCGGCGAGAACGGGATGGTCACCGGGCGGCCGTCAAACGTTCCGCGAAACCAGCCCAGCGCCTCGCCGCGGCCCGGGCGATCGCTGCGCTCGACCCACGTGCCGTCGAGCGCGCTGCGTCCGTCGGGCCCACCCCAGCTCATCGGCGGATGCGCGGGATCGACGCGACCCGGCGCGGGTGCCGGGGCGATCTGACCGACGCGCGACTCGACGCCGCAGCCGCCGAGTGCCAGCGCCAAGCCGGCGAGCCCGGCGGCCGCGCGCCTACCCGTCAGCCTCACCTTCCTCGCCCTCGTCGCCGCCCGGTGCGCCCGGAGCGGTCACCAGGCTGTGGCGCGGCGCGGGCATCTCTGACTTCGCACCCTTGACCGACTTCCACGTCGCCTCGTTGAAGATCCCCTCGTTGACCCGATCGGGTACCGAAAGATCCTGCGCGGCCGACTCCCGCGCAAGCGGCGCGTTCGCCGGATTGGTGGGGTAGCCGGCGGCGCCGTAGGGCGTCACGTCCGGCGTGATCGCCTGGTACGGGCGGAGGTTCGGGTGCTGCCGGAAGGACGCCCACATCCGCGTCGCCCGCTGGTCGAAGACGCTCATCGGCTCCATGCCGAGCAGGTCCTCGATGGTGGCGATCGCGGCGGCGGTGTCGTAGTGCGTCGAGTCGACGGTGCCGGATTGCGTGTACGGGCTGATCACGAGCGCCGGGCTCCGGTGCGCGTCGACGTGGTCAGGCCCGTCCTGGGCGTCGTCCTCGACCGTCACGATCGCGGTGCTCCTCCAGTACCGGCTGTGCGAGACGGCCTCGACCATGCGGCCGACGGCGAGGTCGTTGTCGGCCATGTAGGCCTCGGGCGTCGCCTGCCCCGCCGCAGTGCCCTTCGTGTGGTCGTTGGGGAAGTAGACGATCGACAGCCCGGGCAGGTTGCCGTTGCGCACATACTGGTCGAACTCGCGCTCCCATTCGGCCTCCCGGACGGCGTGGTCGGAGCAGTCCATGTTCCAGCCCGGGAACTTCGGGTCGACGTGCTGGCCGAAGCGCGAGTGCAGGCGCGTGAGGTCCGAGAACACCGTGCCGCTCGCGCAGTTGCTCGGGTCGTCCCACGGTGTGCCCTCGCCGTAGTCGCGGAAGCTCCTCCCGTGGTCGTAGGCGTTGTCCCAGATGTAGCCGACCGAGGCGGCCGCGGCCGACCGCCGGACGCTCGGGTCGGCGGCGAGCGGCTCGCTGGGGAACTGCTGGTCGAACGGTACGAACTCCTGGTTGTAGCTGCGGTAGAACGCGGCTGCGTAGTCGAACGGCCAGGTCTTGTCGACGTAGTCGGTGGCGGTCGCCTGGGTCGACCATGGGTGGCCGTCGGCCGACACCTCGGCGTCGACGTAGAAGTTGTCGAGCAGCACGAAGCGGCGCGCGAGCTCGCGGTGGTTGGGCGCGGAGCGATCGCCGAAGATCGTCAGGGCGGGGTCGCCGTTGCCCTCGCGCAGGCTGCCGAAGACCTGGTCGTAGGTGCGGTTCTCCTTGATGACGTAGATGACGTGCTTGATCGCGCTCAGCGCGCGCGGCTTGCGGCGCTTGCGCTCGAGCGCGTGGTTGTTGTCGAGCACGCGCCAGGTCCAGTCGCGCAGCTGATGGTCGAGGTCGCGCCCCGGCCGCGGCAGGTCGACCACCTGAACGGTGCCCTTGATCATGCTCCCGGCGTACTGGTCGCCCGCGTCGGCGCACTCGTCGGCGGACAGCGGGGAGTTCGGGCCGCAGCGGTTGGGCCCCGCACCCAGCCCGTTCGTGTTGCCGATGACCAGGCGGCGGCCGTCCGCGGTGACGGCGACCGACGAGGGGTACCAGGCGGTCGGGATGAAGCCCTGGACCTCGCGGCGGCGCAGGTCGACGACGGCGATCGCGTTCTCGCCGGCCTCGGCGACATAGAGCGTGGCGCCGTCGGCGCTGACCGCCAGTCCCTCGGGGAGCGACCCCTTCGGCGAACCGGGCACCAGCGCGACGTCGAGGTTCTCCGCGACGCGATCGGTGCGCGTGTCGATGATCGACACCGTGTCGCTGTTCGCGTTGGCCGTGTAGACCTCGTCGCGGACCGGGTTGGCGGCGATGCCGCTCGGGTGGTCGGCCTCGAGCACGCGCTGTGGGGGCGAGAGCAGGATGTCGCCCGTCTTGTGCTCGCTCGCGGTGTCGATGACCGAGACGGAGCGGCCCGCCCAGTTGGTGACGTACGCCTTGCGCCCGGTGCGGTCGAACGTGACGCCCAGCGGCTGCAGCGCCGTGCCGAGGTCGATCGTGGTGGTTTTGGCGCCGGTCGCCGGGTCGATGACGTTGACCTCGTGACCGGGCGGGTCCTCGTATGAGCCCGTCGTGAACGGCGCGCCGCCCAGGTTGTCGGCGACGTAGAGGCGGTCGCCGAGCGGCGTGCGGCCGTAGGCGATGCCCGACGGGAAGTGGCCCGCGGGGACGTCGCCGGTTGCAGTCAGGCTGCCGTCGACCGCGACGTCGTACGCGTGCACGACCTGCTGGCCGCCGCCGGACGCCCACGCGCGCTTGCCGTCGGGCGAATAGGCGACCCCATAGAACACCGAAGCGCCGGCGGCGCCGTCGTAGGCCTCGATGTCCGTGCGCGCGAGCCGTCCGATGTCGAACACCTCGGTCGACTCGATCTGCGCCGCCTGCCCGCTGCTCGTCACGAGCGCGTGGATGCCATCGGGCGCGAGCGCGACGCCCCACGGGCCGGCCAGGCCCGGCCCGTCGTCGACGCTGATCGAGTGGCCGGCCGGGGTGATCTTCCACCCGGACGGCGTGACCGGCGCGGCGGCCGGGGTCGGCTTGGCGTGCGCAAGTGCGGCGCCGGTCGCGGCGAGGGCCGCGACCGTGATCGCCAGTGCGGGAGCGCGCAGCGAAATGGCCACGGAAGCCACCTCCACGGGATCTGGAACCGGACGCCGGGACGGTGTCAGACGCGCTGTCGTACCGGTGTGACGTTCCTGGGATCAGCCGCGGCAGGCGGTCGCGTCGTGCGCCACGCTCCCGCCGGCGATCACGCCCACGCTCCAGCGGCCCTCCGGTGGGCAGTGCGGCGGCGTTCGTGCCCACGGGCGCGCGCGCGAGCCGCGGGGCGCGATGTCCAGCCGCAGGCGAGGCACGCCCGCGCCCGGGCCGTTGCCGAGCTGCACGGAGACGACCGAGCCGTGCACCGCGGCGCGCAGCACGCGCACGACGGTGTCCGTGTGCAGCAGGCTGAACACGGCGACGATCTGGTCCTCCGCGTTGAAGGCCGTCACGGCCACGGTGATCGTTCCCGTGCCGTAGGCGAGGTCCGCCGTCCCGGCGCCGAGGCGGCTCGCGGCCGGGCACGCGCCGGGACCGTCGGCGAGGATCGCAAGGTCGGTCGCGTCGCAGCGCGCGATCGCGGACGTGTCGATCCGCGTGCCCGGAGAGAGGCGGTAGCGGACCTGCCCGCCGGCCGGCCGCACGCTGCGCCGGGCCACGTCGACGATGAACCCCGTGCGCGACGCGGGTTGGTGCGCCGTGTAGCGCAGCGTCGCGTGGTCGAAGGCGGGGGCCTGCGCGCCGGCGGCGCCCGCAGCGACGAGCGCGGCCGCGGCGGCCGTCGCGAGCGCGGCGGGGCCGGTGCGCAACGAACGGCGCCGGGGCGTGGCGCCGTGGCGGGTGCGCACGGCGGCCCGCCGGGCTCGCGTGGCGCGGCGACGCGGGCTCGCGGAGCTGCGTCTGCGCCATATCGCCCCCATGCCATCCATGAGAGCAACCACACCCCCGCCCGACAATCGGGGGACCACCCTGAACTTTGCCTCGGCCCGGCGGCGTGGAAGAGAAATGGCGTTTCAAGCGTCCGGACCGGCATGGGCCATGCCGACAGGATCCGCCATCTACACCTCGTGGGACCCGAGACGACGAGCGACGACGCGCCGCTGATCGAGCGCGCCGTCGAGCGCCTGGTCCTCACCCGGGGCGTGCGCCGGCTTGCGATCGACCGCGCCGGCGGAGTCGTGCTGCTCGCGGCGCCGGCGGGCCTCGGCAAGACCGCACTCCTCGAGCAGGTGACGCCGCTCGCCGCCCGCACCGGGTGCCAGGTCCGCCGCGCCGCGGCGGGACCGCTCGAGCGCCACTTCCAGTTCGGCGTCATCCGCGCCCTCCTCGAGGCGCCGCTGCGCGACGCGTCGCCGCGCGAGCGCGCCCGGCTGCTCGAAGGCGCGGCGGGCCCCGCGGGCGAGCTGCTGCTCGAGGGCCGCGTCCCGGCCGGCGACACGACCACCCTGATCGCCCACAGCATCCTCTGGCTGTGCGCGGCGCTGGCGGACCACCGCCCGCTCGTCCTCGTCGTCGACGACGCGCAGTGGGCCGACCGGGCGTCGCTCGAGGTCCTGAACTACCTCGCGCGGCGGATCGACGACCTGCCGCTGCTCATCACGGTGGCCGCGCGCGACGACGACCCCGAGGCGCCCTCGGACCTCCTCAGCCTGCTCGGCGGCGCGCGCTCGGCCACGGTGCTTCACCCGCGCCCGCTCACGCCGGCGGGCGCGATGCGGCTCATCCGCCGGGTGGCGCCGGGGACGCCCGACGACGTCTGCCACGACTGCCATCAGGCCGTCGGCGGCAACCCGTGGCTGCTGGGCGAGCTCGCGCGCCAGATCGCCGCCCACGGTCCGGCGGCCATCGTCGAGACGGCCGACGGCGCGCCGCAGGTGACCGCGATCGCGCGCAACGTCGTCCGCCGCAGGCTCGCCGCGCTCTCCGCGCGCGACCGCGCGGTCGCGGAGGCGCTGGCGGTGATCGGCGACGGCGCGCCGCCGCACGTGGTCGCCGCCGTCGCCGGAGTCACCGCTGCCGACCTCGGCCCGGCCCGTGACGCGCTCCTCGCCGCGGGCCTGCTCGGCGCCGAGGACGGGCGCTTCGCCCACTGGCTCATCGCGGTCGCGATCGCCGAGGACCTGTCGCGCGCCGAGTGCGAGCGGCTGCACCGTGAGGCCGCGCGCGCGCTCATGCACGGAGGTGCCGAGGCCGATGTCGTCGCCAGCCATCTGCTGCGCAGCGCGCCGCAGGCCGACCCCGAGGTCAGCGGCCTCCTGCTCGGCGCCGCGTCGGCGGCGACCGAGCGCGGCGCGCCCCACACCGCCGCGGCCTACCTCGAGCGCGCGGTGCACGAGCGCGCGCCCGGCGACGACCGCGGCCGCATGCTCGCCCAGCTGGCGGCGGTCGCGTTCGATGCCGGCCTGCCCGACTCGCGGCGGCGCCTGCTCGAGGCGCTGCACGAGGTGCGTGACCGCGAGAGCCGCCTCGACGTCCTCACACGCCTGGCCGCGCTGAGCGCGCTGGGGACGGGCGAGGACAGCGTCGCGCACCTCTTCGAGGCGGAGCTCGCGACCGAAGCCGACCCGGACGCGCGGCTGGCGATCGAGGCCGCCGCGCTGGACACGGTCGTGCTGGCACCGGGGCTCCTGGCCGACCGCGCGCGGCGCCTCGACGCGCTGCGGCTGACGCCGACGACGGACCTGGTCGCCGCGAGCGTGATCACCGCCTATCGCGCCTGGGTGGGGCTCGACGCCGGCGGCCTCGACGCGCGGGCGTGCGCGGCGCTGGCGCTCGAAGCGCTCGACGGCGGCCAGCTGCTCGGCGAGATCGGACGCCGGACGGCGTACCACCTGTGCGTGCGCACGCTCGTGCTCACCGACCACGCCGAGGAGGCGCGGCGGGCGATCGCGGCAATGCACGAGGAGGCGCTGGTGCGCGGCTCGCTGCGCCTGCGCGTCGCGACGGCCTGGCACGCGTGCGAGCTCGCGCTGCGCACCGGGGAGGTCGCCGAGGCCGAGAACCACGCTCGCCTGGCGCTCGACCTCGTCGACGAAGACGTCAACATCTTCACCGGCGGCGCGATCACCGTGCTCGTGTCGGCGCTGGCCGAGCGCGGCGCGTTCGACGAGGCGCACGAGCTGCTGCGCGAGCGCTGCTTCGACGGCGCGCTGGGCATGACGCGCTGGGAGATCGGGCTGCGCCACGCGCGCGCGGAGCTGTGGCTCGCGCAGGGCGACTTCGAGCGCGCACACGCCGAGGCACTCGACGCCGGCGCGCTGCGCGAGGCCCAGGGGCGGCCGAACCCGACGTGGACGCCGTGGCGCTCGACCGCCGCGCTCGCGCTCGCGCATCTCGGCCGCCGCGAGGAGGCGGCCGCGCTGGCCGACCTGGAGCTCGCCATGGCCGAGGCGTTCGGAGCGCCGGTCCCGATCGCCCGGGCGTTCCACGCGCGCGCGGTCGCCGAGCCCGACGAGGAGGAGCGCATCGCGCTCGCCGAGCGCGCGCTGCGCGCGGCCGAACGGGCTCCGGCGCAGCGCGAGGCGATCCGGGCGCGGCTCGAGCTCGGGCGCACATTGACCTACACCGGCGCCCGCATCCACGCGCGCGAGGTCCTGCGCCCGGCGCTGGCCGACGCCGACGCCGCCGGCGCGGTGCTGCTCGCCGAGCGCGCCCGGCGCGAGCTGGTGGCAAGCGGCCTGCGCCCGCGGCACGCGGCGCTCGAAGGACCGGCGGCGCTGACCCCTCGCCAGCGCCAGGTCTGCGAGCTCGCGGCGGCCGGGAAGGGCAATCGCGCGATCGCGCAGCAGCTCTTCCTGAGCATCAAGACCGTCGAGACGCACCTCGCGGCGGGCTATCGCAAGCTCGGGGTCAACACGCGCGCCGAGCTCGCCGATCGCCTGGCCGCCTAGGAGCAAATCTCAGGGTCGCCGACCGATTGTCAGGGCCCCCGGCAAACCGCATAGTCATCGGGGACTGAAGGACGCCGCCATGACCTACCTCATCGTCGGACTCGATCGCAGCACGCTCACTCCATGGCACCGGAACGTCAGTGCCGGAGACGTGGCGGCCGCGAGGCGGCTCGCGCTCGCGCGGGCCGAGGCGATGGGCGTACGGCTCGTGGTGGCCGCGGTGATCGGCCCGAACTCGACCGTCATGAGCGATCCCGCGGCAGCGACCGGGAGATGGCCGAAGGCCGCGTAGATCGAGCGGGCGCACCGACGCGCCCGGGGGTGGAACGACGATGACGAGCAGGACCGAACGGACACGAAGGCGCGCGCTCTCGCTCGCCGTCATCACCGCCGCGTGCCTCACCGCGCTGCCCGCGCTGGGCGCCGGCAACGCGCTGGCGTCGTACAGCGGGGCGGTGCAGGACGGCACACTGCAGCTGAAGGGCGACTCCGCGAGCGACAAGCTGCTGGTGATCGTCGATCCAGGCGATCCGAGCCGGCTCCTCGCCGACGTCGGCGAGGACGGCACGACCGACCTCACCTTCGATCGCTCGACGTTCACGGCGATCGCCATCGACGCCGGTCCCGGCGACGACGAGGTCCGCATCGACCGCAGCGTCACCGAGCAGGTGACCGTGGACGGCGGGCCGGGCGATGACACCCTGCTCGGCGGCGCGGGCGCCGACACCCTCCTCGGGGGACCGGGCGACGACTTCGTCGACGGCAACGGCGGCAACGACACGGCCCTCCTCGGGCCGGGCGCGGATCGCTTCCAGTGGGATCCCGGCGACGGCAGCGACGTCGTCGACGGCCAGAGCGGCCGCGACGTCCTGCAGTTCAACGGCTCCAACGCCGGCGAGCAGATCGACATCACGGCGAACGGACCGCGCGTCCTGCTCCACCGCGACGTCGCCAACATCACGATGGACCTGGACGGCATCGACGACGTCGCCGTCAACGCGCTCGGCGGGGCGGACACGATCGCCGTCGGTGACGTGAGCGGCACCGACGTCGACACCGCCGACGTCAGTCTTGCCGGGTTCGACGGGAGCGGCGACGGAGCGGCCGACACCGTCATTGCCACCGGTAGCGACGGCCCGGATCGCGCCGACGTCGGCTCGTCGGACGGCAAGGTCGTCGTCAACGGGCTGAGCGCGCAGGTCAACGTGGCCGGCGGCGAGATCGGCGACCATGTCGACGTCGCCACGCTCGGCGGCGACGACACGATCGGCAGCGGCGTCGGGTTCACGGGGCCCGCGACGGTCATCGCCGAGGGTGGCGACGGGACCGACACGGCGACCTACGACGGCAGCGCCGGCGACGACGCGATCGGCATCGCCGCCGACAACGGCAACGTGGCCACGTTCACCGCGGGCGGCGCTGCGTTCGAGACCAACGCGGTCGAGAGCCTCGACGTCAGCGGGCTCGCCGGCAACGACACGATCACCGGCCAGAACGGCATCGCCGCCCTCACGCGACTGACCCTCGACGGCGGAGCGGGCGACGACGTGCTCCGCGGCGGCGACGGCGACGACCTGCTCCTCGGCGGCGCGGGCGACGACGTCGTCGACGGCAACCGCGGCAACGACGTGGGCCAGCTCGGGGCCGGCGCCGACAGCTTCCAGTGGGATCCGGGCGACGGCAGCGACGTCGTCGAGGGCCAGGGCGGCAAGGACACGCTCGTCTTCAACGGCTCCAACGCCGGCGAGGACATCGACGTGTCCGCGAACGGCCCGCGGGTCCGCCTGTTCCGCAACATCGGCTCGGTGACGATGGACTTCGACGGGGTGGAAGGGCTCGCGCTCGCCGCGCTCGGCGGGCCCGACACCATCACCATCGGCGATCTCAGCGGCACCGACCTCGACACCGCCGACGTCAACCTCGCCGGGTTTGACGGCACCGGCGACGGCGCGGCCGACTCCGTGACGGTGAACGGCACGAATCGCGCGGACACCGTGAACGTCACGCGCTCGGGAGCGCAGGTGCTGACGACGGGCCTCGCCGCGCAGACGCGGATCGCCGGCAGCGAGCCCGCGGCCGACAGCCTGCACGTCAACACGCTCGACGGCCGCGACCGCGTCACCGTGGCGCCGGACGTGGCCGACCTGATCACGTCGATCGTCGACTTGGGGGGTCAGTAAGGCGTTGGGGGTGCCGCCACGCGGTCGCGGCGGCACCCCCTTCGACCTCCACGAGGGGCGCGGCGCAGGCCCGCGTAGGGTGAAAATAGTCTGATCGACAGTTTGAGATTCCTCCTAGCAGAGGGATTTCGGGAACTGATAGTCTGGTCGTCAGACAGTCGCTCAACGCGTCTCGGTGTCTTCCGCATCCGGTGTCCGACCCCGCTCACGTCCCGCCACGCTTCTATGCCGACACAGCGCGCACCGGCGCCGGC
>DATFRW010000045.1:0-10484 GCA_035262945.1 Solirubrobacteraceae bacterium
CGAACGCCGCCAGGGCTCGGCCGGCGAGCTGGGCCATGCGGCCCTCGCGGCGGCCGCAGGCGATGTGTCCGCGGCGCGCCCGAAGCGGGCCCGTCGTCGCCCGCGGGCCGTCAAGGCGGACATGACCTGGCCCGACGCGCCCGCGCGCCGGGGACGACGCGGATCGACAACGCTCGTCGCGGTCCTTGCCGCGGCGGCGGGGGCCGCCGCGTCTGTGCTCTTCGCCGGCGGCGTCCCGGGACACGGCGCGGCTACGCACGCCCCGACGGAGACGATCGTGGAAACGACCCTGCCGCCGGCACCGGCAACGGCCCCTCGTCGCGCCGCAGCGGCGCCGCACGTGGTCAGGACCGTGCACGTCGGCCCGCGACCGGTCAATGTCGAGGTGGCCGGGGGCAACGCGTGGGTGGCGAGCACGGGCACGCCGTGGCTCGGGCGCGTCGGCGCGGCGAACGTCCGCCGCCGCCACGGCCCGCGCCTCGGCATGGGGGTCTCGGACATCGTCTCCCGCCGCGGCGAGCTGTGGGTGACCGTGGCGAAGAGCCACGAGGTGATGAAGGTGCGCGCGAAGACCGGGAACCTCATCGGCGACCCGATCCCCATGCTCGGTGAGCCGCGCGCCATCGACGCGGGCGAAGGCGCGATCTGGGTGGCCGAGCAATCGCCGTCCGGCCCCGACCACCTCGCCGAGATCGACCCGCACAGCGGAACGGTCGTGGGGCGCCTGGCGGTCCCCGAGGGCATCAATGACATCCGCGCGTCCAACGGCGCGGTCTGGGTTCTCGGCCGGCGCGAGCCCAACCTCATCAAGGTGAGCGCGCCGACCCTCAAGCCCATCGCGCGCATCCCCGTCGGCAGGAAGGCCCTGCGCGTCGCGGTCGCCGCCGGCTACGTGTGGGTCACCAACTACGGCGACGACTCGGTCTCGCGCGTCAACCCAAAGGGCCCCCACGTCGCCACCATCGGCGTACCCAGCAAGCCTTACGGGATCCACGCCCGCGCCGACGGGATCTGGGTCGCCTGTTACGGCGACCAGTCGGTGGTGCGCATCGACCCGAAGACGAGCCGCGTCGCCGGCAAGCCGATCCCCGTCGGGCTGAACCCGATCGGGATCGACGTGGCGCACGGCTCGGTGTGGGTGACCAACAGCTCGGACCGCACGCTCACCCGCATCGACACGACCTAGAGGTCGCGCCGCGACACGACGCCCTCGCGCAGCGCCTGCAGCGCGAGGCTCGCCCGCTTCTGGTTCTGCGGGAGGTCCCCGATGCCGAACAGGTCGAACAGCGAGCGCATCGTGGTCTTCACCGCGTCCACGCTCAGGCAGAGCTCGTCCGCGATCGCGGGATTCGACGCCGGCGTCGCGAACGCGCCGTCGCGGAACGGGCGGCAGAGCGCGAGGAGCACGCGCCGCTGCGACGGCGTGAGCACGTCGCCGACCGGCACGCCCTCGGCGGTCAGCGTGGCATCGGCGCGCGTCGCGAGCCCCGGCGCACAGAACGCCAGCGCGGTCCCGCCGACGCGCAGGACGTCGCCGTCACGCAGGCGCCGCCGCGCGGTCACCCGCTCGCCGTTGACCCAGGTCCCGTTGCGCGACAGGCCGTCGTCGACCACGGTCCAGTCGGGGCCGAGCCGCTCGAGCGCGGCGTGCGTGCGCGACACCCGGGCATCCCACGCGAGCGCGACGTCGTTGGCATCGCTGCGGCCGATGGTCAGGCGCTCGCGATCGTCGTCGAGCTCGACGATGACCTGGTGATCGTCGTCGTCGCGCAGCACGATGAACGGCATCGCCCCGCCCTCCGCGCGCAGGCGTTCGCGCAGTTCGGCGGGCGTGGCCGTGTGGAGGCTCAGCGGGGACTTGGCCACGCGCCAACCGTACTCGCGCAATCCCCCAGAGCGGTGAAATCGTCCACCCATGAGGGGCGCGCCGTCCAGCCCTGGCGCGGATGGGCGCGCAAGGCCGCAGACGCGACCGTCGGCGCATGAAAGCTCAAGCACTCGCCGCCGCCGCGGCCCTGGCGCTGCCGGCGGCCGCCCAGGCGGCACCCACGATCACGGCCGACCTGCCCTGCTACTTCCCGGGGCAGCCGCTGGCCCTCACCGGGACCGGGTTCACGCCCAACGTCGACGTGTCGCTCATGATGCAGTTGACGGGCGGGCGCGGGAACAACCTCGTCGCGCCGAAGGACCCGCTGCGGACCGACGGCGCGGGCGGGCTGCTCGGCCGGTTCGCGGCCCCGGACCTCGCGTCCGACAACGACCTGCGTGAGACCGTGACGCTCACCGCCAACGATCCGGCGGGACCCGCGGCGACGCAGTTCCTGCTGACCAACGTCGGCGTCCGCGTCGGCCCGTGGCTCAACGGCCGCGGCGATCCGCGCGGGCTGACCACGTTCAAGATCATCGGCTGGGAGCCCTACCGCAAGGTCTACGCCCACTACTTCCTCAAGGGCAAGCGCCTGAAGACCGTCGAGGTCGGCTCGGTCACCGGGCCCTGCGGCGACCTGACCAAGAAGATGCGCCAGTTCCCGTTCCGGCCGGTTCCGGCGGGCACGTACACGGTCCGGTTCACCGGCACCCGGTTCTACGACCCGCAGGGCTGGTTCGTCTACTACAAGAACGTCGTGGTCCCCAGGGCCAAGGCCGTTCGCTAGGAGGGGATCGTCGATGCACGCACGAGTCACCCTGCTCGCGGTCGGGGCACTTGCCGCGCTCGCCCTGCCGGCCGCCGCCGACGCCTGGTCCGGGCTCAACGGTTACATGGCCTACGGCTCCAACCGCACCGGCTCGCAGTTCAGCGACGACGTCTACGTCTCGCCTCTCGACGTCGAGTCGCCGCTGCAGCTCACGTTCCGGCGCCCGGACGACGGGCAGCCCGCCTGGTCGCCGGACGGCCGGCGCCTCGCGTTCAAGACCGCGCAGTTCGGCAGCAACCAGCTCGCGGTGATGGACGCGGACGGGACGAACGAACGGCTGCTGACTCGCACCTTCCGCTTCAGCGAGGGCCAGCCCGGCTGGTCGCCCGACGGGAGCCTGCTGGTCTACCGGCGCACGCCCGAGAACCCGCTCGTCCAGGACGGCGACATTTGGGTGCTCGACATCGAGGCCAGCGCGGTCGATCCCACACAGCCCGTGACCCATCAGGTCCTCGCGATGCCGGGCGACGAGCGCTATCCCACGTACTCGCCCGACGGCACGAAGATCGCCTTCCGCCACGGCGACGACCTCGTCGAGCCCTCGGGCGACGAGGAGATCTACGTGATGGATGCCGACGGCACGAACGTCCGCCGGCTCACGGACAACGCGGACTTCGACTCGGCGCCGGCGTGGTCGCCCGACGGCAGGCAGATCGCGTTCGAGAATGCGCCCGCCGCCACGCTGCAGCCGGGCGTCGAGCCGCAGGAGAAGGACATCTACGTCATGGACGCCGACGGCACCAACGTCCGCCGGCTCACCGATTCGCCGGGGCTCGACGAGGGCCCGGTGTGGTCACCGGACGGTACGAAGGTCGCGTTCTCGAGCGCCCGCGACGGCCAGCAGGAGATCTACGTGATGAACGCCGACGGCAGCGATCAGCGGCGCGTGACGGACAACCCGGCGCGTGACGAGTCGCCGGATTGGCAGGGGCTGCCGTTCGACGACAAGGGCCACCAGCCGTGCGGCGACGTGTCGCTGGCGCCCGGCGGCGTCTCGAGCGTGATGACCGTCAAGGCGCCGTGCGAGACCGCGACGCGCGTGGCCCAGCGGTGGGCCGACGCGGCCGGCGCCGGCACGCCCGACGACAAGGTCGAGGGCTTCGAGTGCGCTGCGGACCCGCGCGTCTACGACCTCGTCGTCGTGCAGTGCGCGCACGAGGGCGGCAAGAAGGACATCGCCTTCGTCTGGCGCCGCCCCGCGTAGGGATGGATCGACCGGCGTACGCGGCGCGGCCGTCATGGCCGCGCCGCGCTTCGCCGGGGGGACTCAGCAGCTCGACTTGTAGAGCGCGTCCTGGTTCTGGTCCAGGTTGGCCTTCGTGATCGTCACGGAGCCGGTGCCGATCTTCTTCGTCGTCGGCTTGCCGGTCAGCGCGTTGTACGCCTGCTGCACGCCCTGGGCGCCGATGTCGGCCGGCTTCTGCGCGATGAGCGCCTGCACGACGCCGTTCTTCAGGTCCTCGACCTGCTTGGGGCCGGCGTCGAAGCCGACGATCTTCACCTGGCCGAGCTTGCCCGCCTCGCGGACGCCGGTCGCGGCGCCCTCCGCGGAGAACAGGTTCGTGGCGAAGATGCCCTTCAGGTCGGGGTTCTTGGCGAGAGCGGCCTTGGTGATCGCGGCGGCCTTCGCCGGGTCGTCGTCGTCGTACTGCTGGCCGACATAGGTCAGCCCGAGCTCCTTGGCCCCGTCCGCGAAGCCCTTGCCTCGGGCGTCCGTGGTCGAGATACCGGGCTTGACGTTGACGACGAAGACCTTGCCCTCGCCGCCGATGAGCTTCGACAGCGCCTCGGCCGCCGCCCTGCCGCCGGCCTCGTTGTCCGAAGCGATCTGCGACACGGCCATGTCGGGCTGGTCGAGCGTGGTGTCGACGAGCACGATCTTCGTGCCGTTCTGCGACATCTGCTGGATCGGCGCGAACATCGCCTTCGTGTCGGTCGGCGCGACGAGCACGGCATCGGGCTTCTTGGCCGCGACCGCGTTGACGACCGGTGTCTGCAGCGCGGCGTCGAACTTGTCGGGCCCCTGGAAGTCGAGCGTGACGCCCAGTTCCTGGGCCTTCGCCTGGGCTCCGCAGTTCATCGTGATGTAGAACTCGTCGCCCTTGACGCCGGCGATGAGCGTCATCTTGTAGTTCTTCTTCGCGGCGGTGGTACTGGCGCCGCCGCCGTTGGTGCCGGTGCTGCCGCCGTTGTCGCTGCTCCCGCAGGCAGCCACAACCAGCGCCAGGACCACCAGTCCTGCTGGAAGCCACATCTTGCGTGACATGGGTGGAAAGGACCTCCTCCTGCTGATGGTGGATCTCACCGCTGGTCCTGCGACCTGCGGCGCAACTGATCGAGGTACACGGCGCCGATGAGCACCGCGCCGACGGCGATCTGCTGCCAGAAGGCCTGAACGCCGACGATGATGAAGCCGTTGTTGAGGACCGCCGGGATGAACACGCCGAAGACGGTCCCGAGCATCGTTCCGATGCCGCCGAACAGGCTCGTCCCGCCGATCACGACGGCGGCGATGGACTGCAGGTTGTCGGTGTCGTGGCCGCCGATGGTGGTGGTCGAGAACCGTGCGAGCGACAGGAAGCCGGCCAGGCCGGCGAGCGTGGCCTGCAGCGCGTAGACCTTGATGAGGTGGCGGTCGACGTTGATGCCCGCGCGCCGCGCCGCCTCCTCGTTCGAGCCGACCGCGTAGGTGTAACGGCCGAAGCGGGTCATCGCGAGGATGACGCCGAACACCAGCGCCACGGAGAAGGCGATGATCACCAGCCAGGGGATCTGGTTGAACGCGCGGCCGATCCCGATCGTCGAGATGAGCTTGAACGGGACCTCGCGCTCGTCGACGCCGCCGGTGATGACAAGCGCGGCGCCGAGCGACATGCCGAGCGTCCCGAGCGTGACGATGAGCGCCGGGATCCGCGCCTTCGCGACGAGGAACCCGTTGAAGATGCCCCACGCCATGCCGCATGCGAGGGCCACGACGAGGCCGAGGATGATCACGCCCCAGTTGTTGCCGCCGGCGCCGTTCATCGCCTTGGCCGCGACCACCCCGCTGAAGACGAGCACGCCGCCGACCGACAGGTCGATGCCGGCGGTGATGATCACGTAGGTCATCCCGGTCGCCAGGACGAGCAGGACCGCGGCGTCGGTGGCGATGTTGCGGAAGTTCGCGCTGTCGACGAACGCCGACGGATCGAGCAGGCTGAAGACGAGGATCAGCCCGACGAGGATGAGACCGATCCACGTGCTCGATCCGGAGACCAGCCGCTGCCAGAACGGAGTCTCGCGTACGGCCTCCTGGGCCTCGACCTCGGGCTCGTCCGGGGGCGCGGTGGTGACGTCGCTCATCGGTGGTGTTCCTCTCCGTCATGGGTGATCGCGCCGGTCATCGCCCCGACGACGTCCTCCATGGACACCTCGCCGCGGCGGAAGCGCGCGACCCGCGTCCCGAGCCGCAGCACCTCGATGCGATCGGCCACCTCGAAGACCTCGGGCATGTTGTGGCTGATGAGGACGACCGCCAGTCCCTGTTCGCGCACGCGGCCGATGAGGTCGAGCACGTTGCGCGTCTGGACGACGCCCAACGCGGCGGTCGGCTCGTCCATGAACACCACCTGCGACGCCCAGTTCACCGCGCGCGACACCGCGATGCCCTGGCGCTGGCCGCCTGACATCGTCGCCACGGGCGCGGTGGTGTCCTGCAGCGCGACGCCGAGGTTGTTGAACACCTCGCGGCTCTGCACGCGCATCGCCTGCTTGTCGATGAAGCCGAGCTTGCCGAACAGACCCGGCCGCATGACCTCGCGGCCGAGGAACATGTTCGCGCCGGCATCGAGTTCGGCGGCGAGCGCGAGATCCTGATAGACGGTCTCGATGCCCAGGCGGCGGGCGTCGAGGGGCGAGTGGAGCGTCACCTGCTCGCCCTCGAAGAGGATCTCGCCCTCGTCGGGCTCGTAGACGCCGGCGAGCGTCTTGACAAGCGTCGACTTGCCCGCGCCGTTGTCGCCGACGAGCGCGACGACCTCCTTGGGGTAGACGGCGAAGTTCGCGCCGCGCAGCGCGCGGACGCGACCGAAGTTCTTGACGATCCCTCTGGCTTCGAGCAACGGCTCGGGCATCAGGCGGGCTCCTTTGCGATGACTTCCGGAAGGTCGTCGGCGCTCGCGAAGATCCCGGCGGCGACGCCGGCCAGCAGCGCGGCGCCGCGGCAGCCGGCCTCGACGACCGGCGGCGCCTCGACCGCGCCGAGGCGGCGCTTCGCGTCGAGGACGGCGGGATCGCGGGACCAGCCGCCGGTGACGACGACCTTCGTGTGGGGACCGGCGACGGCATCGATGTGGCCGACGAGTGCGGCGACCTCGCGCGAGACGGCGTCGATCGCGGCGCGCCAGATGGCGGCCGGCGGCGCATCGGGGAGGTGGAGCGGAGCGCGCTCGAGGGAGTGAAGATCGAGCTCGAGCGCGGGCGCGCCACCGGGAGCGATGGCGAGCGCGCCCGCGTCGAGCTCTGCACGGTCGGCATCGCCGACCGCAAGTTCGTCGAGGACCGAGCGAAGTGCGAAGCCCGACCACAGGCCCGCGAGCAGCACCTGGCGGCCCTCCGCGACGTGCCAGCCGACGGTCACGCCGCCCTCGACGCTCCGCCGCCGCGCTGGTGCGTCGAGCGGCGGAGCGACAACCCGGACGAGGGCTTCGGCGGTGCCGCAGGAGTCGAGGAGGTCGCCGGGCTCGATCACGCCGACGCCGACGCCGGCGACGAGGTGGTCGTGGCCCGCGACGGTGAGCACGGCGTCCTCGGTGCCGGGGAGCGCGTGGCCGTCGCTGCGGCCGGCGTCGGTGCCCGCGAGGACGAGGTCGCCGAGGACGTCGCGCGGCAGCCCGGCCCAGTCGAGCGCCTCGTCGTAGGGCCGGATCGGCTCGAGGTCGAGCATGCCGGTGCGCGAGGCGAGCGAGAGCTCGCTGACCTGGCGGCCGCCGAGGCGGTGGACGACCCACTCGCCGACGTTCAGCCAGCGGGCGGCCCCTTGCGTGCCGAGGTGCTTGAGCTTGGCCAGCGAGCACAGCGCGGTCGGCGGTAGGCCGGTGCGCTCGACGAAGTCGGGGAGCGCTTGGCCCATCGCCTCCGCCTCGTCCGCGCCGCGGGCGTCGTGCCAGGCGACCGCGGGGTGCAGGACGCGGCCGGCGGCGTCGAGGAGGACGCCCGTCTCGGCCATGCTCGTCACGCCGATGGCGACGAGTCGCCCGTCCACGCTGGACAGTGCGTCGCGGGCCGCCGCCATCGCCGCTGCGAAGAGCGCGTCCGCGTCGGCCTGTGCGCCGCTCGGCACGCGCTGCCATGGCGTCGGCGCCTGGCCGTGCGCGAGCTCGCGGCCCGCGGGGTCGACGACGGCGGCCTTGCAGACCGAGGTGCCGACGTCGATGCCCACGAGCAGCTCAGCCACCGTTGCTCCTCGGGGGCCGGCAGACGATTGCCTTGAGCTCTCCCTCTGCTTGTACTTCGCCCGCGGCGTGCGGCACGACCAAGGCGTCGCCGCGCGCGACCTGCTTGCCCGCCAGTTCGCCGGCTCCCTCCGTCACCAGCACCACCGCAAACCCCGCGTCGAGGGGTAGTTGGCCGCCGGCCGTGTCGAGGGACTGGGCAGTGAAGAAGGGGGCGGCCGCGGGCGGGAGCAGCTCGGCGATCGCTTCGTTTGGGCGCGGGCCTCGCAGGCTCTCCGGGTCGCGGGCCGAACGGTCGACGCTGCTCAGCGCCAGGTCCCACCCGAGGCCCAGGGTTGCCGCGTGGTCATCGTCGGCATAGCCGTGCCACTCGAGCAGGATCGACATGTCGGTCGGCTGCTGCAGTTCGATGATGAGGACGCCCTCGCCGATCGCGTGTGCCTGGCCCGCGGGTACGAAGAGCGCGTCACCCGCGCTCACCGGCACCGGGTTCAGGGCATCGAGGAGCGCGTCGCGGTCCTGGTCGTCCACCCACGCCCGCAGAGTCTCCTCGTCGAGATCGCTGCGCCACCCCAGGCGCAGCTGCGCGCCCGGCTTGGCGTCGAGCACGATCCACGCCTCGGTCTTGCCGAACTTCGTGCCGAGGTGCTCGCGCGCGAACGCGTCGTCGGGGTGCACGTGGACCGGCAGGCGCTCGCCGGTGTCGAGCAGCTTGACCAGGAGCGCCGGGTCGGCGCCGAAGCGCTCGACGTGCGCCGCGCCGAGCCATGCCACGGGGTCGGCCGCGATGGCGTCGCGCAGCAGCGTGCCGTCGGGCAGCGCGCTCAGGCCGCGCTGGGACTCGCCGAAGAGCGTCGCCGTCGAGCCGATCCATTCCTCGGGCGTGTGGTCGCTCTCGAGGGGGAAGCCGCGGAGCTTGGCGATGGCCGGACCGCCGCGATAGAAGTGGTGGATCGGGTTGGGCGGGAGCTTGGTGGTGGTTGTCGTCATGGCAGGGGCAGCTCCCCGGAACCTCGCGGAATGACCTCGCACGCGATCGTCCGGCGCTGCGGCAGGCCCTCCTCGCCGTCGAGGCGGGCATAGGCCATCTCGGCGCCGATGCGGCCCATCTCGGCCGGGTCGTGGCGGACGACGGTGACCGGGACGTCGAGCATGTCGGCAAGCTCGAAGTCGTCGAAGCCGACGAGCGCGGGTCGGGGGTCGGCGTCGCGCAGCGCTCGCAGCGCGCCGATCGTGTTCCGGTTGTTTGCCGTGAAGAGCGCCGTGGGGCGCCGGTCGGGCGGCAGCGCGAGGAGGCGCTGCGTGGCCGACTCGGCGGACGAGGCGTCGTGCGAGCCGGCGAGGACGAGCTCGTCGTCGACCTCGATGCCCGCGCTGCGCAGGGCGGCGCGGTAGCCGGCGAGGCGCTCGGAAGCGGTGTACAGCCAGGGCGGGTCGCCGACGAACGCGATCCGCTCATGACCGCGCTGGAGCAGGTGCTCGACCCCGACGACGGCGCCGCCGCGGTTGTCGAGCAGGACGGTGTCGGCCTCGACGCCGCGCGGCGGGCGGTCGAGGAAGACGATCGGCGTGCCGGCCCCGATCTCGGGCAGCAGGTAGCGGTGGTCGCCGCCGGCGGGGACGATGAGCAGCGCGTCGACCGAGCGGCGCAGCAGGCGCAGCACGAGCTCGCGCTCGCGCTCGGCGTCCTCTTCGCACGAGCCGGTGATGAGGATGTGGCTGCGCGTGTGCGCGGCGTCCTCGACCGTGCGCGCGATCGCCGAGTAGAAGGGGTTGGCGACGTCCTCGATGACCAGGCCCAGCGCGTTGGCGCGCCCGTGGCGCAGCGAACGCGCGAGCTCGTTGCGCGAGAAGCCCAGCCGCGAGATGGCGGCCTCGACGCGCGCGGCGGTGTCGGCCCGAACTCCGGCCTCACCGTTCACGACGCGCGACACCGTCTTCAGGCTCACGCCCGCGGTGCTCGCGACGTCTCGCATCGTCGGCCTCGCCACGTGTTGCGCTCTCCTCCAAACCCAGAAGCATCGGCCGTGACAACGTTGTCAGGACCGTGGTGGCGGCAGCGTAGCTGTGCGGTGACAACGATGTCAAGAGGTTGTCATCCGCGGGCGTTGGCGTGGGTGCCGGCCGGGCAATGAGGGAGGGAGTGCGCGGTGGCAGGCGCCCGGGGCCTCCGCCGGCGCATCGTGCTAGCCGGTGTGGCCTATGTCCACACAATCCAGCACGGAACCCGCGCATCGTGCTGCCGAAGCGGCACCGCCACCCTCACACCCTCATTGCCCGACGGCCGCCAGCTCCGCGACCCGCGCCGCGACCACCACCCCCGCCGTCTCCGTCTCCACACTCGCCGCGCCACACG
>DATFRW010000046.1:0-27261 GCA_035262945.1 Solirubrobacteraceae bacterium
GCGGGCGACTACTTCGTGCAGCTCTGTGACTTCAGGGACAACCAGGCGCCCGTCGACCCGCGCCACTACTCCGGCACGATCGGCCTCGACGCGAGCGCTCCGCCCGCGCCGTACACGGCGCGCTGGCAGGCCAACCCGGCCAACCCGCCCCTGAACGCGCTGCCGAGCGACCCGTGGAACAACCCGAGCACGGACACGCGCGTCGAGATGTGCTGGAAGCAGAGCACGACCCCGTCGGACTGCGACACGGTCGTCGGCAACCTCGCATCGCGCTCGCCGTGGGACTTCAGCCCGAACGCGAACGCGCCCACCAACACCACCGCCGGCAACAACGCGCGCGACGCGGAGTCGTGGCTCGACGCCGGCCAGCCGGGCGCCAATCACTTCAGCCCGGTCAGCCCGACGCGCGACTACACGTTCCCGTGGACGAACGAGTGGTCCAACACGGACTGCAACCCCGGGACGCCGTACGGAGCGAACTTCGTGGTCGGCAAGAGCTTCGACGTCTCGGCGGCGACGGTGAACCTGTTCACCGTGCACAACCGGATGCACGACTTCTCCTACCTGCTGGGCTTCACCGAGGACAACTTCAACTCGCAGGAGTCGAACTTCGGTGCGACCGAGTCATTCCGTGAGAACGACCCGGTGCTCGGCGACGCGCAAGCGGGCGCGGCGATGCAGCCTCCGGTCGTCTACGCCGTGGCTCGCAACAACGCGAACATGTCGACGCTGCCGGACGGCTCGTCGTCGATCACGAACATGTTCCTGTGGCAGCCCGTCGCGGGCGGCTTCTACCCGCCGTGCGTCGACGGTGACTTCGACGCCGGCGTGATCGGTCATGAGTACACCCACATGATCGAGAACCGCACGATCGGCAAGGGCAACCGCCGCCTGGGCTTCCAGGCCGGCGCGATGGGCGAGGCCGCGGGCGACCTGTTCTCGATGGAGGAGCTCGCGGAGTTCGGGCTCGTGCCGACCGACGGCGAGAATCCGTTCGCCACGGGTACCTACGTGACGGGCAACAAGGTCCGCGGCATCCGCGACTACGCCGCGAACTTCCCGTACACCGGCGCGTTCCCCGAGCCGGGGATCAACCCGCAGATCAACCCGCTGAACTTCAGCGACGTCGGCTTCGACCTCACCGGACCCGAGGTCCACGCCGACGGCGAGATCTGGGTGGCGATCAACTTCGAGATCCGCAAGGCGCTCGCCGCCAAGTACAACAAGCAGTTCCCGGAGTCCAACCAGACGCTGCAGACGCAGTGCGCCAAGGGCGAGGTGCAGGTGACCTCCTGCCCGGGCAACCGGCGCTGGATCCAGATCCTGTTCGACGCGTTCCTGCTCATGCCGACCGCGCCGTCGATGGTCGACGCGCGCAACGCGATGCTGGCGGCCGACCAGGCCCGCTTCGGCGGCGCCAACCAGGCCGAGCTGTGGAGCGCGTTCGCGCGGCGCGGCCTGGGCCGCTTCGCCTCGCAGACCAACGGCACCGGCCGCGCCGCCGGCGTCGAGTCCGACACCGATCCGCTGCCGGACTTCGAGGCCACCGGCCAGCCGAACGCGAACGTGACGTTCACGGCCCAGAGCACGGGCTCGGGCACGCCGGCGGTGAACGCGCGCATCTTCGTGGGCCACTACGAGGCGCGCGTGTCGCCGATCGCGGACACCGACCCGGCGACCAACGCGCCGGCGACGGCGTCGACGAACAACCTCGACGCGAAGGCCGTCTTCGCGCCTGGGACGTACGAGTTCATCGCCACCGCGCCCGGCTACGGCGCGCTGCGCTTCCGCAAGACGTTCAAGGCCAACACGGGCCCGAACATCACGCTGCGCTTCGCGCCGAACCTCGCGTCGACGTCGCAGGGCGCGACCGCGAGCGGTGACGTCGCCCCGGTGACGAGCGGCACGACCGTCGTGCAGCCCGAGGCGCAGGTCCTCAAGAACCTGATCGACGACTCGGAGATCAGCGACTGGCAGGCCGCCGCCACGCAGGGCAGCGACGGGGCGTGGAACGTCGACGGCAAGCGCGTGACGATCGACCTCGCGGGCACGCGGCCCGAGCGCATCAACCGCGTCCAGGTCAGCGCGCTGCTCGGCCCCGTGTGGAGCGGCGCCGCCGACCTGTCGCAGAACCGGTTCACGGCACTGCGCCAGTTCGAGATCTGGACCTGCAACGACCAGGCCGCGGACTGCTCGAACGACGACAGCTACCAGCGCGCGTACGCCAGCTCGGCCGACGCCTTCCCGGCGGAGGCTCCGCGGCCGGTGGCGCCGTCGCTGCAGCTGCGCACGTTCACGTTCTCGCCGGTGCGCGCGACGCACCTGCGGCTCGTGGTGCGCAACAGCCAGTGCACCGGCGGCCCCGCGTACCAGGGCGAGCAGGACGCCGACCCGTTCAACGCCACCGACTGCAACTCGGCCGGCCCGGCGGCGACGCGCTTCGTCCGCGTGGCCGAAGTGCAGGCCTTCGGCGCGAACTCGAGCGCGCAAGGCTAGGGGCAGATCAAGGCGGAGAACTGGAAGGAGGCGTGGCTGCCGCGACTGCCGGTGGCCACGCCTTCGACGCCCGCGCACGCCTCGACGCCGGGGAACGACAGGGCGAACGTCCCGCGGCCTGTCGCGCGCACGCGGCGCGTGATGCGGTCGGCCGTCGACGGCGTGACCGTCACCCGCACGCGCTCGTGCGCGCGGAAGCCGGTGCCCTTGACCCTGAACGGCTCCACGTTGGAGGGCGTCAGGCGCGCGTGGTGTGACGAGCCGCCGATCGCGGCCGCCACGAGCGCTGCGGCGGCGAGCTTCATGCCAGCCACTCCCTGATCTGGGCGGGGGCGACCAGCGCCGAGAAGTCGCCGTGGTCGCGGATCTGCTCGGCCGCGGCGGCCATCGCCGCGACCGCCACCCAGGTCAGCGCGCCGCCGACCGACACGCGCTGCGCTCCCGCCCCGGTGATCTCGGCCATCGTCAAGCCGCGATGCGCCAGGACGTTGACGGGCTTGCCGACCGCGTCGCACACCGCGCTGATCTCGTCGGCGTTGCGCAGGCCCGGGGCGAAGAGGACGTCCGCGCCCGCGCGCTCGTAGGCCTGCAGGCGGGCGATGGTGTCGTCGAGGTCGGGGTTGCCGCGGATGTGGTTCTCGGCGCGCGCGGTGAGCGTGAACGTGAAGTCCAGGGCGCGCGCCGCCTCGGCGGCCGCCGCGATCCGCTCGGCCGCCCGGTCCATCGGGTACAGCGCGTCGTCGTCGCGGTCGTAGTCCTCGATCGAGCCGCCGACCGCACCCGCCTCGGCCGCGCGGGTGATGGCCCGCGCGGCGTCTTCCGGCGCGGGCCCATACCCGTTCTCGAGGTCCATCGAGACCGGCAGCGCGGTGGCGCGGTCGAGGTCGCCCGCGTGCGCGACGACCTCGTCGAGCGTGACGTCGCCGTCGGTGCGCCCGAGCGTGAACGCGAAACCCGAGCTGGTGCTCGCGAGCGCCTTGAACCCGAGCCCCGCGAGGGCCTTGGCGGAGCCCGCGTCCCACGGGTTCGGGATCACGAACGGCTCGCCCTCGTGCAGCGCGCGGAACGCGGCGCCCTTCTCCTGCCGGGTTGCGGTCATGCTCCGCACACTAGCTTCGCATCGGCCCAGTCCCCGTGGTCGCTGCTGTTCCCGTTGCCGCCGTCGCCGATCAGCAGATCGAGCTGTTGGACACCGGACACGTCGACGTCGATCGGCACCGACGCCGCGCTGCCGGTCAGCACCGGCGTCGTCGTCAGCGTGCGGCCGTCGCCGACCACCGAGAACGTGATCGACCCGGCGCCCCCGACCTCGTCGTCGACCCCGACCGTCGCCATGTAGCGCGAGCAGTTGCCGCCCAGGTAGACCGAGACGTCTCCGTTGGCGTGCACGCCCAGGCCCTTGGCGGACGTCGTCCCGTTGAGCGTCATCGTGTGTCCGTCGCCGGCCTGGTTCTCGCCGTTGGAGGTGTCGCGCTCGACGGGACCCCAGCCGTTCGTCGACGTGAACGGGATGTCGCTGACGAACACCGTCCCGGTCGGCGGGGGCGGCGGGACGCGCACCGTCGCGGAGGCGTCGGCGCTGTCGCGCTTGCCGCCCACGGTGTACGTCGCGCGGGCGCTGAACACGGCCGCCGGCGGCTGCTCGCCCGCGGGCGCGGTGACGTTCCAGCTCGTCGGCGAGACCTGTGCGACGGTCCAGCCGTCGGGCGCGTCGAGCGTGATGTCGGCCTCGCGCGACGGGGTCAGCGACGCGGTGATCGTGCCCGACCCGTCGCGCTCGATGACGTCCGGCGCGGACAGCGTGAGCGTCGCCGTCGACGGGGCGACGCGGTAGTCCTGCGGGTCGAAGCGCGGCGAGGCGACGTCGTGCACGCGCAGGCTCGACGCGAGGTTGGCATAGCGCTCGAGGCTGACCGTCCCGAGCCCGCCGGTGCTGCCGTCCTCGCTCCACACCGCGATCGCGATCGTGTTCTCGCCGTCGGCGCGCAGGATGCCGTTCGGCACCGGGAACGAGACCTGCGGTCCGGTGTCGTTGATGTACCGCCCGATCTGCCAGCCGTTGACGAAGATCAGCGCGCGGTAGTTGCGCGCGTGGTCGTCGTCGATGCGCACGCCGATCGGCACGTCCTGGTCGGGCGGAAGGTGCATCGCGAACGTCGTGCGGTACCAGGCCACGCCCGGCGTGGTGTCGGCGTGCGGCAGCGTGACCGAGTGCCACGAGCCGTCGGGGAAGCCGGGCAGCGACCAGCCGGTGCGCTCGCCGAAGAGCCCGCCGGTGTTCATCGGACCGCGGGCGGGGTCGACGAGGTCCTCCCCGCCGAGGCTGCCCTGGATCCGCCACGACAGCTGCGCGGTCGAGCCGAGGATCGACGCGCCGGTCAGCCCGCGCGGTTCCTTGTGCGAGTCGGTGGCGTTGAAGTCCTCGTTGTGGCCCATGTTCTCGACGAGCACGGCGAGGATGTTCTCGGCGTTCGCGCTGACGCTGCCCGACGGGAAGTCGAAGCGGTGCGTCGGATCGCCGCTCGAGCCGAGGAACTGCCCGTTCAGCCACGCGCTGTACGTGCCGGCGCGGCCGGTGATCGCCGAGAGGCTCACGCCGGTCTCGTCGCCGTGGGCGCGGAAGCGCCCGCGGTACCACACGTCGCCGTGATGGAAGCCGTACTCGTCGGCGTAGAGCACCGGCGGCGCGGCCGGCTGGGTCGGATTGTCCGTCGTCGACTTCGCCGCGAGCTGCCAGCGGCCGTCGTCGAAGCCCGGCTGGGCCTCGGGCGTCTCGGCCTTGTAGCGCCACTTGGTGAGCGCGGGCAGGTGGACGGGAGCGGGGCCCGGCGCAGTCCCGTGGAGGGAGCGGCCGTTCCACGTGATCCTGCGCGCGGTGCTGAACACCTCGACCGGTGTGGGCCCGGTGGTGTCGCCGGTCAGCTCCAACGTGCCGTCCGACGCGGTCGCCGTGCGCACGAGCTCGGGGCCGCGCACGAGCACCGGGCCGTCGGCCGTGTCGAAGCGCCAGAACTGCGCGGCGACCTCGTCGGTCGCGAGCAGCAGCTCGAGCGAGCGGCCGGTGGCCGGCTCGACGAGCACACGCGCCAACCCGCTGTGCGTGTAGTTCAGCCGCAGGTCGTGGCGGTCCGCGTCCCAGGTGGACTGCACGTCGCCGTCGAGCACGGTCACGTGCGGCTGCTCCGCGTAGCGCAGGACGGTCTCGCCGTCCTCGCCGGAGCGCCCGTAGAACAGCGCGACGTCGCGGTCGCCGATGGGCGCGTGGGTCATGAGCTCCGACGTCGAGTACTGCAGCCGCTGGCCGTCCATGTCGTAGCCGGCGATGAGCAGCTTGGCGTCGCGGCCGTTCAGCGCGATGCCGGTCCCGTCCTGCTGCGGCACGCTCGGGTAGTAGTCGCCGGGCGACGCGCCCGCGGGCACGTCGATCGCGTCGACGACCGTGAACGCGCCGTTCGCGGCCGGGTTCCTCGTCCCGGTCGCGGTGATCGTCAGCGTGTGCGATCCGGCCGCGAGGCCGTCGCGCGCGAAGAAGATCGACTGGAACTCCTTGCTGGGCGCGTACCCGTCGACGGTCGCGACCTTCGTGCCGTCGAGGACGACGTCGGAGATCCCGTGGCTCGGGTCCTTCGACGAGATCCAGCGCACCGACGTACCGGTGAACGTCACCGACACGCTCGCGCCGGCCTGGTTCGAGAAGGACTCCGTGTCCTTGTAGTCCCCGTTCGTGAAGCTCTGGTTGGCGACGTGGCTCCACCCGGCGCCCGTGTACGTGAGCGCCGGATCGACGTCGTCGTAGGTGTAGGTCCCGCGCGTGGAGAGATCGACCGCGATATGGGTCGAGTCGCTCGCCGTCGACGAGCTGTTGCGGTGGCGCAGCTCGTAGAAGTGCGTGCCGTCATCCGGGTTGGCGCGTGCGGCGATGCGCACGGCGGGATCGGTCGCCGGCTCGCTGGCGACGGTGTCGGTCTTCGTCAGCGGCGCGACCGAGCCGAGCATGTAGCCCAGTCGCTTGGTCTCGTCGTACTTGGTCGTGAGCTCGCGGTCCTCCTTGATCGCGGCGCCGTAGTCGTAGGAGGTGTAGACCTGCGACGGGTCGGCGAGCCAGCCCCACGACGTCCCGCCGTAGGTCATGTAGAAGCTCTGCATCGTCGCCCCGCCGGCGATGTTCTCCTTGTAGAAGACGCGTTCGAAGTCGGGGCCCGTCAATCGCCGGCAGTTGTCGTAGCCGGGGCCGCCCCACGGGTCGAACGAGCCGCCCTGGAACTCGGGCGTGAAGATGGGTGCGTCGTCGCGGAAGCGCGGCAGCGAGCCGACGCCCGCCCACTGCGTCGGGCTGGAGCAGTTGAAGCCCTGCGGGTAGCTGTCCTGACCGGGCAGGTCGACCGAGCCCGGCCCGGTCGCCCACGTCGAGTTGCCGCAGCAGTGGTTGTGCGTGAGCGGCACGGTGATGCCGTCGTCGCGGACCTGCTGCTCGATCTGCTCCATGTACGTCGCGTCGGTGTTGGAGCCGTACTCGTTCTCGACCTGGTAGAGGATCACCGTCCCGCGCCCGTCGGTGATCTGGTGGCGGGCGATGATCGGGTCGATGTGGCGCAGCCAGTCGCGGTACGCCGCGGTGTAGTCCGCGGCGCTCGAGCGCGCGCGGCCCTTCTGCGTCGTCAGCCAGCCGGGGAACCCGCCGCTGTCGGTCTCGGCGTTGATGTACGGGCCGGGACGGGCGATGACGTAGATGCCGACCTCGTCGGCGATGTCGAGCAGCTTCTCGACGTCCCGTACCCCGGTGAAGTCGAAGACCCCCGGCTTCGGCGAGTGGTAGCCCCAGTCGAAGTAGATCGAGGTGGCGTTGTAGCCCGCGGCCTTGAGCTTCTGAAGGACGTCGCGCCACAGGTCCGGGCTCGGCAGGCGCCAGTAGTGGAACTCGCCGGCCCAGAGGTAGACCCGCTGGCCGTCGATCTTGAGCGAGTAGTGGTCGTAGGTGACCGTGTGGTGCGCCGCGGCGCCGCCGCCGGCGGCCCCGGCCGAAGCCGGAGCCGCCGCGATGACGCCGCATACGGCCAGCGCAGCGATGAGGTGTGCGGTTCGCGCATGCAGCAACATCGTCGTCGCCTCCCGATGACGAGCGGATGGAGCGGTTGGGTGTTACGTGCGACTAGTGCTTGCGGCTGTGCTTACGGCTCATGCCGTGGTTGGCCTTGTGGCCACCGACCGTCGAGAAGTTGTAGACGGTGGTGGATGCGTACGGCGTTCCCGGAACGACTGTGGTCGACGGGAAGTTCGGCTGGTTCGGCGAGTCGGGGAAGTGCTGGGTCTCCAGCGCCAGCCCGTCGCCCTGCCGGTACTGGTGGCCGCTCGTGCCGTAGAGCGAGCCGTCGAGGAAGTTGCCCGAGTAGAACTGCAGCCCGGGCTCGGTCGTCGTGATCGTCAGCTCGCGCCCGCTCGACGGGTCGACGAGCTGTGCGGCCAGGTTCAGGCGGTTCTTGCCGCCGCCCTTGCCGCCGTGACGCGAGTGCGCCGCACGCGCGACCTTCGCCCGCGCGCTCGGCTGGTTGAGCACGAAGTTGTGGTCGTAGCCCTTGCCGAAGACGAGCTGCGGGAAGTTGTCCCGCACGCGCTCGCCGATCGCGTGGAACTGCGTGAAGTCCAGCGGCGTGCCGGCGACCGGCGCGATCTGCCCGGTCGGGATCAGCTGAGAGTCGGCGACCGGCGTGTAGTTGGCCGCGTTGATCTTCAGCAGGTGGTCGTTGATGCTCCCCGTGCCCTCGCCGGCCAGGTTCCAGTACGAGTGGTTGGTGAGGTTCAGGACGGTCGGCTTGTCGGTCGTCGCCCCGTAGTCGAACTGCAGGTTGTTGCTGTTGTCGAGCGTGAAGGTGACCGAGACCTGGACGGTGCCGGGGAACCCGGTCGTGCAGGGCGGCGGCGTCTGCGTATCGAGGGCCGGGTTGCAGCCCGAGCCAGTCGTGCCCACGCCCTCCTGGCTGGTCAGCGTGAGCTTCAGGCCGACCGTGCCGTTGCTCGGCTGGATCTCCGTGGCGTCGAACATGAGCTGGTTGAAGCCGATGAACCCGCCGTGCAGCGTGTTGCCGTTGTTGTTCTTGTCGAGCGTGTAGGTCTGGCCGTTGAGCGTGAACGTCCCCTTCGCGATGCGGTTGCCGTAGCGGCCGATGATCGCCCCGAAGTACGGGTTCGACGTCCTGTACGCGTCGTTCGTGTAGCCGTCGATGTCACCGAAGCCGAGCGTGACGTTGGCGTCGCGCCCGCGCTTGTCGGGCACGTTGAGCGACTGGATGATGCCGCCGTAGTCGAGGATCGAGACCGTCATGCCGCGCGCGTTGGTCAGCGTGTACTTCGTGACCGCGGCGCCGGCGTCGGCAGGCGCATTCGCCGGCAGGTTGCCGAACGGCGCGCTGGTGATGCTGAGGCCGCCGGAACCGCCCTTGTTTCCATCATTGCGGTGATGGCGCGAGCTGGCGGACGCGGGGCCCGCGAGCAGCCCGGCCACGAGCACCACGAGCAGTGCGCACAGTGCGGCCCGCAGGTGCTTCGAACGGGTGTGACGCATTGTCACGACTCCTTGTTGGGGATTGGGGGACAGTGCATGTCTTGCGCTAGAAGCCGTCCGCGGTCAGGCCGCAGCGGCCGGTGAAGGACGCGCCGGGCTCGAGCACGACAAGGCCGTCGCCCGAGTTCAGCGCGTCCGGAGCGCAGGTCATCGGCTCGATCGCCACCCCGCGGCGGCGACGAGCCGGGTCGGGCAGGTCATCTCCCGTGTAGACCTGCACGAAACGGAAGCGGTCGTCCATCCAGACGGTGAGGCGCCGCTTGCCGTCTGCTCCGGCGAGCGTCACGCGGGCCATGCCGTCCGGCCCGCGCACGAGGTCGCCGAAGCAGGTGTCGAGCACGCGGGCGCCGATGGGCCGCGCGTGCAGGAAGTCGATTTCGGTGTTCTGGACCGGCGTCGCCTGCCCGGCCGGCAGCAGCCGGTCGTCGAGCGGCAGCGACGTCTTCGCGCCGACCTCGAGCACGAGGTCGTCGATCCGTCCGCCGTGCGTGAGGTACGGGTGGATCCCAGTGCCGAACGGGGCGGCCGCTGCGCCGACGTTCGTCGCGCGCAGCGTGGCCTCGACCCCGGCGTCGCCGAGCGCGTACTCGACGGCCAGGCGCAGCGCGAACGGGTAGCCGGGCTCCGGGCGCAACTTGCAGGACAGGGTCAGGTGGCGGGTCGAGGAGCGGTTCGCCCGCCACCTGATCCCCGTTGTAAGTCCGTGCAGGGCGTTGCCGCGCGCGGGCTCCGTCAGCGCGGTCCGGTGCTCGGAGCCGGCGAAGACGTAGCGCCCGTCGCGCAGCCGGTTGGGCCAGGGCGCGAGCACCTTGCCGCGGAACGCATTGTCGGGCTCGTCCGGCTGCGGGCCGTCGAGCAGCTCGCGCCCGCCGACCGTCCACGATCGCAGCGCGGCGCCCACCTCGGCAACCACGAGTTGCTGGCGGCCGTCCGCCAGTGAGAACTCGCCCCCCAATCGCGAGTTCGAGACGGTGGACAAGGTCTATACCTGTGCGTACTCCAGGCCAGCCGTGCCGCTGAACACCCGCCACGCCTCCGCGTGGCGGCCGGAGTTGAGGACCTGGTGGTGCGGCCCGCCGAGCTGCAGCCAGCCGTCCATGCAGGCGCGCACGCCCGAGTCCGGCCGGAAGAGCCCATAGGGCATCTCCAGCGCGGGCAGTTCCTCGGTGTCGAGGATCTCGCCCTCGGAGACGACCAGGCGGAACCGCTCGCCGCCCAGCGACACGAGCGTCGCGAGCGTCACCGGCCCGGTGCGGTACTGGAACAGGAATGTCGGCGGGTCCTCGAGCCCGCCGATGCCCAGCGGGCGCTTGATGAGCCGGACGGGCCGGTCCTCGCGAGCCAGCCGCCAGTTGCCCTCGCCCATGTGGCTCATCAGGATCGCGTCGCGCGGGAAGTCCATCGCGTACATCTCGGTGAACTGGGTCTCGCCGAGCAGGTCCGCCGCCGCCGTCCACAGCGCGGCGGTGAGGGCGTCGCCCTCGGCGCCGTAGCCGTACCCGCGCGCCATGAGGCTCGACGCGGCGGCGAGCGGGAGCCGCGCGAAGCGACCGTCCTCGCCGATCGCGTCGAAGTGGGTGGAGTAGGCGCCATAGCCGCCGGCGCGCAGGATGCCCTCGATCCCGAGCTGCATGCGCGCGTGGTCCTCGCGCTCCTGGGCGCTCAGCCGCGGATCGATCTCGAACTGGGCGTCCTCGTCGGCGAGGAGCGCGCGCACGTCGTCGTCGGAGACCGCCGTCGCCGCGCGGTACAGCTCGCCCGTCGCGAGCGCATCGACCTGCGGCCCGAGCGTGCGCATGAGCGCGTGCTCGTCGACGCGGATGTCGCCCATGGTGTTCATCGCGTAGCCGAACACGCCGACCTTCAGCGACCGCCAGCGGGTCACGGCCGCCGCGGCCCGGGCCCACACGCCGATCGCGTCGCGGAAGCTGTCCGCGCGCCAGTCGTCGGTGACGACGTGGAAGCTGCGCCCCGCCCGGACCATCGCGTTGGCGGTGTCCTGCGCGCCGTGGATGCCCTGGTTGTAGGTCAGGTCCGCCATGTCCCACTCGGTCGTAACGCTCGGGACCGGCTGGATGTTGGCCAGACAGATCGGCAGCGGGGTGCGCGACAGCAACCGCGCGACGCGCATCGCCGGGCCGTAGGTGAGCATCACGACGAGCAGGCCGTCGAGCTGCTCGTCCTCGAGCTCGCGCATCGCCCGCTCGGCGTCCTCGCGCTCCTTGACGGGCGGCGCGACGTGCACGTCGGCGACGTCCTCGAGGGCGGAGGCGATCTCGGCGGCATAGCCGGCCTGGCGCTCTGCGATGCCGGGCAGCATGTCGTCGTAGAGGCTCTGCATGATCCCGAGCAGCCCGATGCGCGGCCGGGCGCGGGTCAGCTCGCCGTCAGCGCTGTCCGTAGACGTTCTGGTAGCGGTCGTGGAGTGCATCGATGTCCTCTCTGGCCAGCGGGAGCGGATCGCCGAGCGCGCGGGCGAGGTGCACGGTGCGCGCCACGTCCTCGCACATGACTGCGGTCTTGACGGCTTCGCGCGGGCTCGCACCGATCGTGAACACGCCGTGGTTCTGCATGAGCACGGCGGGCGAGCGGTGGTCGGCAAGCGTGTCGACGATGGCGCGGCCGATCTCCTCGTCGCCGATCAATGCGAACGGGCCGACCGGGATCTCGCCGCCGAACTCGTCGGCCATGGCGGTGAGCACGCACGGGATCGCCTCGCCGCGCGCGGCCCACGCCGTGGCATAGCCGCTGTGGGTGTGGGCGACGCCGCCCACGCGCTCGAGGTGGCGGTAGACGTAGCCGTGGGTGGCGGCGTCGCTCGAGGGGGCGAGGTCGCCCTCGACGAGACCGCCGTACAAGTCGCAGACGACCATCGCGTCCGGCGTCAGGTCGTCGTAGGGGACGCCGCTTGCTTTGATGACCATCAGCTCGTCACCCGGCACGCGGGCCGAGAGGTTGCCGCTCGTCCAGGCCACGAGGCCGTTGCGCGCAAGCTCTGCGTGCAGCGCGCACACCTCGCGCCGCAAGGCGGCGAGCCCGTCAGCCACGGGCGACCTCGCGGGGGCGGATGCGCCGCAGCGCATGCATGACGTCGTCGCCCCCGCGCCCGAAGTGGTCGTGCAGCCGCGCATAGTGCTCGTAGAGCGCGTCGTAGGCATCGGCGCGCGCCTCGTCGGGCACGTAGGCGTCGCGCGAGACCTTGTGCATCGCCGCCGTCGCGGCGTAGATGTCCGGGTACGCGCCCGCGGCGACCGCGGCGTGCATCGCCGACCCCAGCGCGGGCGCCTGCTCGGACTCCGTCACGTGCAGCGCGCGCCGGGTGACGTCGGCGTAGATCTGCATGATCACCGGGTTCTTGACGAGCCCGCCGGCCACGAAGAGCTCCTCGACGGGGACGCCGGAGCGGTCGAAGGTCTCGATGATCATCCGCGTGCCATACGCGGTGGCCTCGATGAGCGCGCGGTAGATGTCCTCGGCGCGCGTCGCCAGCGTGAGGCCGACGATCATGCCGCTGAGGTCATGGTCGACGAGGACCGAGCGGTTGCCGTTGTTCCAGTCCAGGGCGATGAGCGCGTGCTCGCCGACCTCCTGGGCGCCGGCGAGCTCGGAGAGGTAGCCGTGGACGTCCAGCCCGCGGGCGCGAGCCTCCTCGTGGTAACGCGGCGGGACCGCGTGCTCGACGAACCACCCGAAGATGTCGCCGACGCCGGTCTGGCCGGCCTCGTAGCCCCAGAGGCCCGGAACGATCCCGCCGTCGACCACGCCGCACATCCCCGGCACCTCGGCGAGCTGGCCGCCGTTCATCACGTGGCAGGTGCTGGTGCCCATGATCATGAGCATCTGCCCGGGGGTCACGGCGCCCGCGGCCGGCGCGGTGACGTGGGCGTCGACGTTGCCGACCGCGACCGCGATCCCCTCCGGAAGCCCGGTCCACTCGGCGGCCTGCGCGGTCAGATCGCCGGCGCGGCCGCCCAGGGGCGCCAGCGGGCCGCCGATCTTGGCCGAGACGAAATCGCCGAAGCGCTCGTCGAGCGCACGCAGGTAGTCCTCGGACGGATAGGAGCCGTCCTGGTTGATCGCCTTGTAGCCCGCGGTGCAGGTGTTGCGCGTCTCGCGCCCGCAGAGCTGCCAGATGATCCAGTCGGCGCCCTCGACCCAGCGGTCCATGCGCGCGTAGATCTCGGGGTCCTCCTCGAGCACCTGCAGCGCCTTGGCGAACTCCCACTCCGAGGAGATCAGCCCGCCGTAACGCGGCAGCCACGCTTCGCCGCGCTCGCGCGCGAGCGCGTTGATGCGGTCGGCCTGACCCTGCGCGGCGTGGTGCTTCCAGAGCTTCGGGTACGCGTGCGGCCGGCCGGCCAGCCCGTCGACGCGGCACAGCGGCGTGCCGTCGGCGAGGACCGGCAGCGGGGTGGAGGCCGTGAAGTCGGTCGCGATGCCGATGACCTGGCTCGGCTCGATCCCCGCGGCCTGCACCGCGGCGGGCACCGCGGTGCGCAGCACGGCGAGCCAGTCGTCGGGCTCCTGCAGCGCCCACTGGTCGGGCAGGCGCGCGCCGGTCGCCGGTAGCTCGCCGTCGATGACGCCGTGCTCGTACTCGTGCACGGCGGAGCCGAGCTCGACCCCGTCTTCCACGCGGACGACGACCGCCCGCCCGGACAGGGTCCCGAAGTCGACGCCGATGACGCAGTCCGGCCCGGCCACGCCCTCAGCTCCCGCCGGCGGCCCGCGCCGCTTGACGGGCGCGCCGATACTCCTCGACGACGATCTCGGTCAGCTCCTCGACCGATGTCTCCGAGGTCGGCTTGTCGAGCGAGATCACGCCGTCCTGGATGAGGTTGACGCGATCGCACGCGGTCAGCACGTGCACGTAGTTGTGCAGGACCATGATCATCGAGACCCGGCCCTCCTCCTTGAGGCGCGCGATCAGGTCGAGGATGAGCGCGCCCTCCTTGGCGCCCATCGCGGCCAGCGGCTCGTCGAGCAGCAGGATGTCGGCCTCGGAGTGCACGGTCCGGGCGACCGCGATCGCCTGGCGCTGGCCGCCGGAGAGGCGGGCGACCGGCACGTTGAGCCGCGGGACGTTGACCCCGATGTCGTCGAGCGCGGCACGCGCCTCGGTGCGCATGATGCGATTGGCGAGGAACGGCGTCGGCGTCTTGAGCTTCTCGCGCTGCAGGAACATGTTGTGGAACACCGACAGCTCGTCGATGAGCGCGAGGTCCTGGTAGACGGCGTCGATGCCGAGCTTGCGGGCCTGGTCGACGCTGTGCGGCTCGTAGGGCTCGCCGCGCAGGAACATCTGGCCCGCGTCGGGTCGCTGGAAACCGCAGATGATCTTCATCAGCGTCGACTTGCCCGCGCCGTTGTCGCCGAGCAGGCCGAGCACCTCGCCCTTGCGCAGGTGCATGTTGATGTCGCGCAGCGCGGTGACCGGGCCGAACTTCTTGCTGACGTGCTCGACGCGCAGGACGTCGTCCGATGCCGTCGCGGGGGCGACGACGTGCTCGCCGTTGATGCCACTTTCAGCCAACGCCCGACCCCTTTCGCACGCGTGCGACGTAGGTGTTGGCGGCCATCGCGATGATGATCGCCAGGCCCAGGTAGAAGCTCAGGTAGTCCGCGTTGACGCCCTTGATGATCAGGCCGTCGCGCAGGACGCCGAGGAAGATCGCACCGATGAGTGCGCCGACGACGGTGCCCGAGCCGCCGGCGAGCAGCGTGCCGCCGATCACCGCCGCCGAGATCGCGTCGAAGAGGACCTCGTTGGCTCCGGAGGGGTCGGGCTGCACCGAGCTGGTGCGGACCGCCTCGAGCACGCCGACCAGCCCGGCGAGCGTGGCGCACAGGATGAAGTTGCGGATGATGACGAGCCGGACCTTGATACCGGCCTCGGCGGCACCGAGCCGGTTGCCGCCGACGGCGACGGTGTAGACGCCCCATCGCGTCAAGGTCAGCACGATCTGGAGCACGGTGATGATCACAAGGGCCCAGATCAGCTCGGAGTACGTGCCGCCGCCGAAGATGCTCGCGAAGGTCGTCAAGTGCGCGACATTCGTGCCGGGCGTGTCGACCGGCTGGGCGTGCGAGATGATCAGCGTGAGTCCCTCGATCACGAACAGCATCCCGAGGGTCGTGATGAAGGAGTTGATCCCGACGACGGCGGTGAAGAGCCCGTTGATCAGCCCGATCACCATGCACGCGATCAGCGCCAGGATGAGCGCGGCGATCAGCGGGATCCCGCCGTTGTGGAACTCGTAGAAGATGAACGGGGCGGCGAGGTAGACGGCGCCGATCGAGAGATCGATCTCGCCGTTGATCATGAGGAAGACCTCGCCCGCCGCGAGGATCGCGAACGGAGCGAAGTAGGGCAGCAGCGTCTTGAAGTTGCCGCTCGTCGCGAACTTGTCGAGGGTGATCGAGAAGTAGAGGATCGTCAGGAGCGTGATGACGATGACGCTGCCCTCGCGCAGCGTCAGGAAGCGCTTGAGGAGCGTCCAGGCGCTAGAGGCGAGGGCCCGGCTGGTCGCCGGGCCCTTTTCGGTGGTCTCGGTTGGCGGGGGTTGGCTGCCGGTGTCGACGGCCACTGGTCAGGCCTTGGTCACACCAGCTGACGACGAGCTGCCCTCGAACCGCGACTTCGTGCTGTTGTAGGGAATGACCGTTTCCTTGTCGAGGAACTTCAGGCCGGTGTTCACGTCGGCCATGCCGGTCAGCGTCCCGGACGCCTTGTACATGTAGAGCTCGAGGATCGGCAGGAAGCCCTGCAGGTACGGCTGCTGGTCGATCGTGAAGTCGATCTGGCCAGCGGCCAGCAGCTGCTGTGTGTTCGGCGTGAGGTCGTAGCCGCCGCCCTTCACGCCCTTGTCGCGCAGCTTGTACTTGTTGATCACCTTGGCGAGGTTCTCGGTGCTGCCGGCGTCCACGGCGAACATGCCCTTCGTGTTCTGGTGGCCCTGCCAGTAGGCGTCGATCGTCGAGAGCTCCTTCGGGAGCGCGGCGCCGGTGGCGATCACGTGGGGCGTGATCCCCTTGCCCTTCTTCTTGATGGTGTCCTGCGCACCGTCGATGCGCGGCTGGATGTTCAGCGAGCCCGGCGTGGCGATGAATAGCGCCACGTCACCCGACGGGACGAGTTGCACGATCTGCTCGCCCATCTTCTGGCCGGAGACGAAGAGGTCCTGGCCGATGTAGGCGAGCCGGTTGTTGCCCGCCGCATCGGCGTTGTAGGCGACCACCGGGATCTTGGCGGCCAGGGCCTTGTCCGTGGGGCCGTTGAACGCCTTGAGGTCGACGAGGCAGCACCCGATGCCCGTGGCGCCAGCGGTGATCGCGCTGTTGAACGCGTTCACCATCTCGTTGACGTTGCTGCTCTGCGAGCCCGTCCACTGGTAGCTGCAGCCCAGAATCTTGCACGCGTCCTCGGCGCCGTACTTGGTCGGCACGAAGAACGGGTTCGTCGTCACGTGGTTGACCAACGTGAACTTCATCGACGGCTGCGACCCGAAGACGCCGGAAGCCGGCGTGCCCGCGGCCGCCGCCGCTGTCGTGCCGGTGGTGGTCGACTTCTTGCCTCCACCGCAGGCCTGGAGGATCAGCGCGGCGATCCCCGCCGCGCCACCGGTCAGCGCTGTGCGACGGCTGACGTCGCGCAAGCGCTTATGCGGCGTGTCCTCCTCCTTACCGTCCGCCCACTCGAGGCGCTCAATCACCTCATGTGCGGCGTCAAGGTCCGGCCGATCGTTCGGCTCGTGGTCAGGCACCTCTCACTCCCTTCTCCTCGCGCGGGGCCGAACCCCGGTGGCGGACCACCGTGGCCGGAGCGGCATCATCAACGTCCGAGCAGCGCAACGCGACCCTCCTCCAGGACAGCGGGAGCACCCGCCATCTCGCTCCTCCGGCGCGACCGCTGGGCAGCCGCGCCCGTTGCTCTCTCCAGGTGAGGCGATTGTTATCGGTCACATTTGGCGATGTCAAGCACGAACGCGCCGAGAGCCGGTCGGCCGCAGGAGGAGGAATCCCGGCCGACCGGCTCTGGAATGCGGAACAACACGGAGCCAACGGCTACTGTTCTGGGGAACTCGCCGGCACAGCTCGACACCCGCGCCAGCTTTGGCCATTCTCCGCGATTGTGAACGCTAACAGACACGGACCGCACGCATGAGCTCCGAAACGGACAATCTTCGGCAGCGCGAATCGCGCCCGCGGATGCCGGTCATGGCCGACGTTGCGAAGCTCGCAGGGGTCTCGCACCAGACCGTCTCGCGCGTGATCAACGGCAGCGCGCACGTCCGCCCGGAGACGCGCCGGCGGGTCATGGAGGCGATGGGCGCGCTCGACTATCGCCCCAACCCCGCGGCACGCGCGCTCGTCACCGGGAGGTCGGGGACGCTCGGCGTCGTCGGCTTCGACACGACGCTGTACGGGCCCGCGTCGGCGCTCTTCGCCATCGAGCAGGCGGCCCACGCGGCGGGCTACTTCATCACGGTCGTCAGCATGGCCGTCCTCGATCGCGAGTCGCTCCTCGCGGCGGTGGAGCGACTGCGGCTGCAGGGCGTCGACGGCATCCTCGTCATCACGCCGCACGAGGGCGCCGCCGAGGCCGTCGTCAACCTGCCGACCAGCATCCCCGTGGTCGCGGTCGAGGCGGCGCGGCCGAACTCGGTGCCGCTCGTCGCGGTCGATCAGTTCGCGGGCGCGGTGAGCGCCACGCAGCTGCTGCTCGACCTCGGACACGACACGGCCTGGCACGTCGCGGGCCCGCGCGAGTTCCTCGAGGCGCAGCAGCGCGTCGACGGATGGCGCACCACGCTCGAGCGTGCCGGCGCCGACGTGCCGGAGGCGCTCGTCGGTGACTGGAGCCCGGGGTCGGGCTACCGGCTCGGCCAGCAGCTCGCCGAGGACCCCGACGTCACCGCGATCTTCGCCGCCAACGATCAGATGGCGCTCGGCGTCCTGCGCGCCCTGCACGAGCACGGGCGCCGGATTCCCGGCGATGTCAGCGTTGTAGGGTTCGACGACATCCCCGAGGCCCAGTACTTCACGCCACCGCTCACCACCGTGCGCCAGAACTTCGCCGAGGTCGGACGCAGCAGCCTGCGGCTCCTGCTCGAGCTGATGAAGGGCGGCGACCACCCGCCGCAGCGCCTCATCATCGCCCCCGAGCTCGTCGTGCGCCGCAGCACGGCGCCCCCTGCTCGATGACCCGCCTCGCATCGGGCGTCGCCCGGCTCGGCACCGAGACGGCGTTCTCCGTGCTCGCGCGCGCGAAGGAGATGGAGCGCGCGGGGCGCGACGTCATCCACCTCGAGATCGGCGAGCCGGACTTCGACACCCCGGCGCACATCACCGAAGCCGGCGTCGCGGCGCTGCGCGCGGGGGAGACGCACTACTGCCCGGCGGCCGGCATCGCCGAGCTGCGCGAGGCGGTCGCGGCCGAGCTGTCGCGCTCGCGCGACGTTGCGATCGGGCCAGAGCGCGTGCTCGTCGCCAACGGCGCCAAGCCCTTCCTGTTCTTCACGATCCTCGCGACGTGCGAGCCCGGCGACGAGGTCGTCTACCCGGATCCGGGCTTCCCGATCTACGAGTCCGCGATCCGGTGGGCGGGTGCCACGCCGGTGCCGCTGCCGCTGCGCGAGGAGCTCGGCTTCAGTTTCGCGCCCGACGAGCTGCGCGCGCTGCTGACCGATCGCACGCGCCTCGTGATCCTCAACTCGCCGCAGAACCCGACGGGCGGGGTGTCGCCGGCGCCCGATCTCGCCGCCGCTGCGGAGGCGATTCTCGACACCGACGCATGGATCCTCTCCGACGAGGTCTACGCGCGGATGCTCTATGACGACGGGGCGTTCGCCTCGATCGCGAGCGTGCCGCGGATGCTCGAGCGCACGGTCCTGCTCGACGGGTTCTCGAAGACCTACGCGATGACCGGCTGGCGCTGCGGGTACGCCGCCGTGCCCGAACCGCTCGTCGAGCCGCTGACCCGCTTCTTCGTCAACTCGACCTCGTGCGTGCCGCCGTTCGTGCAGCTCGCGGGCGTCGCCGCGCTGACCGGGCCGCAGGACGCCGTGACCGCGATGGTCGCCGAGTTCGCCGAGCGCCGCGACCTCGTGGTCGACGGCCTCAACGCTCTCCCGGGCGTGAGCTGCCTGTCGCCCCGCGGTGCCTTCTACGTCTTCCCGAACGTCGAGGACGTGCCGATGAGCGCCGAGACGCTGGCCGACCGGCTGCTCGAGGAGGCGGGCGTCGCGGTGCTGGCCGGTACCGCGTTCGGCGCCAACGGCGCGGGCCACCTGCGCCTGTCGTACGCGAACTCGCAGGCGAACCTCGCGCGCGCGCTCGAGCGCATGGCCGAGTTCCTCAGCGCGGTACCCGCCTAGGCCCAGATCTCGTCGAACGCCCGCTGGTCGAACGGCACGAGCCAGCACTCGGCGATCCGGCCGTCCGCGATCCGGTAGACGCCGACGGTCTCCCACTCACGCACCCGCCCGCCCAGCGTGGCGCGCCCGCCCGCGAGCTGGAGGGCGTACTCGTCGTCGGCGAGGGTGCGCCGGACGGTGACGCGGAACGACCGGTCGGCCTTGTCGCGCCGCTTCGCGAAGTAGTCGAGGACCGCGTCGCGGCCGCGGTAGTCGCCCGCGATCGCGTTGCTGCCCGGGACGTGCCAGGCGATGTCGTCGGCGAGCAGGTCGGTGACGGCCTCGGGCCCGGCCTCGCCGGCGTAGAAGCGGCCCTGCGCCTCGTAGAAGTCGCGGAGCAGCTGCGCGTTCGCGTGCATGTCGGCTCCCGAGGGTGCCAGACGCGCCTCTGTCACCATCGGCGTCCATGCCTCACGCCGACGCCGCACGCGCCATCGTCGACGCCAACAGCTACATGACGCTCGCGACTGCAGACGGCGATGGCCGGCCGTGGGCCTCGCCGGTCTGGTACGCCCACGACGCGTACACCGACTTCGTTTGGGTGTCGAAGCCGAGCGCCCTGCACTCGCGCAACCTCGCGGTGCGTCCCGAGGTCGGCATCGTGATCTTCGACTCGACGGTCGCGCCGGGCGAGGGCAAGGCCGTGTACGTCGAGGCGGTCGCCCGCGAGCTGGACGGAGCCGAGCGCGACGACGCGCTCGCCGTGTTCTCGCGGAGGTCGGCCGCGCAGGGCCTTGCCGAATGGACCCTGGCCGACGTCACGGCGCCGGCGCGCCACCGTCTGTTCCGCGCGACCGCGCGGCGTCACTTCGTCCTCCAGGCCAACGACGAGCGCCTGGCGGTCGAGCTCTGACCGCGGCCGTCGCTACTTCACGGTCAGATCCGCGTACTGCCCGGCCGCGTAATGACCCGGCAGATTGCAGATCAGCGCGTAGTGCCCGGCGGCGAGGTCGAGGTTCAGCGCCTTGGTCTGGCCCGGCTTGACGCTCCCGATCTCGCCCACGTTGCCCGTCTCGTCGGCGCGCCCGTTCTTCAACAGATCCGACGCCGGCTTCGACGTCTTCAAGACCACGAACTCGTGCTCGACGCGGCCGGCGTTGCTCACGTTGAAGGTCACGCGCCCGCTCGCGACCTCCGTGGGCTTGGGCGCGACGTTGAACTCGCTGAGGGTGACGGCGCTGGCATGGGCCGGAGCGGTCGCGGGCGGGACCGCTTCGGCGCTGACCGGCGCCGACACGGACACCGTGTTCGACGACGTGCCGTCGAGCTTCAACGCGACGGCGACCAGGTTGGCCAGCGCGATGATGAGCGCGGTCACCGCGAAGAACGCGATCGCGTTGAAGAGGCGGCGGCTCTCGCGGCGCTGCGCCCGCAGCTCGTCGCGGACCTCCCGCAAGGCGTGCGGGTCGTCGGCCGGCGGCAAGGAGCCTTCGACCGGGGCCTCGCGTTCATCGGTGGGCATCTCGATGGTCATGGCGGCTCCTTCCCGAGCACCTTTGCGAGCCGATTGAACGCGCCCCGCTCGATGCTGCCATCCGGGATGACACGGATGCGACCTCGGGAAAGCCGCAGACCGTCCGCGGTCGAGGTGCGGCTGGCATCGGCACCAGCGCGTCGATGGTGATCCGTGTTAGCGTCGGCCGGTGGCCGTCCCCGTCGACTGCCTGCGCGACGTCCCGCTGCTCGCGAGCCTGAGCGCCCGCGACCGGCGGCGACTCGCTGGGCGCATGCAGGAGCGCCGCATCGCGGCGGGGCAGCGGGTCATGGGGGAGGGCGCGCCCGCGAGCTCGTTCTTCCTCGTTCTCGACGGCGAGGTCGAGGTCATCCGCGGCGGCGATGCGGTCGCCAGGCTCGGCCCGGGCGAGCACGTCGGGGAGCTCGCGCTCTTCGACGAGCGCGCGCCGCGCTCGGCCACCGTCGTCGCGGTCACCGACGCGCGCCTCGCGCAGCTCGGCGTCTTCGACTTCCGCGACTTCGTGCGCGAGCACGGCGAGGTCGCGTGGGAGCTGCTCGTCAGCCTCGCCAACCGCCTGCGCGCCGAGCAGGAAGCGGCCGCGAAGCCGACCGGCGCCTAGGTCTTGGCAACGGGCTGATTCGAAGCCGTCGTCGCCTGCGAAGCGGCTCGGGTGGCCCATGACCGGACCATCTCGCCCACCACGGCGGGCACCGCGGCCTCGCTGCCGTAGAGCGGCACGAGCACCTCCTTCCACAGCGCCTCGAGCTTGGCCGGCTCGTGGTGGCGGAACAGGAAGTTGTAGAGCACCACGGTCACGGCGCGCGGGTGCGGATAGCCGGCGTGCAGCAGCTTGAGATAGGTGGGGAGCTGCTCGGGCGTCAGCTGGTCGCCCAACTCGACGAAGACGTCCTTGGGCAGGCTTCCGCCGCGGACCGCGCGCAAGGTGACCAACTGGGCGACGAACTGGTCGGCCGGGAGAGCCTTGAACGCGGTCATGGCGTCGTTGACGACCTTGGTGATGGGATCGTCTGGGGCGAGCACCAGTGGTCCGTGGGCGGTGGGCTGGGAGCGCGGCATGTGCGTCACCAGCTGCGGAGTCGCCTTCTCCGCGCCGCCCTTCATGCCGTACAAACCCTGCGCCGCGTAACGGGCCGACCGGTTCTCCATCGTGACGGGCTGCCGCCGGCTGAGCGCGTTGAACGACCAGTGGTAGACAGCAACCGGTTCGTTCTTTGCGTTGTACAGCTCAAAGTCGTACGTGATCTGATCGCCGATGTGGCGTACCTCGTCGTACATGCGCACGCCGACCCACAGCGCTGCTCGGCCGCCGGACTTCTTCACGATGTCCTTGATCAGCTCTTCCACGACGATCATCTGCGTGTTGCACTCGCTGGTGCCCGCGACCAGATTTCCCGAGACCTGGGGACCATGGACCTCCAGACCGCCCATGCTGTGGGCGATCATGTGCAGCCACTCCCAACCGAGGCCCTCGTCCTTGTCGAACCCGGCGTTGGCGACGACGTCACCGGCGCTGGCTCCCATCACGGTGTTCTGACTGATCCCGCGCTTTTCGCCCGACCAGGGCTCCATTCCCTTCGGCGTGATCGCGAAGTTCGTGCCGATCTTCACGTCCGCTGACGTGGGCGGCAGGTTGGTGAGGCCGGTCACGTCCTCGGCTCTCACGGGGTCGGAGCTGGCCGGATTCGGGGGGCCGAGCGCGTAGACCGCGCCGAAGTCGGTCTCCTCGATGTAGTCGAGCGTCGCGCCTCCCTCGACGAGGATCTGGAGCGGGTAGCCGCGCAGCGAGGTGCCTACGTTCGGCGGCAGCCCGGTCTGCTTCTTGAAGGTCTTGTCCTTCTCGGCCAGGCGCTCGAGCAACGACGTCCGCAGAGCGTCCGAAAGCTGGGGGGACGGAACGAACGAGCTGACCTTCGGCGAGGCGAACCGGCCGAACGGGTTGTAGTTGTCCTTCGGCGCGCTCGGCTCCTTGAGGTTCTTGATCGCCACGAAGTGCTCGTGGGTGTAGAAGGTGCGCGCGCCTCGGCGGGGCCTGACGTCGCTCGTGCTGGGCTCTACGGAGTAGCTGCTCGGCTTTGGCGCGTCGATCTTCTTGACACCGCGCAGAAAGTACGGCCGGTCGGAGGCCGGGGTGCCATCCTCCTCCCAGAAGCACGCCTTGCCGTCGGGGGCGACCAGCCAGCGCGCCTGGATGACAGGACTCGACGTCGGCGCACGGGCCGCGATCGGCGTCGCCGGCCGCGGAGCGTGCGCGCTGGTCAGGCGGGCCGCGTGGGCGCCCATCTCGTCGGCTTCGCGTTCGAGGGCTGGGCTGTTGTTGATCGGCGCCCCTGCGACCCGACCGGTGGCGGGGACCACGCCGCGCTTTTGCTGCACGACGTGCCACGCCTCGTGCGCCAGGTCCGCTTCCCGGCCTGGTGCCAGATGGATCTCCGGCCCTTGGGTGTACGCGGCCGCCAAGAGGCGTCCGGGCGCAGGCGAGTTGTGGTGCACTTCAACGTCGTCGAGCGCCACTCCGGAAAGCTGTTCCACGCCGGCCCGCAATGCGTGTGGGAGCGGCGAGCGGTACTCGTGGTTGGGTGGCTCGCCGTTCAGGACACGGGCGACGGCGTGGTTGCCGATGGTGCGCTGCAGCTGCGGCACGTCGGCCGGCTGGAGCACACCCGGGCCAGCCGAGGCTCGCATCGGAACCTGTCGCGAGTCGCTGTCTACGGACGTCGTAATCCGCGCCGGCGGGGAGAGCCCGCGTTGCCGCGAACGATCGGAGGACGCTTTCCGCTGGGTCACAGCCCCTCCGCGACGTAACGTACCAGCGACGACGCGGCGCGTGCCGATGGTCCCAGCTGCGCCGCTGGCGCGGAGGTCACGCACGCGCTGATCCGCCAGTAGCACGCGCACCCGCTGAGGATCCCCGTCCGCGACCTCGTGGATCACGCTGGGCTCGTAGGGTGTCGGACATGCGTGAGCTTCCCGCTCGGCGTTCGTGTCTGTCGGTGCCTGGGTCGTCGGCGAAGATGCTCGCCAAGGCGCCGACGGTCGGGGCGGATGAGCTTGTGCTCGACCTTGAGGATGCGGTGGAGGCGGGTGGCAAGGATCGTGCGCGCTCGCTTGTGGTTGATGCGCTGGCGTCGGCGCCGTATGCCGGATACGGCGTCGCGGTGCGGATCAATGCGCCGGGCACGGCGTGGTGTCACGCGGATGTCCTGGCGCTTGCGGCTGCGCCACGGCAGCCGGGGTCGATCGTGGTTCCGAAGATCGAGAGCGCTGGTGACCTTGCGTTCATCGAGCGGCTGCTCGACGGCGCTGAGGCTGCGGCGGGCCGTGCCCCTGCGCTCAGGGTGCAGGCGTTGATCGAGACGGCGAGAGGTCTTGTGCGTGTCAACGAGATCGCGGCGGCGTCTTCGCGTCTGGACGCCTTGATCGTGGGCTACGCGGACCTTGCGGCGTCGCTGGGGAGGTCTGCGGCGGGCGCCGGCGACCTCGACGGGTGGCGCTCCGTTCAGGAGTCGGTGCTGATCGCGGCGCGGGCGTTCGGTGTCCAGGCGATCGATGGGCCGCATCTCGCCGTCGCGGTGGATGAGGGCTTCCTCGCCGCCGCGGCGCGGGCGCGGGACGCGGGCTTCGACGGCAAGTGGGCGATCCACCCGTCGCAGGTTGCATCGCTGAACGAGCTCTTCACGCCGACGGCTGCGGAGCTCCAGTGGGCGAGGGATGTCGTCGCCGCGCTCGACGCCGCCCGGGCAGAGGGACGCGGTGCGGTGGCGCTTGATGGCGAGATGCTCGACGAGGCGTTGCGGGTGGCGGCCCTGAGGACGCTTTCGCGGGCGCCGGAGCGCGCGCGGTGAGCGATCCTCGAGCGCTCGCAGGGGCCGAGCGTCGGGCCGCCGGACCGTTCTTCGAGGAGCTGGAGACCGGTCAGGTCGAAGGCGGCGCACCGGCGTTGACGCTGACCGACGGGCACGCCGCGGTGCACCAGGCGATCGTCGGGGACCGTCTGCGGTTGGCGCTTGACGGTGCGCTGAGCGCCCAGGTCCTTGGCGGCGGCGCGCGTCTGGCGCACCCCGCGCTGGTCTGCGACGTCGCGATCGGCCAGTCGACGCTGTTGACGCAGCGGGTGATCGGCAACCTCTTCTACCGCGGTCTGCTGCTGCGCCGCGCGCCGGTGATCGGCGACACCCTGCGCACGACGTCCGAGGTCGTGGCGCTGAGACAGAACCGCCCCCGGGAGGGCCGGGCGGCGACCGGGTTGGTCGTCTTGCGCATCCGCACCGTCGATCAGGAGGACCGGCGAGTCCTGGATTTCTGGCGGTGCGCGATGCTGCCCCTGCGCGACTCATCGGGCGTGACCGGCCATGACGACGACCTCGACGCGATCCCGTCACAGCTTGACCGCGACGCGCTGCGCGCCGCCGTGGAGGGCTGGGACCTCGGCGCCTTTGCCGCGGCGGTGCCGGGGCAGCGCGCGAGCGAGCTGATCGAGGGATCTCGGTGGATCGTTGAGGGCGGCGATGTCGTGTCAGCGGCGCCCGAGCTCGCGCGGCTGAGCCTCAACATCGCGACGGCTCACCACGATGAGACGCGGGGCAGCGGCCGCCGGCTGGTCTACGGCGGCCACACGATCGGGCTGGCCGCGTCGCACCTGACGCGCGCGTTGCCCAACCTCGTCACGATCGTCGCCTGGCACGGCTGCGACCACCTCGGGCCGGTGTTCGAGGGTGACACGCTGTTCAGCGAGATCGAGCTTGAGCGCATCGAGGCGCTGCCGGCGGCCGGCGCGCTCGCGCATCTGCGCTGTCGGGTCCGAGCCGTGCGCGGCGATGAGCACGCCGACGTCCTTGACTGGCGAGTGGTTGGGGTCATGGCGTGAGCGACGGAATTCTCGCTGGGCTTCGCGTCATCGAGGGTTCGGCATTCGTGGCCGCGCCACTGGGCGGGATGACGCTGGCCCAGTTGGGAGCCGATGTGATCCGCTTCGACCAGATCGGCGGCGGCCTTGATTACCAGCGCTGGCCGCTGGCTGCGGGCGGTCAGAGCCTCTTCTGGGCGGGGCTGAACAAGGGCAAGCGCTCGATCGCGCTCGACCTACGCTCCCCGGAGGGCCGTGAGCTCGCCACCGCCCTTGTGACCGCGCCGGGGCCAGACGCAGGGCTGTTCCTGACCAACTTTCCCGCCCGTGGCTGGCTGGCCTACGACGGCCTGCGCGAGCGGCGCCCCGATCTGATCATGACCGCGTTGACCGGCAACCCGGACGGCACCAGCGAGGTCGACTACACGGTCAACCCAGCGACCGGCTTCCCCTGGGCCACAGGGCCGCGCAACCTCGCCGAACCGCTCAACAGCGTGCTACCGGCGTGGGACATCGCGATGGGTACCCTGGCAGCGGTCGGGTTGCTGGCGGCCGAGCGGCACCGCACCCGCACCGGCGAGGGACAGCTCATCCGGCTGTCGCTGTCCGATGTCGCCTTCGCCATGGTCGGCAACCTCGGACGCATTGCCGAGGCGCAACTGGGCGCGCGCGACCAGCCCAAGGACGGCAACTATCTCTACGGCGCGTTCGGACACGACTTCGAGACGCGCGACGGTCGCCGAGTCATGGTCGTGGCGCTGACCGCACGGCAATGGAACGCCTTGAAGGACACGACGGGAATCGCCGACGCCTGCGCGAGCATCGAGCAGACCACCGGCCACGACCTCAGCACCGAAGCCGGGCGCTTCGAGGCGCGCGACCTGATCGCGGCGCTGCTGCGCCCATGGTTCGCCAGCCATGACCTCTCGGAGGTCCGGACGAGGTTCGCCGGCACCGGCGTCTCGTGGGGTCCCTACCAGACCTTCCGCCAGCTTGTGACGGAGGATCGCCGCGTGTCCAAAGCCAATCCGATGTTCGCCCAAGTCGAGCAGCCGGGGATCGGCGCCTACCTCATGCCTGGCTCGCCATTGGACTTCGCCGCGGTTGCGCGTTTGCCGGCACGTCGGGCCCCGCTGCGTGGGGAGAACACCGAGGAGATCCTGAGCGGGATTCTGCGGCTCAGTGCTTCGGAGATCGGCCGACTGCACGACACGGGAATCGTCGCCACGGAGCGCATCGGGGCCCCGGCCTGAATCGCCGCGCCGACCGCCGTGGGCGGATCACCCCTGTGGGGTGATGATGGTTCACGCGTGGCGCGGGACCGATCGCTGAATGGCGAGCGATGCGTTTGCGGCGACAGCGCGGGACCGTGTGGCCCTGGCTGCGGAGGCCCGCCGACCAGGCGAACTGGCTGCCGTGTCCCGATCGCGACCTTCGCCCGGCCCTCCGCGTCTACAACCCGCAGCCAGCG
>DATFRW010000047.1:0-16301 GCA_035262945.1 Solirubrobacteraceae bacterium
CCCGTCCGGGGAGCGTCCTCGCCACCCGCGACGTCCGCGACGCGGCCGCCGAGGCCTACCGCTGGTCGTCGGCCGGCGCGCGGTCGCTGAAGGGCGTCGACGGCCCCGTGCGCCTGTACCGCGCGCGGCGCCTCGAGGACGACCGGGCCCGCGCCGCCTAAGACGCGGCGGCGATCTCGCGCTCGGCCGGCTCGGGGGGCGGTGCGGCCTCCGCCGGTGGCCGACGCCGCGGGCGCCGCACCGCGCGCACGGACGGCTGCGCGAGCCACGCCAGCGCCGCCGCGATCCCGATCACGCTCATCCAGCGCAGCGTCTGCTCGAGCCCGATGGCGTCGGCGATCGGGCCGCAGATCGCCATCCCGAGCGGCATGAGGCCCATCGAGACCGTGAAGTCGTAGGCGCTCACGCGCGAGACCGCGCGTGGCGGGATCTGCTCCTGGATGTTGAGGTCCCAGAGGGTGAAGAACAGCGCCACGCAGATGCCCGCGAGCAGCTCGAGCGCCGCGATCCCGAACGTTCCGAGCCCGCTGCCGATGATCACCGCCTGCGTCCCCGCGCCGACGAGCGCGAACGCGGCCATCGCGACCGGGCGGCGCAGCGGCAGCCGCAGCGCGACGACGTTGCCGATGATGCTGCCGACGCCGAAGCACGTCACGATCGCCGCCCAGCTCGAGGCACCATTGAGGTCGCGTTCGGCGAGCGTCGGCCCGAGGACGAAGACGGCCGGCAGCACGAACACGTGGTAGGCGCTCATCGCGCCGAGGCCCCAGCGCAGCCAGGCGCGCGACCGCACCTCGCTCCATCCCTCGCGCAGCCCGGCCAGGAACGACTCGTGCTCGCCGACGTCGGCCTCCGGCGCCGCGACCGGGCGAAGCCGCGCCAGGAACATCGCGCTGATCGCGAACGTCGCCGCGTCGACCGCGATCGCCTCGCCCGACCCGCTCGCCGCGATGAGCACCCCGGCCAGCGTCGGCCCCGCCACGTTCGCGACGCTGCGCGTCAGCGAGAGCAGGGCGTTGGCCTCCTGCAGGCGCTCGGGCTCGACGGTCTGCGGGATGAGCCCGATCAGCGCGGGCATGAACAGCGCCGACGCCGTGCCGTACACGAACGACAGCACGACGAGCATCCACACCTCGGCGCTGCCGGTGAGCAGCAGCGTCGCGGTCGCCGCCTGGACCACCGCGCGCACGACATCCGAGGCGAGCATGATCCGCCGGCGCCCGATGCGGTCGGCCCAGACGCCGCCCGCGAGCGCGAACAGCGCGAACGGGACGCCGCCCGCGGCCAGCACCACGCCGAGATCGGTCGCCGTACCGATGCCCAGCACCGCGAACGCGATCGCGATCGGCGTGATCCGATCGCCGATGACCGACAGGGCCTGCCCCCAGAACAGGAGGCGGAACGGGCCTCGCTCCCGCAGCGACGCCGGCATCACATCGCCCGGTTACCCGGCCACGCGTTCCAGGACGGCGGCGTCCACATCGAAGTTCGCGTGGACCTCGTTCACGTCGTCGTTGTCCTCGAGCGCGTCGATGAGGCGCAGGAGCTTGCTCGCGGTCTCCTCGTCGATGGGGACGCGCGTCTTCGGATGCTGGGCGACCTCGGACGACTCGAGCTCGACGCCGGCGTCCTCGAGCGCCGCCCGCACCGTGGGCAGGTCGGCAGGCTCGGTGAGGATCTCGAACACGTCGTCGTCGAGGGAGACGTCGAGCGCGCCCGCCTCGATCGCGGGCAGCAGGTCGTCCTCCTCGTAGCGGTTGCCGTCGACGACGAGCACGCCGCGCTTGTCGAAGAGATACCCGACCGAGCCGGGCTCGCCGAGGTTGCCACCGTTCTTGGAGAACAGGTGGCGGACCTCCGAGCCGGTGCGGTTGCGGTTGTCGGTCAGCGCGTCGACGAGGAGCGCCACGCCGCCGGGGCCATAGCCCTCGTAGAGGACGGACTCGAGCGCGTCGGCGTCGCCACCCTCGCCGGTGCCCTTGGCGATCGCGCGCTCGATGTTGTCCTTGGGCATCGACGCGTCGCGGGCCTTCTGGACCGCGAGCGCGAGCGACGGATTGCCCTCGGGGTCGCCCCCACCGTCCTTGGCAGCCACTGTGATGGCGCGGGCGAGTTTCGTGAACAGCTTCCCGCGCCGTGCGTCGACGATCGCCTTCTTGTGCTTGATCCCCGCCCATTTCGAATGGCCTGCCATCCCCGCGATGCTAGCGGTGAAACCGCTCGTCGCAGACTTCTGATCTACCCTGCGCGCCCGTGACGGTCCCCTCCGAGATCTTCAAGGCCTACGACGTCCGCGGCCTCTACGGCGAGCAGATCGACGGCGACGTCGCCGAGCAGGTCGGGCGCGCGTTCGTGCGCGTGCTGGCCGGGCTCGCCGGCAAGCCGCCGGCCGACCTGCGGGTGGGCCTCGGACGCGACATGCGCCTGACCGCGCCGGAGCTTGCCGACCGCTACCGCGACGGCATGGTCGCCGAGGGCGCGCACGTGCTCGACGCCGGGATGGTCGGCACCGAGATGCTCTATTTCCTCGTCGGCTCGCGCGGGCTCGACGGCGGGCTGATGTGCACCGCCTCGCACAACCCGCAGGCGTACACCGGCGCCAAGCTCGTGCGCGAGGGCGCGATCGCGCTGAGCGGCGACCACGGGATCCAGGACATGCGCCGCCTGATCGACGCGGGGCTCGGCGCCGCGCCCGGCGGCGGCGACGTCGAGGACGTCGACGTGACCGCCGCGTTCCAGGACGCCGCGCTCGCCTTCATCGACCCCGCGAACGTCAAGCCGCTCAAGGTGGTCGTCGACGGCGGCAATGGCATGGCCGGCCCGATGGTCGGCCCGCTGCTCGAGCGCCTCGGCCTCGACCTGGTGACCACCTACTGGGTGCCCGACGGCGAGTTCCCCGGCCACGAGCCCAACCCGCTGCTCGAGGAGAACCGCCGCTTCATCGTCGACAAGGTCCGCGAGACCGGCGCCGACCTCGGCATCGCCTGGGACGGCGACGCCGACCGCTGCTTCTTCATCGACGACACCGGCGCGTTCGTCGACGGCGACTTCCTCACCGCGATCCTCGCCGAGCACCTCCTCGCCAAGGCGCCCGGCGCCTCGATCCTCTACGACATCCGGGCATCGCGCGCGGTCCCCGACACGGTCACGCGCGCGGGCGGCGTCCCGCACCCCAACCGCGTCGGCCACGCGTTCTTCAAGACGCGGATGCGCGACGAGGGCGCGGCCTTCGGCGGCGAGGTCTCCGGCCACTACTACTTCCATGACTTCTACAACGCCGACTCCGGGACGATCCCGGCGCTGCTCGTGCTCGAGAAGCTCAGCGTCGAGGGCAAGCGGATGAGCGAGCTCCTGGAGCCGTACCGCTCCGAGTACTTCATCTCCGGCGAGATCAACTCCGAGGTCGCCGACGGCGAGGGGAAGATGGCCGAGCTCGAGCGCCGCTACGCGGACGCCCGCATCTCGCACCTCGACGGCGTGAGCGTCGACTACGACGACTGGCACTTCAACGTCCGGCCCTCGAACACGGAGCCGCTGCTGCGGCTGTGCCTGGAGTCGCTCGTGTCGCCATCGGACATGGAGCGCCGGCGCGACGAGGTGCTCGGCGTGATCAGGGCAGGATGAGGTGCACGTCGCCGAACTCGTGCCACAGGTAGCCGGCCTGGAGCGCGGCGGCGTACGAGCGGTAGACGAGCCGCCGCCCGGCGACCGCCTCGAGCATGTCGAGGTGTGACGCCTCGGGCTCGTGCCAGCCGGTGAGCAGGCCGTCGACGGCGCGCACGCCGCGCTCGGGTGTGACGACGAGCGCGGTCCAGCCCTCCTCCGCTTCGACGCTGCCGTCGGCGTGCGCGACGGTCTCGAGCGCGCGGACGACGGTGGTGCCGACGGCGATCACGCGGCCTCCGTGCGCGCGCGTCGCGTTCACGAGCCCCGCGGTCGTCGCCGGCACGCGGTAGCGCTCCGGGTAGGGCCGCTCACCGCGCTCGGGCGAGGAAACGCCCGTGTGCAGGACGAGGGGGGCAACCTGCACGCCCTTCGCCACGAGCGCGGTGAGGACTGTGGGGGTCAAGGGCCGTCCGGCGCTCGGCATCTCCGCGCTGCCCGGTTCGACCGCGTAGGCCGTCTGGTAGGCCGCGAGCGGCTGCTCGTCGGGGACGTAGCGGTAGCGGATCGGCGCTCCGTAGCGTCCGAGGTAGGACAGGAGCGGCTCGGGCAGCTCCAGCCGCGCCGCCCACAGCCGCTGGCCCGCGAGGTAGTGCGCCTCGAGGTAAGCGCGCCCGCCGCCGGGGAGCGCGAGGACGTCGCCCGGCCGCCCGCCCGCGAACGGGTCCGAGCCCGTACGCAGCTCGATGACCCAGCGGTCGTCGCCGGCACCGGGTAGCGGGGTCGACAGGCGCAGCTCGAGCTCGCTGCCGTCCAGCCGGCGGGCCGGGAGCGCCGCCGGGAGCGTCGCCGAGGTGTTGACCACCACGAGGTCGCCGGCGTCGAGGAAGTCGGGGAGATCGCGAGCGCGCGCATGCACGAGGCGGCCGTCGCCGTGGGCGACGAGCATGCGCACGTCGTCGCGGGCGAGCCCGCGCGCCTCGGGCGGCTCGTGCGCCTCGAGCGCCTCGGGCAGGTCGAAGACCGGCTCTGCGCTCACAGCTTCGCTCGCAGATCGGCCTCGCGGTGGCGGCCGCTCGGCAGGTCACGCTCGAGGAGCGCCAGCAGCGCCGGCACGCTCTCCTCGGGCGGCGGGCGGTCGGAGATGTCCTCTCCGGGGAACGCCGCCCGGTGCAGCGCGGTGTTCATGTCGCCGGGGTCGAAGGCGTAGACGGCGAGCGTGGGATGCTCGGCCGCGAGGATCGCGGTGAGCTGGTCGAGCGCGGCCTTCGAAGAGCCGTAGCCGCCCCAGCCCTCATAGGCCTCGACGGCGGCGTCGGAGGTGACGTTGACGATGCGCGCGCCGTCGGGCATGCGCGGGAGCGCGAGCTGCACGAGCGCGAGCGGAGCCAGCGCGTTGACCCGGTAGACCTCGTCGAGGACGTCGAGCGGGTAGGTCGCCAGCGGCGGCTGCGGGCTCGGCCCCAGCACGCTCGCGTTGTTGACGAGCGCGTCGATGCGGTCGCCAGCAGCCTCGACGAGCGCGCGGCGATGGCTGTCGTCGGCGATGTCGCCCGCCAGCGCGGTGACGTCGGTCAGCGCGGCAAGCTCGGCGCGCGCGCTCTCGAGCGCCTCGGCGCCGCGGGCGTCGATGACCAGGCGCCACCCGCGCTCGGCCAGGGCGCGCGCGAGCGCCAGCCCGAGGCCGCGCGAGGCGCCGGTGATGACGGCGGTTGGCATGAGGACGAAGCTACGCCCGCCCGCCGGCCGCCGGTATCGGGAATTGGGCCTAGGACTGCGGCCCCGCCCGCCCGTCCACCAGGCCTTCGCGGACCGCGTACAGCGCCGCCTGCGTGCGGTCGGTCAGCCCGAGCTTGGCCAGGATGTTGCTCACGTGCGTCTTGACGGTCTTCTCGGCCACGCCGAGCTCGAACGCGATGGCCTTGTTGGCCCTCCCGCGCGCGATGAGCGCCAGGACCTCGCGCTCGCGCTCGGTGAGCGGGCTGTCGGGCCGCCCGCGCTCGCCGTCGCGTGAGACCTGCCGCACGAGCTCCTCGACGACCGCCGGGTGCAGCAACGTGCCGCCGCCGTGGACGGTGCGGATCGCCTCGACGAGGTCCTGCGGCTGAACGTCCTTGAGCAGATAGCCCGAGGCGCCGGCGCGGACGGCCGGCAGCATCTTGTCCTCGTCGACGAAGCTCGTGAGCACGATCACGCGCGTCTCGGGGTGCGCCGCGCGGATGCGCCGGATCGCCTCGATGCCGTCGACGCGCGGCATGACGAGATCGACGAGCGCGACGTCGGTGGTAAAGCGATCGACCGCGGACACCGCCTCCTCCCCGTCCGCGGCCTCGGCTACGACCTCGACGTCGTCTTGCAGCGCGAGGAACGCCCGCAGGCCCTCGCGGACCACGGCGTGGTCGTCGGCGATGACGACCCGGATCAACGCGGCACCTCCAGCGCGATCGTCGTGCCGGCGCCGGGCTCGGACTCGATCGTGAGCGTCCCGCCGAGCGCGCGGGCGCGCTCCTCCATCGAGGTCAGCCCGAGGCGCCGAGACCTGAGACCCGGCTCCTCGGGATCGAAGCCGACCCCGTCGTCGGTGACGGCGAGCCGCAGCCGCCCGTTGCGCGCCTCGAGGCTGACGTCGACCCGCGAAGCGTGCGCGTGGCGCAGCGCGTTCTGCAGCGCCTCCTGGGCGATCCGCATGACGTCGCCCGCGCCGTCGGGCTCGGCGTCGGTCTCCACGCTGAGGTTCACGTCATGGCCGTGCACGCGCTGCAGCACGTCGACGTGCTTGCGCAAGGCGACCGCGAGGCCCTCGCTCTCCACTGCCGGCGGACGCAGCTCGAAGATCAGCGAGCGCAGCTCCTCCATGGCCTCGCGGCTGAGCCCCTGCAGGCGCTCGATCTGGCGTTTGGCCTCGTCGGGGTCGCGGTCGATGACGGTCGCCGCCGCCTCGGCGCTCAGCGTGAGGCCGAAGAGCTTCTGGGTCACCGAGTCGTGCAACTCGCGCGCGAGACGGTTGCGCTCCTCGACGATGCTCAGCTCGCGGCTGCGCTCGTACAGGCGCGTCTTCTCGATGGCGATCGCCGCGTGCACGGCGAGCATCTCGATGAGCTGCTGGTCGGACTCGCTGAACTCCTCGGCTCCGATCCTGTCGGTGAGGTAGATCGCGCCGACGATGCCGCTGCGCGCGACGATCGGGACGCCGAGGAACGAGCGCATCTGCGGGTGCGCAGCCGGCCACCAGCCGCGGAAGCGCGGGTCGCGGCGGATGTCGCCGGTGCGGTAGGGCACCGGCGACGTGAGCATCGCGCCGAGCAGGCCGTGCGTGCGCGGCAGCGGCCCCATCGCGGCGATGAGCCCGTCACTCATGCCCGAGGTGATGAACTGGGCGAAGGCGCCCTCGCCGTCGGGCACGCCGATGGCGGCGTACTGGGCGTCGACGAGCTCGCGCGCGGCGTGGGCGAGGCGCTGGAGCATGGGCTCGATCGTCGCCTCGGCGGCGATCGCCAGCAGCGCGTCGTTCATCGCGCGCAGTGCCGCGCTCTGCTGCTCCATTGAGGTCGAGGATAGGGCCGAGGCGCTGTACCATGTCCCTCCAATGCGCACGCGCAACGACAGCCGCCAGGCCTGGTGGAGCCCGTCCAGCTGAGGCGGCCGTCGCTCTTGCGCGCACTGGATCGAGCCGCCCCGACCGAGGCGGCTCGAATCGTTTAAGGGTGTCTTCGTCGGGGCTTTCTCCTCCGTCGAAAGGAACCCCCAATGACCATCGCGATCACCGGTATCACCCCGTCGGGCACGCCGCACGTGGGCAACTACCTCGGCATGCTCCGGCCGGCGCTGCGGATTGCCCGCGAGCACGAGACGCTGTGCTTCGTCTCGGACCTGCACGCGCTCATCAAGGTGCGCGACCCTGAGGCGGTGCGCACCCGCTCACGCGAGCTCGCGGCGATGTGGCTGGCCTTCGGACTCGACCCGTCGACCACGACGCTGTACCGCCAGTCCGACGTGCCGGAGATCTGCGAGGCGGTCTGGCTGCTGTCGTGCGTGACGTCGAAGGGCGAGCTCAACCGCGCCCACGCCTACAAGGCTGCCGTCGCCGCGAACGCCGACGCGGGGCGCGATGCGGACGCCGGGATCACCGCCGGGCTCTACGGCTATCCGGTGCTCATGGCGGCGGACATCCTGTCGCTGGGCGCCGAGCTCGTGCCGGTCGGCCGTGACCAGGCCCAGCACGTCGAGATCGCTCGCGAGCTGGCGCGGGCGTTCAACGCCGCGTACGGCGAGGTGCTGCGGGTGCCGGAGGCCGCCGTCGATCCCGGCGTCGCCACGGTTCCGGGCCTCGACGGGCGCAAGATGAGCAAGAGCTACGGCAACGTGATCCCCCTGTTCGCCGAGCCCGACGAGCTGCGGCGCTGCGTGATGCGCATCGTCACCGACTCGCGACCGCCGGAGGAGCCGAAGGACCCGGACGACGACACCGTCTTCAGGCTCTACCGCGAGTTCGCGCCGCCGGACGACGTCCGCGCGATGCAGGCGCGCTACGAGCGCGGCGGCATCGGCTACGGCGAGGCGAAGACCGCGCTGTTCGAGGCGCTCGACGACACGCTGCGCGCGCCGCGGGCGCGGTTCCGCGAGCTGATGGACGAAGGCAGCGAGCTCGACCGGGTCCTGGCGGCCGGTGCGGTGCGGGCGCGGGAGCTCGCGGGCGTCACCGTCGGGCGGATGCGGGCGGCGGCGGGTGTCGCATGAGCGCGTCGAGCTCACCGACCGTGCGCTCCCAGGTGAACTGGGCGGCGCGCGCGGGACCGGCGGCGCGCAACCGCTCGTCTGTCAGCGCCGCCTCGACGTGGTCGGCGATCTCGTCGGGGTCGTTCGGGTCCGCGTAGCGCACCGCGTCGGCGCAGGTCTCCGGCAGCGCGCCGGCCCGGGCGGCGACGACCGGCGTCCCGCACGCCATCGCCTCCAGGCACGTCAGGCCGAACCCCTCGTGCAGCGACGGCAGGACGAACGCCTCGGCCCCGGCGTACAGCCCCGGGAGGTGCTCGTCGGGCACGTGGCCGAGCGCCCTCGGCCCGGCCGACTCGGCGCGGAACTGCGGCCGCGCACCGCCGGCGGCGACGAGGTCGATGCCGTTCGCCGCCAGGCGCCCCGCCGTGGCATCGAGGGCGCCGAGGTTCTTGCGCGCGGTCCGGCTCGCCACCGTGAGCACATACGGGCGCTCCAAGGCGAGCGCGGCGCGCGCCGGCCCGGGGTCGGCGTCCGGGCGGAAGCGGGCGTCGACGCCCCCGGGCACGACGTGCGCGTCGACGCCGAGCAGCTCGTGCAGCTCGCCGCGCGAGAACTCGCTCACGGTGACGACGACCCTCGCCCGCTTCGCGACCGCCGGCAGCACGGCGCGCTGCCAGGTGGCGTAGGCGCGCGAGTACCACGACGGGTTGCGCAGCGCCGCCGCGTCGTGGATGACGACGGCGTTTCGCGGGAACGCGACCGGCGCGAGGTTGGCGGGGTTGAGCAGGAGCCGCGCGCGCCGAGCCGCGAACGGCAGCACGCCCTGCTCCCACGCGTGGCCGGCGCGGTGCACGAGCGCGGCGGGGGGCCTGATCACCTCGTAGTCGCCCAGCGCGGGCAGGCGCGCCGCCAGTTCGCGCGCCCAGCGCTCGACGCCGCCGAGCTCGGGCCGCGCGGCGGCCCGCGCGTTGATCGCGATCACTCGATCTCGGCCAGGTGCTCGACGTTGGCGACGTCGCCGGGGTCCTCGCTCGGCGCGGCGGCGAACCACGCGTCGAGGATCTCCTCCAGCTCGGGCTCCGACGTCGCCCGCAGGCTCAGCGCAAGCACGTTGGCGTCGTTCCACTTGCGCGCGCCGTCGGCGGTCTGCGCGTCGACGCAGAGCGCGGCGCGCACGCCGGGCACCTTGTTGGCCGCGATCGACGCGCCGGTCCCGGTCCAGCAGCACACCACCGCCTGCTGCGCGCGCCCCTCGACCACGTCGCGCGCCGCGGCCTCCGAGGCCCATGCCCAGTCGTCGCGCTCGGCGTCGTTGAGGGCGCCGTGGGCGATCACCTCGTGCCCGCGTCTGCGCAGCTCCTCCACGACGGCCTCGGCGACCCCCACTCGTTCGTCGGCGGCAACGGCGATCCGCATGCGCCGAATTGTGCAGCAGGGCCGCGCGATATCTTCGACCCGTGCCCACAGCCGCGGCGTCTGAAGCCGACATCCTTGCCGTCGGGCGTGATCTCGCCGCCGCGTTACCCGGGACGAGCCGCCACCCCCTGAAAGCCATCGACGAACGCGCGATGGAGCTCGCGTCGCAGGACGCCGAGCTGCGCGCGGCGCTCTTTCGGTTCGTCGACGTCGTGCCGGCGTGCCGGTCGCTGGACGATCTCGCCCAGCACCTGACCGGGTTCCTCGGGGAGGTGGACGACCGCCCCCCGCCACTCGAGGTCGCGATGCGGATGTCCGGCACGAAGGCCGGACGAACCGCGCTGGGCGCGGCCGCCGCGGCCGGGGTCAAGCACATGGCGCACCGCTTCATCGTCGGCGAGACGCCACGCGACGCCAACGGCGTGCTCGAGGAGCTGTGGCGCAAGGGCGTGGCGACGAGCGTCGACCTGCTCGGCGAGGCGACGGTGACGAGTGCGGAGGCCGACCGCTACGCCGCGCGCTGCCGCGAGGCGCTCGACGGGCTCGCCGAGGTGTACAAGGGGCTGCCCGCGCGGCCCCGGCTCGAGGAGGACAGCGCGGGCCGCATCCCGCGCGCGAACCTGTCCGTGAAGGTCTCGGCGCTCACGCCGCTGCTGCGCCCCGATGCGCCGGAGCGCGGCAAGCGCGACGCCGCCGGCCGGCTGCGCGACCTGCTGCGCCGCGCCCGCGAGCTCGACGCGCACCTGCACATCGACATGGAGTCCTACGACTCGCGCGAGGCCGTCACCGAGCTCGTGCTCGAGCTGCTCGCCGAGGACGAGTTCCGCGACGGGCCGTCGGCCGGCCTGGTCCTCCAGGCCTACCTGCGCGACAGCCCCGACCTGTGCGACCGGATCATCGCCTGGGCGCACGCGACGCCGCGCGGCTATCCGCTCCTCGTCCGCCTGGTGAAGGGTGCCTACTGGGACCATGAGATCGTCGAGGCGCGCCAGCACGGCTGGGAGTCGCCGGTGTTCGAGGTCAAGGCCGACTCGGACCGCAACTTCGAGGCGCTCACCCTGCGCCTGCTCGAGGCCCGCCCGAGCGTCCGCGTCGCCATCGCGTCGCACAACCTGCGCTCGATCGCCCACGCCGTCGCGGCCAACCGCGCGATGGGCGGCGACGACGGCGACGTCGAGATCCAGGTCCTCCGCGGCCTCGGCGACGACCTCCAGCAGGCGCTCGCCACGCGCGGGCTGCGCGTCCGCACCTACTGCCCGGTCGGCGACCTGGTCGCCGGCATGGCCTACCTGGTGCGCCGGCTGCTCGAGAACACCAGCAACGAATCGTTCCTGCACGAGCAGGCCGCCGGCCGGCCGCTCGACGAGCTCCTGGCCGCGCCATGACCGACCTGCCCACGTTCGTCAACGAGCCGATCGGCGAGCTCCGGCGCGCGACCGTGCGCGACGAGCTCAGCGCGGGCATGGACCGCCTGCGACTACCGCTGCGCGTGCCGGTGTGGATCGGCGATGGGGAGCGCCACGGGCAAGAGTTGACCTCGGAAGATCCCGGCAACCCCGACCGGGTCGTCGCCGTCAGTGCCTTGGCCACCGAGGCCGAGGTCGACGAAGCGGTCGCAACTGCCGCGCGCGGGTTTGCGAGATGGTCCGCAGTGCCGGCCGCGCGCCGAGCCGAGATCCTCGTGAAGGCGGCCGCGTGGATGCGCGAACGCCGTGCGGAGCTCGCGGCGCTCGAGGTCCGCGAGTGCGCCAAGCCCTGGGGCGAGGCGGATGCGGACGTCTGCGAGGCCATCGACTTCCTCGAGTTCTACGCGCGCGGCGCCGTCGCGCTCGATCGTGGCAAGGCGCTCTTCCAGGTGCCCGGCGAGCGCAACGAGATGCACTACGCGCCGCGTGGCGTCGTCGCCGTCATCGCGCCGTGGAACTTCCCGATCGCGATCCCGATGGGCATGACCGCCGCCGGCCTGGCCACCGGCAACGCCGTCGTCCTCAAGCCCGCCGAGCAGTCGCCCGCGTGCGGCTGGATCGTGGTCCGCGCGCTGCGCGAGGCCGGCGTCCCGCCCGAGGCGATCGCGCTGCTCCCCGGCGAGGGCGACACCGGCGCGGCGCTCGTCAACCACCCCGGCGTGCACACGATCGCCTTCACCGGCTCCGGGCCCGTCGGCCTGCAGATCATCCGCGCTGCCGCCGAGCCCGGCGCCCACCACCTCAAGCGCGTCGTGGCCGAGATGGGCGGCAAGAACTGCGTCATCGTCGACTCCGACGCCGACCTCGACGACGCCGTCCCCGGGATCGTCCAGAGCGCGTTCATCTACGCCGGCCAGAAGTGCTCGGCCGCGTCGCGGGTCCTCGTCCACGAAGCGATCGCCGATGCACTGCTCGAGCGCGTCGCCGGCGCCGTCGACGTCCTCGTCGTCGGCCAGGCCGACACCTTCGGCATCGACGTCCCGCCCGTCATCGAGCAGGACGCCCAGGCGCGCGTCGAGCGCTACCGCAAGATCGCGCGCGACACCGGCCGGATCGCCGCCGAGGCCACCGACGGACTTCCGAACCACGGCTGGTTCGTCGCGCCGACCGTCGCCGCCGACCTCCCCACCGACTCGCCCGTGCTCAACGAGGAGATCTTCGGCCCCCTTCTCGCCATTGAGCGCGTCCCGAGCATCGACGCCGCGATGGACCGGGTCGAGCAGCTCGACTTCGCGCTCACCGGCGGCCTGTTCTGCCGCAACCCGCACACCGTCGAGCGCGTCGTGCGGCGCACGCCGGTCGGCAACCTCTACGTCAATCGCCCGATCACCGGGGCGATGGTCGGCCGCCAGCCGTTCGGCGGCAATCGCCTGTCAGGCACCGGCACGAAGGCCGGCGGGCCCGACTACCTCCTGCACTTCGTCGAGCCGCGCGTGGTCACGGAGAACACGGTGCGCCACGGGCTCGTCATCTAGCGCGGTGCATGACCTCCCAGACGTGGCACAGCTGCCACGTCGCGAAGATCGCCAGCGCCAGGACGCCGAGGCTGTGGTGTCGCCAAGCGTGCGACAGCAGTCCCGTGGCGAGTGCCGCCCACCCTACGAGCAGGGCGGCCTCGGCGGCCGACCAGCGTTCCACGCCGCGAGCGTACCGCTCTCGCGCGCGGCCGTCACCTGTCGGAGGAACAGGCCGTGCAGGCGGTCGTCGTCGCCCAGCTCGGGGTGAAAGGAGATCGCGAGCAGGTCGCCTTGGCGGGCGGCGACCGGGTGCCCGTCGACCGCGGCGAGCACCTCCACGTCGGGCCCGTACTCGGTGATCCACGGCGCGCGGATGAACACGGCGCGCACCGGGCCGCCCTCCATGTCCGGGAACTCGAGGTCCTCCTCGAACGAGTGCAGCTGGCGGCCGAACGCGTTGCGCTCCGCGACGATGTCCATCAGGCCGAGGTGGGTCCGGTCGAGCAGGATGAGGCCCGCGCAGGTTCCGAAGATCGGCCTCCCGAACGCGCGCAACGGCTCGGCGAGCCCCTCGCGCTCGATGCCGAGCGTCATCGTCGTCGACTCCCCGCCCGGCATCACGAGCCCGTCGAGGCCTTCGAGGTCCGCCGGCGTGCGGACCTCGCGCACCTCCGCGCCCAGCGCGCGCAGCATGCGCGCGTGCGCGGCGAAGCCGCCCTGCAGGGCGAGGACGCCGATGCGCGGCACGGGTTGGCTCATCTGCGGCGCCTATCGTCGTGGCTGGCAAGGAGCGCGAGCGGGGACAGTGCGGTAGCACGGACCCGTTCGCAGCGACGCCGCCAGGCGCGGCGAGAGGCCCCGCAGATCGTTACCAACCCCGGCCGGCGAGCAACTGACCCTCTTCGAGCTTGCGCGCCTCGAGCGACTGCATCGCGGCGCCGAGGCCCTCGCTCGCGCGCGCGACGCGTTCGGGGTCGTTGAAGTGCGTCGTGGCCTCGACGATGGCCGCGGCCCGCTCCGCCGGGTTGGACGACTTGAAGATGCCCGAGCCGACGAAGACGGCCTCGGCGCCGAGCTGCATGACCAGCGACGCGTCGGCCGGCGTCGCGATCCCGCCCGCGCAGAACAGCGGGACCGGCAGCTTGCCCTCCTGCGCCACGCCGCGCACGAGGTCGTACGGCGCGCCGTGGTCCTTCGCGGCGGTCATGAGCTCCATCTCGGTCAGCGTGCCAAGCCGCTTGATCTCGCCGGTGATCGAGCGCAGGTGGCGGACCGCCTCGACGATGTCGCCGGTGCCCGCCTCGCCCTTCGAGCGGATCATGGCCGCGCCCTCGCCGATGCGCCGCAGCGCCTCGCCGAGGTTCGTCGCGCCGCACACGAACGGGATGCGGAACGCCCACTTGTCGATGTGGTGGGCCTCGTCGGCCGGGGTGAGGACCTCGGACTCGTCGATGTAATCGACCTCGAGGGCCTCGAGCACCTGCGCCTCGGCGAAGTGCCCGATGCGCGCCTTGGCCATCACCGGGATGGTCACGGCCTGCTGGATGCCCTTGATCATGGCCGGATCGCTCATGCGGGCCACGCCGCCGTCGCGGCGGATGTCGGCGGGCACGCGCTCGAGCGCCATCACGGCGGAGGCGCCGGCGTCCTCGGCGATCTTCGCCTGGTCGGCGTCGACGACGTCCATGATGACGCCGCCCTTGAGCATCTCGGCCAAGCCGGCCTTGACCCTGAAAGTCGCTTCGTCTCGCATCGCGACCCATGATACGGGCGCGAAGGGCGGGCGCAGCCCGCCCGGTTACGCCGGCCGGAGGCCGGCCTCCTTCTCAGAACGCGGGCCAGGGATGGCCCGCGGAGGTGACCCCTATTTCAGCCTGAACGCCTTGATCCGGTCGGCGTACTGCTCGGCGTCGCGGCTGTACACGCCGTAGGCCAGCGCCTGGATGAGCGACAGCAGCGCGGTGTGCGAGCGCACGTACGCGGGCGAGTTCGACGAGTAGTACAGGCGGATCTGCGCGAGCTTGGCGACCTCGGAGAGCGTCGCGTCGGTGATCGCGACCGTGCGCGCCTTGCGGTGGCGCGCGAGCTTCATCGCGCGCACGACGAGCGGATGCGGCCGGCCGGCCGACAGACCGATGACGAGCATCGAGTCGTCGATGCGCCCGAGCCGCGAGAGCGCCTCCTGGGACGGCGACGCGACGATGTCGGCCTGCAGGTCGAGCAGCATGAGCAGGTGGCGCAGGTAGGACGCGAAGAACGCCATCTGGTCGGTGCCGGCGATGAGCACCCGCCGGGCGCCCGCGATCGCGTCGATCGCGGCCTCGACCTCCGAGCGCGACATCCGCCGCGCGGTCTCCTCGACGTTGACGTGGTCGGCCGCCACGGCGGTCTCGAACTCGCTCTGGTCGAGCGAGAACAGCGGCTCGACGGTCCCGTTGGCGCCGCCGGCGGCGCCGGCGAGGCCCGCGGCCACGCGCCGGCGGTACTCGTCGCGCGCTTGGCCCTGCAGCTCGGGGAAGCCTTCGAAGCCGAGCGCCTGCGAGAAGCGCACCACCGTCGACGACGAGGTGTTCGCGCGCCGCGCGAGCTCCTCGGCTGTCTGGAAGGCGACCTCGTCGAGGTGGTCGACGATGTACTGGGCGACGTCCTTCTGCGAACGCGAGAACTCGTCGAACCGCGCCCGGATATAGGACGAAAGGGTCTGATGACCGGCGGCCTCGATAGGTGCCGCAGGGGAATCCGCTGCCGTGCGCTTCATGGGCAGGCATCCATTCGACGGACCCCGCGAGCGTTCCTCCCCGGGTTGCTCGCCAACACCGGTCTTCACCCGCGCGACCGCACGACCGATAGCGTTCATGTGACACATCGCCCAAACGAGGAGCTGGGGGCAGCAGGATGAGCAAGACCACCGCTGTCGCGGACAAGGTGGGGACCACACGGACGAACGGTGCCGCCACGCGATCAGGGGACGAGGACGAAGTCCTCCGTCGCCTGGAAGCCGCGATGCGTGCCGCGGCCGCGGGCGACTTCTCGTCGCGCCTGCCGGCACGCCGCAAGGGCGTGCTCGGCGAGCTCGAGGCCGCCTACAACCAGCTCGTCGAGCGCAACGCGCAGCTCACCGCCGAGCTCGTCCGCCTGGGCCGCGTGGTCGGCCGCGAGGGTCGCATGACCGAGCGCGCGCGCGTCGACGGCGCCCACGGCGGCTGGTCGACCGCGCTGGAGTCGGTCAACGGGCTCGTCGACGACCTCGTCCGCCCCACCACCGAGGTCGCGCGCGTGATCGTCGCCGTCGCGGAGGGCGACCTGACCCAGAAGATGGCGCTCACCATCGAGGGCCAGCCGCTGAAGGGCGAGTTCGCGCGCATCGGCACCACGGTGAACGCGATGGTCGACCAGCTCGGCTCGTTCGCCGACGAGGCCTCGCGCGTGGCGCGCGAGGTCGGCACCGAGGGCAAGCTCGGCGGCCAGGCCGAGGTCCCCGGCGTCGCCGGCACCTGGAAGGACCTCACCGACAACGTGAACTTCATGGCGTCCAACCTCACCGGGCAGGTGCGCAACATCGCCCAGGTGACTACCGCCGTCGCCAACGGCGACCTGTCGCAGAAGATCACGGTGGACGTCAAGGGCGAGGTCCTCGAGCTCA